>NZ_JACJOV010000042.1:0-19523 GCF_014695745.1 Leptolyngbya sp. FACHB-671 | reverse complement strand
GTACACGTCGGCATCCATCGCATTCTGAATCGATTCAAAAACTGGAGTCCATGCCCGAAGCGAAAGACGAACAATAGCATCAAGATGCTGAGGAGTGTATTGTTCAATTTGCATTTCGAGATGGAGTTTAGAAGACGCCCAAGGATTGTAGATAATTAAGCCGCATAACTATTAATAGACTGAAATAATAGACTGAAATTTTCCGCATAAGATCCTAATGGTTGGTGGATAGGCAGGATGGTTCTGCACAACACACCGAATCTGCATAATAAGCAGGTTATTTCTGCATATTATGCAGATTAAGCTAAACAGCTAGAATCTTTCCGCATATTTACCTCAGTCCTTAACTTCTTCTGCTAACTGATTACTCAATGCCACCCAATTCTCGACGCTTAAATCTTCGGCGCGGGCTTGGGGGTTGATTTCGAGTTGTTCTAGTAACTGGTTGAGGCGATCGCGCTCCACCACACTCATCAAGTTATTTCGCAACATCTTACGCTTTGTCGCAAACCCCAGCTTCACCAAAGTTTCCAGCTTACGAACATTGGTTACAGGCAGATGAAACTGGCGTGGACGCAATCGCACGACAGCGGAATCAACTTTGGGTGGCGGCTGAAAGGCTTTAGCCGTGACATCACAAATCCATTCGCACTCGGCTAAATACTGCACTCGCACAGATAGCGCCCCATAGTTTCTGGAGCCAGGACGGGCACACAGCCGCAGGGCAACTTCTTTTTGCAACAGCAGCACGATCACCTCAAAGGGGCGGGGGTTTGGGGTGGCGATCGCCCCCAGCAGCTTCTCTAAAATTGGCCCAGTAATGTTATACGGAATATTTGCAACCACTTTGTTGGGCTGCTGAAAGTCTGGAAATGCCGCCAGTGCAGCTTCTAAATCAAGGGAAAGGACATCTCCCTGGAGTAGCAAAAAATGATCAATTTTGCCTAACTTTTCTACTAGCAGCTTGCATAAATCTCGGTCAATCTCAACGGCAACTACCGCTGCTGCCTTTTCTAGAAGCGGCCGGGTCAAGGCTCCTCGACCAGGGCCAATTTCTAAGACGCGATCGCCCTCCACTAACCCCGCTGCTGCCACAATTTTCTGCAACGCCTTTTCACTACGCAGCCAGTGTTGTCCAAATTGTTTACGAGCTTGAGGCATAATTACATTTTCTTAAAAGATCCACAGAACGAAATTTCGCCTGCCAGATTTGTAGAGTATTTATGTCTTTGGGATGAGGTACGTGGGTGAAATACGAGATCCGTTATAAACCTGCTTTTGCAACTGTTTTTTTGACGTTAAATCCGGGCGATCGCATCACAGCTGAAGCTGGGGCAATGGCCAGCATGGCGGCAAAGCTCTCAATGAAAACTGAGTTTTCCGGCGGTCTAGTTCCTGGGCTGTTGAAAAAGTTTCTGGGTGGGGAGTCGCTCTTTGTCAATGTATTTACGAATGAAACTCAGCAACCGCTGGAGCTGGTCTTAACTCAGTCTACTGTGGGCGATGTCGGTTTGATGGAGCTTCAGGGAAATGAGATTTGCTTTCAGCCTGGTGCTTACATTGCTCACACACCCGGAGTTCAGATGGGGGTGCAGTGGGCTGGCTTTTCGAGCTTGTTTGCCGGAGAGGGGCTGTTTAAGCTGAAGCTAAGCGGTCGTGGGCTGGTGTTTTTTGGCGCGTATGGCGGCTTGAGCCAGCGTCGTGTAAATGGCGATTTCACGGTAGACACCGGACATCTAGTTGCCTATGAACCCAGCATCCAAATGAATATTCGCTTAGCCAGTGGGTTGGTTGGCTCTGTCACATCAGGTGAGGGCTTGGTAAATCGCCTGACCGGGCAGGGAACCATTTATCTCCAGTCTCGCAGCAGTGATGGATTGGTCAGGTTTTTGCGCTCTAAGCTGCGCTAGTTCTTACATAAGAAGGCTTCTCAATGAAAGTTGATATTTTACATCAGCCCGATAGTGCGATCGCCAAAATTGATATGGAACCCCAAGAAGAACTCGTTGCCGAAGCAGGCGCGATGGTTTCCATGAGCGGTCATATGAACGTCAACACGACGCTGCGAAAGGGCAAAGGAGGAGGCGTTTTTGGTGGATTAAAGCGAATGCTAGCCGGGGAATCGATGTTTCTCAGCGTCTTCCGCTCTGGCTCCACATCCGCCGAAATTTACCTGGCTCCAAAGCTGATGGGCGACATTTTGCCCTACCAGATGGGTGCCCATGACCTCGTAGTTCAATCCACCGGATATTTGGCTAGCACGCCCGGAGTTGACCTTGACTTAGGATTTCAAGGGCTGAAGTCGGTCTTTTCAGGGGAATCGGTTTTTTGGCTGACTGCTAGCGGTAGCGGGCTGGTGCTGCTCAGCGCCTTTGGCGGCATTTACGAAATTAAGGTAGACGGCGAATACATCGTTGATACAGGGCACATCGTCGCCTTTGAAAAAACGTTGAATTTCTCAGTCACAAAGGCAGGCTCTAGCTGGGTCGGCGCATTTTTGGGTGGAGAAGGGCTGATTTGTCGGTTCCAGGGGCAGGGGCGGCTGTTCTGCCAAACTCACAACCCTGGGGCATTTGGCAGATTGATTGGCAGCAAATTGCCACCCCGGTAAACCCACTTGTGGGGATGGGCATCCTGCCCGTCCATCTCAAGCAGGCATCTTGCCTGCTCCACAAATTAGTAAACTACTCATTCTTAAGCAATTAATATGACTACTGAAACTGCTTATGAGATTCAGCATGCTCCTGCCTACGCCGCTTTAACGCTCAAACTTCAGGCAAACCAGACTGTCCTCGTCGAGTCGGGCGCGATGGCAGCAATGGACTCTCACATCAAAATGAAGTCTAAAGTGCAGGGCGGCTTGATGAAAGGACTGGGGCGAATGTTGGGTGGTGAGTCGCTGTTTGTTAGCGAATTTACCGCTGAGGGCAAGCCCGGAGAACTGCTGATTTCACCAGGAGTACCGGGAGACATTCGGCATTATTGTTTTGACGGCAATAGCGGTTTGATGGTGCAATCTTCAGGCTTTATCGCTGCTAGTCCCACCGTCACCATTGACAGTAAGTTTCAGGGCTTCAAAGGCTTCTTTAGCGGCGAGTCTTTGTTTTTGCTGAAGGTGACGGGCTATGGTGACTTCTGGTTTAGCTCGTTTGGCGCAATCATCGAGATTCCCGTGACCGGAGATTATGTCGTAGATACGGGCTACATCGTTGCTTTTGAAGACACGCTTAACTACAACGTTGAGATGTTGGGCGGCTTGTCGTTCAAAGGCTTGAGAACTGGTATCTTTGGCGGAGAAGGCTTTGTCTGCCGATTTAGCGGCACAGGCAGATTGTGGATTCAGTCACGTCAGCTTTACCCCTTCGTCAACTTCATCCATCCTTTCCGTCCCGTCAAGAGCAGTTAGACTATGCCGATTGAGTTACCGCCCGGAACGGCAAGCTATCGCGGCGATCGCAACCCAGAACCTAAAAAGCGGCAAATTTTGCTCGTCGTTGGATTAATCATCGCGGTTGTGTTTTTTGCCTTCTGGCTATTTGGGGCGCTGGTGAATGGGTTGGTCTGGCTAATTCCGCCTAGCGTCGAGCGGCAATTGGGTACATTCACCGTGCCTGTGTTTGAGCAAATGGCAGAACCATCGGCGGCTCAAGACTCGCTCAATCAATTGCTTGATCGCCTGGAGGCAAATCTTCCCCCTGAGCAACAGCAAGATCACGACTACCAGGTGCTATACATTCCTGATGCGACGGTGAATGCGATCGCCATTCCGGGCGATCGCGTCATCATTTACCGGGGACTACTAGCTCAGACAGAATCAGAGAATGAGCTGATGATGGTACTGGGGCACGAATTGGGGCATTTTGCTAACCGTGACCATCTGCGGCGGCTGAGTAGAGGATTAGTCTTGCAGTTACTCATTGCCGTTTTCTTTGGGGATACAGGTGGACTCCAGGATGTAGCGATTTCTGGACTGTCCAGCATCAGTAATGCTCAATTCTCCCAAGGGCAAGAATTGCAGGCGGATGAATTTGGCTTAAATCTTTTGCAGCAAACCTATGGACACGTTGCTGGAGCGACAGACTTTTTTGAACGGTTGAGTCAGCAAGAAGGAGCAAATATCGACTTTTTGGCGACCCATCCTAACTCAAACAAACGAGTACAACGGCTGGAGCGGACGATCGCTAAGGGCTATGACCTGGGTGAGCGATCGCCTCTCCCTGCTCCGTTGGCAGACCTGTAACGACTGTCTGCCGCTGACTAAAAATTTGAAGTAACCAGCTTGAACTTACCTGGCTAAGCTCTCCATACTGAGAGGCACCATTTCGCCGCTCTTGGTTAACCCCAACAGCATCCGTTCCTGGGGTCTGATTAACTTGCCCGTCAACACACACCTTTCTTCTGTTTGAGCTGTAGCCTCTACGCTGGCTCGTATCTCCTCTGGCGACAATTGTGGCTGATAGTCTCCAGACTTTTGCTGCACATAATTCCACAGCACATCCCGAATCAAAGCTTGATAGCCCTGATTGCCTGCCAAATCTTTGAGTCGGTCTTTGAGATCTCGCTCCAGCCGGATGCTGGTTACTTCCATTTCTGTTGTTGCCGTGCGATTCATCGTGTACATTTCAGTCCTCCTGAAATAGATAAGGTCTAGTTGAGTTTTTTTGAAGATGTGTAGACACCTTCGTAACACGAGTGTAGTATATTGAATGTCAGAATCAAGCAATATGTTTCAGCAAATAAACCTGTGAGTTACCCATCCACCCTTTGCACTTCACGCCACGCTGCCGAGCCTCAAAGCTTGGCTTTTGCGTTGCTGGCGGCGATTGCTGCGGGTGGCGATGGTGCTGGCAATCTGGTCGCAGGCGAAGAGATGCGAGGCTTTGGCTTTGGCATAGTCACCAGACTAGATGGAAAAAATCGGGGAATCGATCTATCCGATTTGCCAGTAGATGAACCAGACTCACGAGGCGGGCGGTACAGGTCAAGAACTGCTGTACCCGGAGAGGACTAGAAAAACCTGAACCAGTTTTTCCAGCCCCCGCTTCTAAGTTACGGAAGCGGGGGTTCTTGTCTGTGAAGTTATTGAAATTGCTAAGTCACTCGTTGCTCACGCACTCGCATTAACCCATTAGAACAGCTACCTAGCTAGAACCAAGTTCGTGCCCCACTTTCGTCCGATGGACAGTTCTGAAAACCCAGAAGCCTGAAGAAATCCGAAGGGAGTCCCCGGTGATGCTGAAATTTACCTACACGGAAACGGGTCTACATCTAGAACATTTACCCCAATCAGTTGAAGATTGGATGACGCTACGGGTGATTTTGTCACTGCGAACCGGACAGCGTTTGATTGTTGAGCGCGGGACGGCTGCTTTCTTGTTGCCCACCAACTTGATCGGGTTGCGATCGCTTGAGTCTGCCATTCAACAAGAAACCTATGGCACAATCACCCTGACCAAAAGTGACGCTGAGTACGTTGAGGTGAGCCTGCACGGTACCTGGGTTTGCTCTAGCTCAGAAGAGGTTAATGGTGTGTTTGTGGCAAGTTTGGGCGATCGCACGGAATGGCTGATCTTCAAACTCTGGCGTGAAACCCAGAACCGCGCCTCCCCGCTGCGGCGGTAAAGATTCTAGCTCATCAGATCACTAGGAATGCAGCACCGAGATCTTCAGCCTATCAAAGAAGCTGAAGATCTGAATTTCCTATGGCGATCGCCCATCTTGAGCCTAATTGCCTAAATCTTGACAAATTTGTGAACCACTCAGGAAATTGTAGTGTTTAAGTAGTATATTGTAGTATAACGCAATTATTCCAACCTACTTCTTCCCGGACAGCCATGTTATTACTCTACGTTCGTTCGTTTGAGCGGCGCAAACCTCCACCAGAAGAGGTTTCTAGACCTAACCGTGCTAGCTCAAACTCTCAAACTCATTTTCAAACTCAAACTCATACAACCCAGCAAGTTCGTCACGCTAGATCGACTCATCATCTGGAGCGACGTTTATTCCTATAAACAGGTGCAATACGCCATGATGACTTTAAGAATGCGCCCCTACGCGGGTGAAACCGATTTGGAGGCGATCGCCCATCTGCTCAACACCTGCGAAGCCGTAGACCAGCTTGATAACTATCATTCTGTGCAAGATTTGCGGCTGGAGTTTAGCGAACCGAGCTTTGACGCAGCTCGTAACTTGCGGCTGTGGCACGATGGCGACGGTAAGCTGATCGGCTTTGGGCAAATGTGGATTCCCCTCAGCACAGAGAGCCCTGAAGTAGATGGGCACCTCTGGTTTCGGGTCGATCCTGAAGCTCGTGGCGGCAGGCTTGAATCCGAAATCATTGCCTGGGGTGAAGCCCGGATGCACGAAATCTGGCTGGAGCGAGGCATTCCTGTAAAGCTCTACGGTCACGCTCGCGATAAGCAAACTGAGTTGATCGCACTGTTGGAAGAGCATGGCTTTACCTTTGTGCGGCGATTCCTAAGAATGGAGCGATCGCTCACCCAACCCATTCCCACACCCCAACTACCAGAAGGCTTCACCATCCGGCACAGCCAGGGAGAAGCAGACATTGAAGCCTGGGTCGAAATGCACAACCAGTCCTTTATTGATCACTGGAACTATCACCCGTTGACTGCTGAGGTCCATCGGCACTGGCTGAGCGACCCTAACTATCGACCGGAGTTGGATCTGGTGGCGATCGCCCCAGACGGCACCTTTGCCGCCTTCTGCTATTGCCACATTCCCATTGAGGAAAATCGCCAAACGGGACGCAGCGATAGTTGGGTTGGCATGGTGGGCACCCGTCGCGGATTTCGTCGCTTGGGATTGGGAAGGGCCATGCTGCTAGCGGGTCTACAACAACTCAAAGCCGCTGGAGTAGACACTGCAAAACTCGGTGTAGACACCGAAAACCCCAACTGTGCCCAAACTCTATACGAATCCACAGGATTCCGCAAAGTTCACGCCAGTCTGTCTTTCGTCAAACCGCTGAGTTAGGCAGCTTTGATACTTCTAACTTGAACACGTTGATACTCGTAGCAGCGTAGAACTGCGGCAATAAAAAAGAGGGTGAAGGCTTAACCTTCACCCTCTTTTGTTCTAATTCAAGTAATCAGTATGACGACTTGGTGGATGACTCATTCTCAAGCTAAAGCCTGAAACAGAAATCAAGGGCTTTCACCCCTCATCCTTCATTCCTCTAATAGGCGTCCTGAAGTTCGTAGAAGTCTGGAGAAATATAATCTTTCCGCAACGGCCAGCCAACCCAGTCTTCATTCATCAGGAGGCGCTTCAGGTTGGGGTGTCCTTCATAGACAATCCCATACATGTCATAGCTTTCTCGCTCCTGCCAGTCTGCTGCCTTCCAGATCCAATAGACCGAAGGCACCTTCGGATCTTCTCTAGGCAAGAACACTTTTAGGCGAACTTCATCAGGACGGTCTGCATTATCGCTCAGCTTGAGCAGGTGGTAGGTGCTGACCAGATCGCCTCCTGGACCAGTGTCGTAGGCAGCCTGACACGCTAAGTAATTGAAACCGTAAGCGTAAAGGGCAGTCGCAAAGGGCAGCAAAAACTCTCGATCAACTTTGAGCACTTCAACACCGCTGTGGTCTTTTTCTAGCGACTCATGCTCAAATCCATTCTCAGTCAGCCAGCTAGACACTTTGCCAGCTTCGACAATTTTGGCATCACCCTGCTCTTCAGCCTGAGTGCCTTCCTGCTTAGCTTCTTCAGCCACGATCGCTCTCCTCTTTCTCAACTTCCTGGAGGGCTGGTGTGATGGGCATACCCATTGCTTCCATCAGTTCTTTAGGCGGTGCTTGTCGAGCCTCTGCCTGCAGATACTTACCCGTCAGAATGTCGGGCACGATGTTTAGATTATGAGAAACAGTGCGGTAGCGGTGGGTCTGCGCGGCTATTCCACGTTCCTGCAAAGATTCATTCGAGATCTTTTTCCGCAGCTTGATAATTGCATCAATAATTGCTTCAGGACGGGGAGGACATCCAGGAATGTAAACATCTACTGGAATTAGCTTATCCACACCTCGAACCGCGGTAGGAGAATCAGTGCTGAACATGCCGCCTGTGATCGTGCAAGCACCCATTGCAATCACATACTTGGGTTCAGGCATTTGCTCATACAGCCGCACCAGCGCGGGAGCCATTTTCATCGTAATGGTTCCGGCGGTGATGATTAGGTCAGCTTGACGCGGGCTAGAACGGGGAACCAGACCAAAGCGGTCGAAGTCAAATCGAGAGCCAATCAGCGCTGCAAACTCAATAAAGCAGCAGGCAGTGCCATACAAGAGGGGCCACAGACTCGAAAGTCTTGCCCAGTTATGCAGGTCATCCAGCGTGGTCAGAATTACGTTTTCTGATAAGTCCTGGGTGACTTGGGGATACTCGGCTGGGCTAATAATAGCTGTATTTTCGGGGGTTGAAGTACTAGGGTTCATGACCATTCCAGTGCGCCTTTCCTCCATGCGTAAACGAGACCAACGACAAGAATTGCAATAAATATCAGGGCTTCCACAAAGGCCAGTAGCCCAAGTTGGTTGAATGCAACAGCCCAGGGGTAAAGAAACACTGTCTCAACGTCGAAAATGACGAAGACTAGCGCAAACATGTAATAGCGAATGTTGAACTGAATCCAGGCTCCACCAATTGGCTCCATCCCAGACTCATAGGTGATTCTTCGCTCTACGCCTTCAGGGTGGGGTCGAACAAGCCTGGCGGTCACAAAGGCCAGGACAGGAACCAGACTACAGATGAGCAGGAAGCCCAAAAAATATTCGTAGCCGTTGAGGACAAACACAATTTCTGCTTTTGTAGGATTGACTCAGTAACAATGTTACTTGCTTTTTACATTATAAGAAATCGGAAATCTGCTCCTGTCTATACGAACCTGTTATTGGATCAATAGTGAATTGTTTAGGTTAGAGAGTCGTGGATTGATTCCTGTACTGAATCCTGGAAGCGAGCGGACGTTTATCTAGGCTGGACTTTAACTTAGACGGGCATCAGTACCTTGTGAGAAAAATTACTTCGGCTGAGTTAAGGGAAAGTCGATTAGGATGTCTGCTCTTTCGGCGCTTGATTCGCCCTTGGATCTATTTTTTTGGAGTATCCTCCCTTAATCTGAACTTACACAGATTTGAAATCCGATCGCCACTTGTTACTCGTATTGCATATAGACCTGCATAGAGGTGCGTGGCCAGGGATGAAATTGCTCCTTCCTTTATTAATCTTGGAGTCGTTGATCAGACGCAATGCATCCTGATTCTCCCAAGCCTGAGCCATCTGCGTCAGACCAAACTGACGCAGACCTATTTTTGGCGCTAAAAGCGGGTCGTATTGAAGCGCTGAGTGCTTTATATGACCGCTACTCAAATTTGGTCTACGGGCTAGCACTGAGGATTTTGTCTAATTCTGAGGAAGCTGAAGATGTCACGCAAGAGATTTTTTTGGCACTCTGGCACAAGGACAATTACAACCCAACTCGCGGCTCGCTGAGCAGCTTTTTGGTAACCATGACTCGCTCTCGATCGATTGACCGCTTGCGATCGCGCAACACAAAGCTGAGATTTCTTCAGCGCTGGAAGCGAATTTCAACGGCTGAAGAAATTTCAGCTAACCCGCTAGAGCAAGTTTCAATCAACGAGCGATCGCAGCTGATCCGAGAGGCGTTAGCTCGGCTACCGGACTCAGAACGACAGGTTCTAGAAATTGCCTATTTCGAGGGGTTGAGTCAGTCAGAAATCGCCCAGCGGTTGGGCATTCCGTTAGGTACCGTCAAAACCCGAACTCGTCAGGGACTTTTGAAACTCAAACAACATTTGCGGGATTTTATTCAGTAGTGACACACCATGATCAGACCCTCCCTTCCTGAAAACTGGGAAGAATTGATAGCGGGTTATACCCTTGATGATCTCGACCCTGAAGAGGCTGAGATTGTTGAACGATTGCTTAATGAAAATCCTGATCTGAGGGGAGAAGTTAAGCAGCTTCAGGAAGTTTTGGATTTGTTGCCCTATGGTCTGCCGCAGCAGGAGCCTCCGGCTCACCTGCGTGCAGCGATTTTAGATGCCGTGCAAGAGGGCGATCGCCCCGCTAGACCCCACAGACGTGCCCGTCGTCGAATTTGGCTGGAAATGGGTGGAGCTGTTGCTGCGTTTCTGGCGATTGCCCTGGGACTGGATAACTACCGCCTCCGCCAAGACCTGGAAAGTGCAGATGCAGTTATTCAAGCGCTACGTCAGCCTGAAACCGAAGTCTATGCCCTGGAAGGAACCGGGGAAACAACAGCTGCTTCCGGTCGGTTGGTCGTAAATCCTAATCAAGATCAAATTTTAGTCACCGTGCAGAACTTGCCCGAACCTCCTGCCGGACAAGCTTATCGGCTTTGGGGACTGACTCCTGGCAGCACAGAACCCATTTATTATGGTCAATTTGGCACAACCGCTCAGGGAGAAACGCTAGCTCA
Organism: Leptolyngbya sp. FACHB-671; assembly: GCF_014695745.1. NCBI lineage: Bacteria > Bacillati > Cyanobacteriota > Cyanophyceae > Leptolyngbyales > Leptolyngbyaceae > Leptolyngbya > Leptolyngbya sp. FACHB-671. Next base: position 9,040 of record NZ_JACJOV010000042.1, on the reverse strand, counting down.
GCTTTCGATTCCTAGAGATGCTATTCCAACTGAGGAAATTCAGCTCCTGATCACACTGGAGTCGTCTACAGCGCCTCCAATTCCAGAAGGCCCTTTAGTGATGCAAAGCAGTTTGTAAGGGTTTGGGAATTAGGGATTAGCTGAGTTGAGTATCACGGTTGTGAGGAATTTCAAAGTCGATAATGGGCCCTTTGGGGACAATGCGGGTCGGGTTTACCTTGGGGTGGCTCTTGTAGTAGTGGCGCTTGATGTGGTCGAGGTTACAGGTTTCTTTAACACCGGGGTGCTGATATAAATCGCGCAAGTAGCCCCAGAGGTTGGGGTAATCCACAATGCGGCGCAGGTTGCACTTGAAGTGAACGTAGTAGACTGCGTCGAAGCGTAGCAGCGTGGTGAACATGCAGATGTCGGCTTCGGTGAGGCGATCGCCACACAAATATCGTTGCTTGTCTAACACCGTTTCCCAATGATCTAAATTCTCGAATAGCTCTGTGACAGCTTCTTCGTAGGCTTCCTGAGTGGTGGCAAATCCAGCGCGATAGACTCCGTTGTTGATCGGTTGATAGATTGCGTCGATGGTTTCATCAATCTGCTGCTGGAGCGCTTCGGGATAGAGGTCTACATCGGGTTTGGCAATTTCACCAAACTCAGTGTCTAACATCCGGATGATCTCGCGAGATTCGTTGTTGACGATGGTGCCTTTTTGCTTATCCCACAGCACCGGAACGGTGACTCGTCCGGTGTAATCCGGCTCAACTTTGGTGTAAAGCTCCCACAGGTAACGGGTGTGATTTACCGTATCGGGAATGCAGCCCTCTCCTTCGGAAAATTCCCAACTGTTGTTACCTAGTTCAGGATCGACAACTGATACAGAGATTGCATCGCTCAGTCCTTTTAGCTGACGCATGATCAGGGTGCGATGCGCCCAAGGGCAAGCTAGGGAGACGTAGAGATGATAGCGATCGCGCTCTGCCTTAAACCCACTAGAACCATCTGCCGTAATCCAGTTACGAAACGTGGTCGAGGGGCGGACAAACTTACCTTTTTTGTCCTCTTGTTCCCGCTCTGTGACCCACTTCCCATCCATCAACATGCCGAGTCCCATAATCTTCTCCCTGATTGCTTGAAATCTACCGAATCGCCATCTCTCTATTGCCCAGCCTAGCGCGATCGTGTGGGGCGCTAAAATCTATCGCTGGACCCAGCGGAACGATGCGATTAAGATTCAGTTGAGGAATTCCGGCGTAATAGAGTCGTTTAACGTGTTCAATGCTGCATACTTCTGCCACACCTGGATGCTGGTAAAGATCGCGCAGATAGCCCCACAGGTTGGGGTAATCGACCAGTCGTCGCAGGTTGCACTTAAATAGACCGTGATAAGCCAGGTCAAACCGAAACAGCGTGGTGAACATGCAGATGTCAGCTTCGGTGAGGCGATCGCCACACAAATATCTCTGATTTTCCAACACCTTTTCCCACCGATCCAAAGCGGCGAATAGCTCTGTCACTGCTTCCTCGTAAGCCGCTTGGGAATTGGCAAATCCAGACCGATATACCCCGTTGTTGATGGGTTGATAGATCTCGTCGATGGTCTGATCAATCTGTTGCTGAAAATCTTTGGGATAGAGGTCAGCCCCGGTCGTAGAAAAAGCCGCAAACTCGGTGTCAAACATCCGAATGATTTGGCGTGATTCATTATTGACAATTGCGCCTGTCTGCTTATCCCACAGCACCGGAACGGTAACTCGCCCAGAATAGTTAGGATCTGCCAACGTGTAAACTTCGCGCAAATAGTGAGTGCCATTCACCGTATCGGGAATGCACCCTGGCACATCAGAAAATGCCCAGCCTTCCTCACTAATTACCGGATCAACAATTGACAGGCTGATTACATCCTCCAAGCCTTTCAGCTTTCGGATGATCACGGTGCGATGTGCCCAAGGACAACCTAGCGACACGTAGAGGTGATAGCGTCCTGGTTCAGCTTTAAAGCCGCTGGAGCCATCTGCTGTCACTGTGTTGTGAAAGTGAGTCGGCATTCGGTTAAATCTGCCCTTCCCGTCTCGCTCTGTCCAGTCTTTAACCCACTTGCCATCAACCAACATTCCCAATGCCATTGGTTTGCTCCAGTAGTTTTGGTATTCAGATCTCTTACACAGAAACTTGGTTACAACCTCGTCTCTAGGTTCTACCTGGAGACGAGGTTGAGACTCTGTCTCTTGCAACTTCTACGAGGCAGAGCCTCACCAGGGGCATTACAAGGCGGAGCCTTGTAACGAGAAATCAGCGAGTGCGATCGAGACTGATGCGTCCAGGTCCGTATTGCATAACCAGGAGCAGACCGCCGAGCAATCCCAGGTTTTTGAGAAACATGATTTGCTGAATCGGATCGGCAAAGTTGGTGTGAAAGATCAGCGTGGCGGGAATCAGGAAAATCACCAGCGCGATCGCTCCGAGGCGAGTTTTGTAGCCCAGCAGCAGGGAAAGTCCGCCAGCTAGTTCTATGGCGATCGCTGCTACCAAAAACAATCCCGTCCAAAACATACCGTTAGCTGCCATGTATTCCTGGGTGCCTACCGGATTCAGAATTTTGTTTACCCCAGACACCAGATAGATCGAAGACAACAAAATTCGGGCAATCAGGGGAACGATGTCCCTGTCGTTACTTGCTTGAGTAGTGCTAGCGGGTTGTGAATTGGGATAAGAAGCCGAATCAGGAGCCAAAATTTTAATTTTCACGGTGTTTTCCTCGTGTTTCCTGGGTGTGTCTCTACTGCCTTGCGTACCTATTGCCTTACCGCTCTATTGCTTTGCCCAGTCAGAAATTACAACGGTCTGTGGTAATTCAAGTTCTAATGCAATCGGCTGGAATGGAGTGCCCTTGTGAGAACCATCGCAGTAAGGCGCATTTTTGCTTTGCCCACAGCTACAGATCCAGTGAGTGCCTGCATCCAGCGGTAATACAAAGGGTTCGCGGCTAGTCGAAGGTTGAGTCATGGCGATCGTTCCTAATCAAAGTTCCAAATATATTTGAACCAATACAATTTGTTTCTGCACTGTTTGAACCAGTACTTTCATGTTCTATCACAATCATTGTTTGAATGCAAACAATTAAAAGTAGAAAATCTTTTTCCTCTCGGAAATTATTTGAGCGAATCGCCAATTGCGACGAAGATGAAGTAAACCGTCGAGCTTGCTTCAAGGAAATGACTACTGCCAATTCTGTTCACGCTGCTGCACGTCAAGGTTTTCAGATGGGGGCTGATGCCTATGAACGAGGTAGACCTGGCTATCCTGCTGCAGCGATTGAGTTTTTGCAGCAAACGCTCAACCTTTCATCTGCCACAACGGTCGTAGATCTGGCAGCAGGAACAGGCAAATTTACCCGGCAGTTACAAGATTTGGGCTGTCAAGTCATGGCGATCGAGCCAGTTGAAGGGATGCGGCAAAAATTTGAAGCGCTTTTGCCGAATATACCTGTTCTTAACGGAACCGCTGAATCCATTCCCTTAGACGCTGCTTCGACTGATGTAGTTACCGTCGCTCAAGCATTTCACTGGTTTCAGGGAGAAGCGGCGTTAGCAGAAATTCATCGGGTGCTAAAGCCGGGTGGCTACCTTGGGTTGATTTGGAATGTTCGCGATGAGTCAGTAGATTGGGTAGCGCAAATCTCAGCAATCATTACGCCCCACGAGGGAGATGCACCCCGTTATCGAACCGGACAGTGGCGAACAGCGTTTGAGCAAACGGACTTATTCACACCGCTCGAAACTCAAATTTTTTCCTATGCACATCAGTATGATCTGGACGCAGCTATTGATCGAGTTGCTTCTATTAGTTTCATTGCCGCACTCAATGCTCAAACACAGCAAACCGTTCTTCGGCAAATGCGTGAATTACTTGAACATCATCCTCAAACACGCGATCGCCCCATCATTGAGCATCCCTATCGCACAGAGGTTTTTTGGTGTACTAGGAAAAGTTAGAAAATACTCCGCAGTTTCTTTAGCGCTGCCAAAATTTCTTCCAGATCGGACGAATCGAGCTTGTCAAATCGCTGTTTGATGTAGGCAATCTGAGCCGGAAAAACTTGCTCAAACAGTTGCTCCCCTTCGGGGGTTAGCACGATGACAAAACAGCGGCGATCGCCCTCTGGCACTTCACGTCGGACAAATCCCTTTTTTTCCAGGCGATCGACAATGCCAGTGAGCGTTCCCTTAGTCACCAGGGTTTTCTCAGCTAGCGTATTCATCGTCATGCCCGTGGTATTTCCCAGCGTGGCAATCACATCAAACTGAGGGGAAGTCAGCCCCAGTTGGCGGATATTTTCATCGGTATAACTTTCAAACGCTTGATAGGCTCTCACCAACTCTCGCATCACGGGCACAAACGGCTGTTTGGCAGCACTTTTGGCATCAAGCGGTTGGTCAGGGGGCTGGTCAATTAAAGTCTGGTCAGTCGGCGATCGCTCCACGCTGTTATTCCAATTTCTTAAACTACGTTTGGTTTACCACAAAGAAGTACTAATGCAAACCATTTTTAGCATAAACCAAAAAACCTGGAAATGCTGCCACTCTCAGGAGAGACTTGTATGCTCCTGCTTGGTCATTGGGAATGACAAGTAGCCTTTCAGTCAAATTTGACCTGCTAGTCGTTTACCTGCTGCTAGAGTCTAAGTTTTGTAAAGCAACAGTTAGAAAAGCTTGAGCTTGCTCAACTAGCGTTTTGGCATCTCGCTGAGATAATTCAGGAACAGGATCGTAGTCTGCACGAGCATGGCATAGTAAGCACGAGATACTGCAAACTCATAAAATCCTTGTTCAATCAAATTTTGAGACGCTTCCAGGCTACGTTGTGCTTTGTGAAGCAGGGCTTGTTGTTCTGGGGTCATAGGACAATTCCGTCAGACCGAATGTTTCGTAGCAGCGGTGAGTTCTCAGTTTCAAACCGCGATCGCCCCATAAATAGTCGAGAAATCAAAAGGTTGTGATCCAGGCATAGTTGAGCAATGAATTGACTGGTGCGACGCAGTTCTTCGCTAGCATTGACCGGATCTTCTAAAACAATTAAGACATCAATGTCAGAGGTGTCCGTTGCTTCGTCTCTAGCATGAGAACCAAATAAGATAATGCGATCGAGGCGTTCCTGGTATTCCTGCTGAAGGTATTCCCGCAGAGGCGTAAGGATTGTTAGAAGTTTGCGGCGAGGTTGAGTTGAAGGCATAGCATTTCTCAAGCTTGCTCAAATCCTACTTGATTGAGAATTGATATGGATCTAACAGAGTCACCAGAATCTTCGGACAGGTTTTAGACTGAAGGAAGTCAGTCTGAACGAATTGAGTCGGAGAGAAAAGCGCGTGGTTATTTCTATTGCTTCCATGCAAGATCGTCTGCTAGATGCGATTACGCCTTACCGCGATCGCGTCGATTACTTGGAGATTCGACTAGAGCAGGGTGAGGCGAGCGTCATTTCCTATCGCGGGGCGCAGTTGGATGCGGTAGACCGCAGCTTTTCTCTGTCGGGTGGGATTCGCGCCTGCCACAAAGGTGGCTGGAGTTTTGTCACGTTCAACGGGTTGTCTGAGCTAAAGGGACGGATTGAAGAAGCGATCGCCCAGGCTCACTTAGTCGGCAGCGAAACCACACAGCTAGCCGATGTGGAACCCATTCAAGATTACGTGTCGGTAAAGTTTGGCAGAGATCCTAGAGGTATTTCCCTGGAGGAAAAGCGGCAACTCGTTGAGCGCTACAACCAACTGTTGCTGGATACTGACCCGCGCATTCAGACGACGATGTCAGGGTATAGCGATCGCTTTAACACCACTTATTTCGTTAACTCTCTGGGCACCTGCATTGCTCAAGAGCGGCTGGATGTTTCTGGCAGATTCGGCGTGATTGCTAGAGGTGAAGGCGGCGTGGTGCGTCAGGGGTTTGAGTCAATCCACTCTCGCTCTGACTACAACGTGCTGCTGGGCGCTGAGGATCGGGTTCACGGCGCGGCAAAGCGGGCGATCGGTCAGCTTGACGCAACCTCAGTGAAGGGTGGACAGTACACTGTTTTGCTTGACCCTTATCTGGCAGGCGTGTTCATTCATGAGGCGTTTGGGCATCTCTCGGAGGCAGATTTTGTTTACGAGAATCCTAGAATGCAGGAATTGCTGGTTGTGGGCAAACCCCTCGGAATTCCTCAACTGAACGTGGTAGACGATGCCACGATGCCTGACCTGCCGGGTTCCTTGAAGTATGACGATGAGGGCGTTCCGGCACAGCGCAAGTTTTTAATCAAAGACGGTGTGTTGACCCAGCGTTTGCACAACCGGGAAACCGCAGGCAAGATGCACGAGCAGCCAACGGGCAATGCGCGAGCGATGAATGCAACCCATCCGCCGATTGTGCGAATGACGAATACGGGAATCGAACCGGGCGATCGCACCTTTGAGGAGATGATTGGTGACATTGAGGAAGGTGTCTATGCCGTTCGTATGTTGGGCGGACAAACTAACGGTGAGATGTTTACCTTTGCGGCGGCTGAAGGCTACATGATTCGCGATGGCAAGATTGCTGAACCGGTCAGCGATGTTACCCTCAGCGGCAATGTCTTCCAGACGTTGAAGGACATTGAGGCGATCGGCAGCGATTCTGTTTACACCAATGGCGGCTGCGGTAAGGGCGGACAGTCTCCTCTGCCCGTCAGCGTTGGTGGCCCTCATGTTCGGATCAAAAACGTTGTTGTAGGCGGACGCTAAAGTAGCTGGCGATCGCCAATCAAGAAAGTTGCGGGGTGGGTGAAATAGACCACCCTTTTACTGTGTTCAATAAAACGGTGCGTTTGCTTGGCAGCAACGCACCCTACAAGATGGCGATCGCACTAGTCTCCGCTAATTTCAACTAAAACTTCACCAGATCGTAGAAGCTCTAGGGCTTCTAGCAAAGTAGTACTCAAAATTTCTCGCAGCCGAGCATTTGAGGTGTTGCCGCATGTTAGCCAAATAATTTGTGGTGGTGAGCCAAAGCGATCAACGAGATCAACAAAATCACTGTCTTTGTTGCGATCGCAGGCGACAAATGTGCGTCTAACCCAAATTGTCATGCAACCAGCACTGGATGATTAAGCTTACGTGAGGCGTATAGAAGGGCTGCCTTCAGATCATCAGCCTCTAAATCAGGCATTTCTTCTAAAATTTGCTCAGCACTCAACCCTGCCGCAAATAAATCCAGTACATCCGAAACTCTAATTCTCATACCTCGAATACAAGGACGACCACCGCATTGTCTTGGATTAACTGTAATTCTCTTGAGCAAATCTGACATGTGGCTTTACTCCTAAGTTCTCCTCCATCTCAACACCATCGTAATTGAGCATTGAATATTTTTGAGGAGGGGACAGATTAGTATGCTCAGCAAATCGGTGCGTTTGCTTGTCAGCAACGCACCCTACGGTACTTGTTGAACCGCGCTAAGCTCTGGCGCTTGGTCGTTGAGTGTATCATGATGGTAAAAGATTGCCCCTTATGAGTTAAGTGAAAATGGGACTACAAATCTCGATCTCTGACTCTATTGTTCAAGCTCTGCGTCTGCCTGAGCAGCGTATTGAACAGGAATTGCTGAGGGAACTTGCCATTGCTCTTTATACACAGGATATTCTCTCCTTTGGAAAAGCGCGAGAACTCGCTGAGATGGATAAATACGAGTTTGGGCAGGTACTTTCTCGCCGTGGCGTGTTTCGGCATTATGGTTTTGAAGAATTGGATGATGATTTAAGCTATGCCCGTAGTGAGTAACACTTCACCAATTCTCAACTTGGCGATTGTGAATCAGCTTGAACTCCTGCATCAGCAATTTGGCAAAATTTTGATTCCTAATGCGGTATTAGATGAGTTGAAAATTGATGAAGAACGACCCGGTTCTCAAGCAATTCGCGGAGCAATCTCATCTGGATGGATTCAAGCTCAAAGGGTAAATAATGAACCTCTTGTCCAACTATTGAAGCAAACACTAGATCGGGGAGAAGCTGAGGCAATTGCCGTTGCGGTTGAAATAAAAGCAGACTGGATACTGCTAGATGAACGTGAAGGCAGAAAAGTTGCTAAGTCTCTAGGATTGAAAGTAACAGGGATTTTAGGAATCTTGCTGCGTGCTAAGGAGCTAGGTGAAATTGAGTCATTGCAACCGATTGTTGAGGATCTAATCAAAAAAGCTGGCTTTTGGATTGCACCAGAGCTATTGGCTCAGATTCTCATGCAGTAAAAAACTCGAACTGTGTTTGAGAGGGGTGTGAAGTGCTGACCACAACAGCAGGTCTTACCTTTGAACTCGACAAATCTGAGAAGGGATAGTGCACTAGAATAACGTCATGCTTGGAGTAGCTGGGCATACACATCATCCTCAGCATTGTCCCAAACTGCATCAGGTGATGTTTGGCTTGCGTTCAACCAAAATTCAGCCTCATCTTCAGATAAAACTGTTACCAACACCCTTACCCTTTCCGGTAGTTCTGCTGACTCCAATAACTCAATTTTTCCTTGCTGAACCGTAGCCCAAAGCGTTTTTAGCATATCTGTTGCATGAGACTACTCTTGATTTCTGCTGTAAATTCCTGTTGGTGCGATCGCCTCACTGCTGCCTTCAAGGCAATGAATACAGGCAACGTAACAGTTCACTTGAGCGGCGGTCAATAAGCTTCAAGTCAATACCGAGCTCTTTTGGCAGTTCGCTCCAAGCGAGTTATTAGCTTGTGTCAACGACTATCTTCCAGCCACAACTCAGATGTCTTGAAAACACTATGGCGGAGTTTTATACCTACTTCACCTTCAGACACAGTTTCAACTGTTTCATCATTCAACTGAATCTCTAGAATCTCTGTTCTAAACCAAGCTTCTGCATTACAAACAACAATTGATGCCCCCTTCTTAATAGTCATATCAGAGAGGCGTTGTTGCATGATTGAGAATTGAGCCAATCAAGTTCTAAACTAGGTTGAGATTAAGCTTTAACTTCATAGCTATCAGGCTTTGCAACTTGGATCATGCGATTGAGAGCAG
>NZ_JACJOV010000041.1:0-25038 GCF_014695745.1 Leptolyngbya sp. FACHB-671 | reverse complement strand
TTCTCTCAAAGCAAAGCACGACTATGATGACCAAATTTGGTTTTGTCGAATTCGCTCCCTGGTTTGTAAGCTTTGTCCCATCAGCAATTAAGAAAGATTTGTCAGGCAGTCAGGTATCGAGCTATTCCTCTACCTACTTAACCATTACGGTTTCAGCAACGCCCAATATTCAAAGCCATGCAGCAGTTCCTCTTGTTTACTGTTCGTAGTTTGCCGAATTCTGATGAATCTATCTATGAGCTACCTCATAAAATGACTAAACGCAGGGAAAACATTAAATTGAAGGAGAAATCAAGCCTGCTTGATCGAGGAGTTCAACGATGCAGGTGACGATAGACCAACTCCAGCAAATTCCACTGCTTTCTAAACTCGATCTCGATCAGCTTGCTCACCTACAAGCTCGTGCGGCAGTTAAGCACTATTTGCAAGGAGAAATCATTCTACATGAAGGCGATCGCTTACCTGCTCAACTTTTCGCGGTTCTCAGTGGCAGAATTGAAATCAAGAAAACGGCTTCTACAGGTAAAGAAACAATTTTGCGAACATTACCCGCTGGAGAACTCTTTGCTGCACCTGCACTATTTGGCGATGGTGTAGCCCCCGCAACGGTAGTGGCTGAACAGGACTGCCAGATTCTCACGGTTGAACGCACTACTTTACTAGAAATAATTCAGAACTCTCCAGAAGTAGCACTGCAAATTATTGCAGTTCTAACAGAGCGTCTCCAACATCTCCATCAAGTCGTACATGGGCTGGTTTCAGAGCGGGCGATCGTGCGGTTAGCACAATTTATTCAAGCGGCGGCGATCGCTGAAGGAACAGATGTAATAGATCAGGGATTACAGTTGCGATCGCGCTTGCCCTACTACCAGATTGCTCGCAGCATCGGGATCACTTATGAAGAATGTGTCCGACTGTTCAAGCAAATTCAGACAGTTGTTACTTACCGTCGGGGCGGGAAGATTTTAGTATTAGATCAGGCAAAACTAGATGCGATCGCGAACGGGCACACTGCGTGAACATCCAGGTCGATAAATCACAGCGCGTCAAATTTTGAGAACTGCTGTAAGTGGAACAAGCAGGGATAACGCTTCGATCAAACTCCTTTAGCTAGCAAAACTTTGGCTGCAAAAAAATCGTATTAGAGCCTTTCAAGGGCGACCGGATAAGCTGCATTTTTGTCCACATTGACGACACGTGGTTGAGTGACATGATTGGCTTTCAACACTTTACGGAAGAAGTGTGCTACTACTTTGCCATCTCACTTTGCACTCAGCATAAAGTCCAAAGTATAGCCCTATGAATCGACGGCGCGATACAGATATTTCCACTCCCCTTTGATTTGAATGTACGTCTCATCCCTTTCAGGAATCATTCGTTGGCTGCAAACGGGGTCGAACTCGCTTGTCCAAATCGGAGGCATACTTCAATACCCATCGGTTGATCGTTGAGTGGTCTACGTTCACACCTCGCTCTTGCATCATCTCCTCTAAATTGCGGTGGCTCAAAGCGTGACGGCGGTACCAGCGAACGTTGAGCAGGATGATTTCAGGCAGAAAGTGTCGCCATTTGAAGGGAGAAGAAGTAGACATTACTGGGTCAGAGACACGAAGCAATGACCACAGCACCCGAATTGTATACGGAGGCAGTATCTCGCTTCCTGCTTGGAAAATAGATTGAAGTTCTGGTGACGGTTGTTGCTACTATTGCCCCAACATAATCTAGCCTGACCATCTACTGCACTAACTTTCTGGGCATTGCACAAATTGAGAATGATGCGGAAATTCCTAGTATGCGAATTGCCCACTGTAAGGACACGGCAATGCCTTGCCCCTACGAAAATCATTCGTCAAATGTGCAACGCCACTTTCTGAATGGTGCGCCAAACTTTAAAGCCAGTACTGCTGCAAGCGAACCGTCTTGCTTAGGCAGAGCAAGACTATCTGGAGAATTTGGCTGAATATCCTGAAAACGGCTGGTCACTCTATGAGCAAAACAACCATTACAACTTGTTCCGCATCGGGTGAAAAGATATGAAAGATTGGTACAAAGAAGACCTTGCTTATATTCACGATGCGGGTCACAGTGATTACGCGCTCAAATCTGCTCCAGGTATTCTCGATATCCTGACTCAAAACAATATTCGAGAAGGTTTAGGAGTTGACTTGGGCTGCGGTAGTGGGCGATCGGCGTTAGAACTTACGAAAGCTCATTATCAGGTGCTTGAAGTTGATATCTCTGAGTCGATGATTGCACTTACTCAAGCCAGAGTTCCAGATGCTCAGTTTCGAGTTGAATCGTTGTTTAAAGTCGATATTCCGTCTTGTAATGCGGTGATTTCAATTGGGAAATGTTTGAATTACTTGTTTGATAAAGATAATACTGACCCAGTACTAACTCAACTTTTCGATCGCATCTATCACGCCACAATTCCAGGGAGAGATTGGTAAGTTCTTGCACAAATTCTTTATGCTTGGGCGATCGCGCCTGCAAGTCGATACAGAGTAGTGGAAAACACTCGCAGTTGGAGAAACGCTAGAGGTCGAGTTTGAAACGAGAGCGGTAGAACTCAGGATTTTCAGTTGTTAAAGAGCAGGAAGTTACTCGACGGGGTGAAACACTCATCAATTATGTGATGGAGAAGTCCCTTAACTAACTCCACTGAGAAAATTTTGCTCTCAGTTCTATGCTCAATCAATGGAAGTGATTCGATGAACACAAAATCTCACCGTTCGTTAGGTCGGGCTTTATTTCTCTCTACTCTCGCGGCAACAAAGCCTGCTAACCAGTCCGGGAGCTTTACGGATATTCTGTTTAACCTAACGCCAGCCTATCTGCAAGCGACGATTCCTAAGCCCGGTTCACTGTTTGGTTGGTTAGGGGCGAGCAAAGGTTTTAATAGGGGTGATTGAAGGGTCGCTGTCACCAGATGCAATTAGAGCAAATCCGGGACCTGAAACAACGCAATTATGTTAAACAATGAAGAAGGGTTTCAGCCTAATTGCATTCTATGACAGCTACGCTTCAAACACCCTAGTTTAATCAGAGCCACTTCAATGTTTCCTAAATGCTCAACCCCTGAACGTTCAAATTGGGGTGGTGTCGTTGGCTTTAGTGTAGGTGGTGCCTGTGCGGATGTAGCAGATGCCTATGCGATGCTTAACCCAATCGTTAATACAAAGGATAACAAACCAACCGCGATCGCCTTCCAGCTTAACCCTCAGCATTCTCCGGCAAGAACTATACAGAAGTGCGATTACCACTCATATTCCAACTCGCCCCGATTGATTTTACCTACAAGTTTCGAGTACAGTTGCAATGCTTCTGGAACTATCTTTTTGTGTGCAAAAGCAATGGTTTTGATATGTTCCAATTCGTCATGAGAGAGCCAATCATCTGAAATCGCCGCTTCAATCGTCCTCCTCAGCTCTTCTAATTGTTTAATTTCTTCGGGTGAAAGTTCCTCAGTAGAGAGATGTTCGACTTTCATGATGATTGCCTCCTCTAAATTAATTACCGTTATATGGACAGTTGAAGAGAACTCCGAGAGTGACAACTGATGTCTACTTAGGGTGATTGAAGGGTCGCTGTCAACCGATGCAATTAGAGCAAATCCGGAGCCGTGTTTTGCTTTGTTTCTCTCAGCTGTTTCTCATCACTCTTTTACTGTAGGCGGTGGTCTTGCCGGTGGCGATGGCTAGAAGTTAGGGAAAGTTATGGACTCGGTTAAGGAGACTGAGCCGCAACTGACATTGTTGGTGAACCGTGGTCTAACATCCTAAAAACGCCTTTGTGCACTTGCTCAACCGCTCAATTCTCTCAACCTTCTGCCGTAGTACCTCAATCTCTCGCTCCAGGCACTTCAATTCCTTGCCACGAGCGATCGCCCATGATCATCGCAGCAGTTTTCGCCTTACTTGGCAGTTTCCCTTTGGGGCGATCGCCTCCCCCATCCGACAGCCAGTGTAAGCAGCGATGGCGATCGCCGTTCTGTAGGGTTCGCGAGCATAGGTTAAAACTTGCTCCACTTCGGCAGAAGTTAAAACTTTGGACTGACCTTTCCCTTCAACTTTACCTGCCATCTAGTTTGTTCACTCTAAAATCAGTTGCTTCTAATAATATTGTTGTTTGTTAGGGTTGGTCGCAATGGGGCAGAGTCAGTCTGGGTGATTACAAAGACGCATTAGCGCTTACATCAGCGAATTTACCTTTGTGGGCGTTAAATGTCTGTGCGATCGCACGTGTTGGATTTTTAGGTTTGTGACTGAAGAGGATCGAGTTTTTGTACAGTGCCCAACTAAATGACATTAGGACAGATTCGTATTATCAAGCCAGCCTATTCACTGCACGCCTTCAATCACTGAGCTTGGTACTAGTTCATTTACTTCCTGCCCATACTTAAAGATAAGCCTCAACAGAAATAAGCTTCACATCCGTGTTGTCACTAACTTGCCATCACGACAAATAAAAAGTCACTGTACAAATTCTGAAAGATTTACGATTTCTTCCGAAGATGAAGTGCAAGGATTGAATTAACAACTATCCTCGTTATGTAACCCCCTATGAGCGATGTTTTTATTTCCTATTCCCGCAAAGACACCGACTTTGTGAAAGCCCTCTATGCAGCATTGGAAGCACGCAATCGCAGCACCTGGGTTGACTGGAGCAATATTCCCCTGACGGCAGACTGGTGGCAGGAGATTCAGACTGGCATTGAGTCTGCTGATACGTTTGTGTTTATCATCAGCTCTGATTCAGTTGCTTCTGCGGTTTGTAATCAAGAAATTGATCATGCCGTTTTGCATCACAAGCGATTATTTCCAATTGTGCGGCGTAATGAGTTTGATTTGAGTCAAGTTCATCCAGCGTTGCAAAAACGTAACTGGCTCTTCTTTCGAGAAACGGATGATTTTGATCGTGCATTTCATCAGCTTTTGGAGGCTCTCGACACTGATCTTGAGCATGTGCGACAACACACCAAACTGTTGATTAAGGCGATCGAATGGGAAAAGAGTAGGCGAGATGATAGTTTCTTGTTGCGAGGCAACGGATTGGCAGACATCGAACAATGGCTTGCCCACAGCAAAGACAAACAACCTCGACCTACAGAACTGCAAAATCACTATGTGATTGCTAGTGAGCAGTGGCAACGGCAGGAGATCGAACGCCTGCAATCACTTTATGAGCAGGCTGAGCAACGCCGAATTGAAGCTGAGAGGAATGAAGTCAAGGCATTATGCAAATCTTCAGAGGCGTTGTTTATCTCAAACCAAGAATTTGAAGCATTGCTGGAAGCATTGCGAGCAGTTCGACGCTTAAAGTTGGCAACGTGGACAGAAGCCAATTTGCAAAAGCAGGTCAGGTTAGCGCTGCAACAAGCAGTTTATGGGGTAAAAGAACGCAATCGCCTAGAAATAGGTGATCACCCTGTATTTGTCAAACAAGTTTGTTTCAGCCCAGACGGAACTCTCATTGCTGCCGCTGTTAATGCAGTCGTCAATGCACAAGTAAAAGGCAGCATCATTTTATGGAGCTCAAAAGGACAGCAAATCAGAACCTTGGCAAGACATGAAAGTTATATCATGAGTGTTTGCTTTAGCCCTGATGGTCAGGCGATCGCATCGGGTGATGCCAGTGGGAAAATTTATCTATGGAGTTTAGAGGGGCAGCGTCTTAGACACTATCACGACCCGACTGGTATTGGGGATATTCAATTCACTCCGGATGGTGCTCTGTTAATTGCTGGGAGCAACGATGGTGCAGTTAGGGGATGGACGGTTGAGGGGGAGGAAATACTTACCTTGCCCACCGCAGGCTATGTAACCAGCATTGATATTAGCCCAGACGGAACTATCATTGCAGCAGCAGGCGGCAGCAATGCGAGAGGAGGAGGAAATGGCATTGTCAGGTTGTGGACAATTGCAGGACAGGAATTACAAACGCTCGACGGGCATATTGCACCAGTAATGGCAGTTTGCTTTGATGCCACTGGTACTGTCATTGCCTCCAGCGGTTGGGATCGTAAAATTAAACTCTGGAGCTTGAATGGTCAAGAACTTCAGAGCCTGGATGCCGATTGCATGGGAAACCAGGGTAGCTGTGAAGCCGTTTTAGATGTTCGGTTTAGTCCTGATGGAACTTCAATCGCGGCGGCTACACAAGATGGATTGGTTAAACTTTGGAGTTCCGAAGGGCATGAGTTGGGCGTTCTCAAAGGACATACTAGTAAATTGTGCAGCATCAGCTTTAGTCCAACAAACAATCTTATTGCCTCGGGCAGTGTTGATGGTACGGTTCGGCTTTGGAACTTATCTGATCAAACGTTATTAACGTTAACAAGTAATAAATCGCATGGGTTTCTCAGTATTGGTGTTAGCCCTGATGGGCAGTGGGTTGTGGCAGGTAGTCACGATGGCATCATTGCGATCTGGGATCGGCAAGGACAGTTGCTTAAATTGTTTCAAGGACATCAAAACTGCATTAATGACATCGGTTTTAGCCCTGATGGTCAAACATTTGCGACTGCCAGTAACAACGATACAGCGACAGTGAGGCTTTGGAATCTAGATGGAGACGAACTTCAGCAATTCATTTGGCATAACCGGGGAGTTTACAGCGTTAGTTTCAGTCCTGATGGGCAGTCGCTGCTCTCGGTAGGGTGGGAAGATGGCACAATTCGGTTGTGGAACTTGAAGGGACAGTTACTAAAAACCATTGATGGTGCTCGTTTGGACGCGCGCTTCAGTCCTGACAGTCAAATCATCGCAGCGGCTGATGCGATCGCCAACGTAACGCTATGGAACTTAGATGGGGAAAATCTGAACACCTTGAGCGGACACAAAGACACGGTGAGGCGGCTCTGCTTCAGTCCTGATGGTCAAATCATTGCGACAGCAAGTGATGACAAAACTATCAAACTTTGGAGCATATCAGGTGAAGAACTGAAAACATTGACTGGACACCAAGGAAGAATTCAAGGATTGAGTTTCAGCCCCTGTGGGCAATATCTTGCATCTGCTAGTGTAGACAAAACCATCAAGCTCTGGAATCTAGAGGGTCAAGAACTCAAAACCTTAAAAGGGCATGGAAATAGCGTTTCTGCAGTGTGTTTCAGCCCGGATGGTGAGGCGATTGTGTCTGCCAGTATGGACAATACAGTCAAACTTTGGAACGCCGAAATACTGGATTTTGATGAGTTGGTGATCCGAGGGAGTAATTGGGTGCAAGATTACTTGCAGACCAACCCTAATGTCGAAGAGAGCGATCGCCTGCTCTGTGATCAGATTATGAGCAAACCTAGAAATGTTGAAGGCTAAGTAAACGTGATGAATCCATGACAGAATTGAGGGCAAGTGTCCTAATTTTTTGGAATTGCTGGATTACAGGCTGATATCGTCCCTGTTATTTCCAAAGATCAATTGCTGGAAAGTTTGGAATCTTTAAGATTTCGATGCTTAATTGAACAGCAGAGAACTCGCTTTACCGAGCAGCCCGTTGTCATGGAATACGTCACTGAAAAACTTCTGACTATCGCAGCCCATGAAATCGAAGCGCAAACATTGTGGGACTTAAAGACTCATGCGTTATTGAAAGCAGAAGCGGTAGATTATGTTCGCGACAGTCAGAAACAGTTAATTCTAGAACCGTTGATTGCTCGACTGATGGTACATTTTTTAAGCCATGATGCGATTACCCCTTTGGGAGACTGCAAAGCAATCGTTCACCATCTGCGGCAACTGCTCCGCCAATGCCAGCAACAGACTGCGTCATCCAATTGCTATGCAGCAGACAATCTATTAAACCTCCTCAATCATCTGAAAGCAGATTTAACAGGAGTCGATCTATCAGGCTTGACGCTACGACAAGTAGATTTAGCCGATACGCCGCTGCATCAGGTCGATTTATCGAATACCCACTTGAAGCACACCCGATTTACTGAATCGATTTCTGATATTTTCAGAATCTCAATCAGTCCCAATGATGATTTGTTGGCAATGGCAGGCTTAAACGGGGCAGTATTTCTCTACGATCTCAAAGCGGGGCAGTGGACCAATTCCTGGTCTGCCCATCAGGGCTGGGTAATCGCAGTTGTCTTTGCCACAGATTTCCAGACCTTATTCACGGGAGGTTTTGCTCAACGGATCGCGCAATGGAATGTGGTAACTGGGCAATGTCTACAGGAATGGCAGACGGATAGTCCGATCTGGCGTTTAGCACTCAGTGCCCATGGACAATGGCTGGTCAGCGGTCATGAAACTGGTAAGGCTCAACTCTGGAACATACATACGCAGCTGCTGCTTAGAGTGCTAAACCATTCGGGAGTCGTGCGAGGTGTGGCATTTCATCCGCAAACCCATCATCTGGCGACAGGCAGTAGCGATCGCCAAATCAAATTGTGGAGCTGTGCAACTGGGGAATGTTTAGCAACCTTTGATGGACATGACGACGCAATTTGGGACCTGGGTTTCAGTTCCAGCGGTGAGTATTTAGCCAGTGCAAGTTCGGATGGTTCTGCGATGCACTCCCCATTCTTGCATTATCTCCTCCAAATCTCGGTAGCTCAAGCGACATAACCGGAAGATCTGCTGAGCAGAATATTTCTTCCCTACGGTGGAGAACGTTAGCAATTGCCGTTTCATAAGGGTTAGATATAATGCTAGGTATGATGTACGACTTCTAATTACCCCAATTTCATACTCAGTAATCTCCTCAAGTTAGTAGCGGTGAGTTCAGGCTACTAGCGACTGATAGGAATGCAGCAATTTTTTCGCTTCATCCCTTTAACTTAGTCTGTCTATGTTAGTCCTTAGTAGCGTTTGAACCCACAGCAGCAAACGCATTTGAGGAGACATAATAATGCAACACGTTGAAGGAACGTTCAAAGGCTTTGGAGGGCTAGACCTTTATTATCAAAGTTGGCATCCAAGGGAAACGATTCAGGGAACTGTTGCCCTGGTTCATGGTTTGGGAGGGTACAGCGGCTTGTTTAATCCTGCTGTAGAAACTCTCACTACCCAAAACTTTGAAGTGTATGCCTTTGACCTACGCGGTCATGGACGCTCCCCTGGGCAGCGAGGATATATCAACTCCTGGTCCGAGTTTCGTGAGGACTTACGCCTATTCTTGCAGCAGATTCACGAGAAACGACTAGGAGGACCCTATTTTCTGTGGGGACATAGCTTGGGGGGCACGATCGTCCTCGACTATGTGCTGCGATCGCCAGAACGACTTCAAGGACTCATAGTTACAGCACCTGCTCTTGGCAGAGTTGGCATTTCTCCAGTGAAGCTAGGATTAGGTCTATTGCTTTCGGGAGTTTGGCCACGGTTTAGCCTAAAGTTGGGCATCCCAAATGACTTTTGCGAACGAGATCCAGAACTCTGCGCAGTCTATCTCCAAGATACACTGCGCCATGAGTATGGCAGTGCTCGATTAGCAACAGAGTTTTTTGCAACTGTAGACTGGATTTATAAACACACGTCCAATCTGCAAATTCCTTTATTGCTTCTGCATTGCAGTACAGACGCGGTAACGCTCCCCGAGGCTAGCCGCGACTTCTTCCGACGGGTGATGTTCTCCGATAAGGAATATCACGAGTATGCGGGCTGTTGCCATGACCTCTACAGTGATGTGGATTATCAAGTTCTGACAGACCTAGAACATTGGCTGGGGAAACATTTAGACCCAACAGTGGCTTACGGGTCGTCAGAACTGTATGCATCCTAAAGGATTTATCTTAGATCTTAAGTAACGGCGTTACTGGTCTACGGTATGAATTGTAGGGGCATTTTAGTAGGGGTGTTTCGCAAAACGCCCCTACTTTGGAATGGATAGCCGTGCATCATCCCAAGATAAAGAAATGCCGATTTTTATAGCGTACAGAGTAGGTAATAACAATCATCAACTATCTATGACGAAAGCTCTATCTTGACGAGTATTACTAAAGAGAGATTTCCTTAGCGATCGCTGCAAAACGTAATGTTTTACCCTCAACTTCCTCAAGAAATATATAAAAAATCAACTAATTCAATACTAACCGGCTACACTGAAACTACTAGAGCTAGAGGCGTTTAGGCATGATAGAGCCGAAGTCTCAAAGCATATGAAATTGTTTCTAATTGCTACCAAACTGAAAGGAGATACTGGGGACTGATTAAAGCTCGGTTGTCAGAAGTCAACATCTAAATTTCTGCGGGGTCTTGCATCTTACTTCTCTAAAGCATCGTTGAATTGCAAATGTTCAACGCTACATAATTGCTTCATTTCTTGATAACACCTCGGGAGAGGTTAGACGCATTGGATTGGCAACAATTCAATGCGTAGACTTCTCTTTCGCTCCATGATTTTTTGTTCAATGATTTGCTTTAGAGGGTTTAGAAATAGTTGTTTATAAGGAGAAGAGGATTCTGCTCTTCTAAAGAAGATGTTATGCACTGATGAGAAGACATATCAAACTTCCTTAGATTCTGGCAATGTATTTCTGGGGCGGACGTTACCTTCATTGTTGAATGAGGCTTGCGATCGCGCCCCAAATGCTCAAGCATTCAATCAATGGACTGATACAGGTTGGCAGCCACTCTCAAATCAGGACTTCAAAGCAACGGTCGAAGCCTTGGCATTGGGACTCGTCAATTTGGGTTTAGAGCAGGGCGATCGCGTTGCCCTGTTAATGCACAGCGATCTGAACTTTTGCATTGCAGACCTGGGGTGTCTTCTAGCAAATTTAACGAATGTACCGATTGATCCAACACAAACGCTCGAACACATCATCTTTGTCTTGCGACATAGTGCCGCTAGAGCACTCATCATCTCCAACCTAGAGCTATTGGCACAAATTGTGCCGAACCTCTGGGACACTCCTGACCTGCAATACATTATTGTTGCCAATGTTCCTTTGGACTGGCAGCAAGTGCGATCGCAGTGGGTGCAATCGGGAAAGCCCGTTCATCCAGATGAGTTCAACCCTGACGCGATTTCTGAGTCTGCTTGTCTTTGGATTCCGATGTTTTTACATCCTGCTCAGGCAGACCAACCTCGCTCTCCGTTTCCACAATGCATTCAACTCTTTTCGTTAGATGAGATTCAACGTGAGGGGCAAGCTCAATACTCAAGCGATCGACTGCATCAACTTCACAGCACGCTGACTCCTAACACGCTTGCAACCATTATCTACATTCCCGACGATATGGGGCAAATGCAAGGTGTCATGCTAACCCATGAAAACCTTTCAGCCAATGCGCTAGCTTCATTTGCGAGCCTTCCGGGCTTAGGAAGGGGTAACACAGAGACGGTGCTGACATTTTTGCCCTTAAATCACGTTCTTGCCCGAACGCTGCTCTATGGAAACATCAACTATGGGCACAGCATCTATTTCTCCAACCCTACTCGGGTAATGAAACATCTCAAGGAGGTTCAACCTACGATTCTAGTGACGGTGCCTCTTTTTCTAGAGAAGATTTACCGTAAGGTTCTTGAGATGGGCGGACAGCGGGATAGTGTCATCAAGAAACTGGAAATTAAGGACCCAAAAGATGATGTAGAAACGATTCTGGCATATTTCTCTGAATCAACCCGTTTCCCTTTCTCAAGGTCTTTGAGCCGATGGCAGCGTATTTGGTTGTCTTGGTTGCAGGCGTTGCAAGTTACAACAGCTCAGCTCATCTTTAATTGGGCGCTAAACGTTGCCAAGCGATATGAGCTGGGACGAACCAAAGGATTGTATGCATTGCTGTTGCAGCTAGCTGACTGGTTTGTGTTTTCAAAATGGCGATCGCTGTTTGGTGTCCGCCTTCGCTATTTGATCAGTGGAGGAGCTGTATTAAAAGCTGAGTTAGCCAATTTGTATGCAGCAGCAGGTCTACCCGTTCTGCACGGCTATGGGTTAACTCAGGCAAGTGCTGTTGTGTGTTTCAATCGCATGTCTCTTAACCGAGCAGGGACCGTCGGTAAGCCGATCGCAGGAGTTGAGGTTGCGATCGCTCCTGATGGAGAAGTGCTAACCCGCAGCCCTTATGTGACACCAGGGTATTACAAGAATCCCGAAGCCACACGAGCCCTGATTGATGAACAGGGTTGGCTGCACACGGGAGATTTAGGTACGTTTACGAACGAAGGTTTCTTGAAAATCACGGGTTTGAAAAAATCACTCTTCAAGCTGTCAACGGGCAAGTATATTGTGCCTCAACCCATTGAACAGCGGTTGAAACAATCGCCGTTAGTGGCTCAAGCGATCGCCGTTGGCTCTGAACGCAAGTTCTGTACGATGTTGATTGCCCCAAACCTGGAAGCATTGCACCATCATGCCCAAATTGTTGGATTTGATTTATCCAATCAGGAATTGCTGAAGCATCCCTGCGCTATTGCTCTGTATCAATCTCTTGTGGATAGCGCTAATTGCCATTTGCCATATTGGGCAACGGTCAAACGATTCCGATTATTAAATGCTGCGTTCACTGTTGAGAATGGACTGCTCATGGCAGATGGACGCATCAATCGTGCCAAAGTTGCTGAAGTGTTTGCTGCCGAAATTGATCATCTGTATCGAGAAGGGGAAGTTCGCAGAGGCGATACAGAACGGGGACGCCATAGCAATGCCTCCAATTCTGCCCTGGTATCCGCTTGTCCTCCTATCCCCGATGCGTCTTGTCCAGCCGTTGCTCAGTCTTTCAACCCACGACTCACCACCTAACTATAGAAGGGTTTCAAAGCAATGTTTAAACCATTTCAAACAGCCGCCGTTCTGGGTGCGGGCGTTATGGGAACTCAAATTGCAGCCCATCTCGCCAATGCAGGTTTGACAGTACACCTCCTCGATCTGCCCGCCAAAACCGGCAACAAAAATGATTTGGTCGAAGCCGCTTTTAAGAAGGCGCGAAAACAATCTCCACCCATCTTTTTCACCGAAAAAACAGCTCGTCGGATTATTCTCGGCAACTTTAATGACCATTTTGATCGACTGGCTCAGGTAGATTGGGTGATTGAAGCGGTCGTTGAAAATTTGAACATCAAGCAGCAGTTAATGCAGCGCTTGGAAAGCGTTATTCGTGAGGATGCGATCGTCTCGACGAACACCAGCGGATTACCAATTCATGCGATCGCTCAACGTCAATCAGAGTCATTTCGGAAGCGTTTTTTAGGAACGCACTTCTTTAACCCGCCGCGCTATCTCAAACTATTGGAAGCGATTCCAACTGCAGATACCGATCCACAGGTTCTGAAGCGTATGCAGTGGTTTGGACAAGTGTATTTAGGTAAAGGGGTTGTGTTTGCAAAAGACACTCCCAACTTCATCGCAAACCGCATTGGCATGTATGCCACAATGTTAGGACTGAAAGCCTGGACAGAGCAGGGCTACTCCATTGAAGAGATTGATACTCTCACCGGAACGCTAGTGGGTCGCCCTAAGTCTGCAACATTCCGAACTGCTGATTTAGTGGGATTGGATACGCTGCTGTATGTGACAGAAAATCTTTATCCGGCTATTCCTAATGATGAAAGTCGAGATGTGTTCCGCGTTCCTGAGGTTATGCGTAAACTGGTCTCAACTGGAACACTGGGAGCGAAAACAGGACAAGGATTTTACAAGAAACAAAGTGGCGAAATTCTTTCTCTCAATCCTGTAACGCTAGTCTATGAATCAGCTAAACCGCTGAATCTAGGCAATGTTGAAGCTCTTAGCAAGCTACCGGATTTGGGCGATCGCCTCCGAGCGTTATATCAAGATCGCGATCGGGCTGGAGCTTTCTTCCGCCAAACCATGCTGAAGATTTTGGGCTACAGCGCTCGCCGCATTCCTGAAATTGCCGATAGTCCGGCTGATGTTGACCGGGCGATGCGATGGGGCTTTGGGTGGGAGTTAGGTCCCTTTGAAATTTGGGATGTTTTGGGCTTTGAAACCGTATTGACCGACATGAGAGCTGTCGATATTCTCATCCCTGAATGGATAGAAATAATGCATCGCAACAGTGCCAGCAGTTTCTACTGGAATGACCAATACGTCTATGAGCTGGGGCGGAGCAACGAGCTGCATTACATTCCCCTAGAAATTCCGGCGGATGAAATGAAGCTAGAGACTGTGAAAGCTGATCCACAGCGGACTCTCTGGCATAACCCAGAAGCGGCTCTATTGGACTTAGGCGATGGGATTGTGCTGTATGAGTTTCGTTCAAAGGGCAATACGCTGAGTTTGAAGGTGGTTGACGGCTTAGATGAGGTCCTCAAGCTTTTAGAAACCCGCGATGACTTCAAAGGCTTGGTCATTGGGAACGATAGCCCCCACTTTTCTGGAGGAGCGAATCTGGCTGAAATGGGGGTGCTGGCTCAGTCTGGTAACTTTGATGCCCTTGACAACTTGATTGTGCAATTTCAGACCATCCTCCAGCGCATTCGCTATGCGTCCAAACCCATCGTTGCTGCCATTCAGGGACGTGTCTTGGGGGGAGGATGTGAATTAGTCATGGCTTGCCCACACGTGGTTGCTGCCGCAGAAACCTACATTGGACTGGTGGAGTTAGGTGTGGGTCTAATTCCGGGAGCAGGCGGCATTATGCGAACGGTGGCGCGAGTGACTGAACGAGCCGCTTCAGAATCCCCTAGCCATATTCAGCCCTTTCTCCGGGCGGCATTTGAAACGATCGCCATGGCAAAAGTTTCAAGCAGTGCGGCTGAAGCCCAAGAGATTGGTTTTCTGCCGCTAACCGCTCGTATTGTGATGAATGGCGATCGCCGCCTGTCCGTTGCCAAAGCAGAAGCGCTGCACCTCAGCCAGATTGGCTACACTCCACCCCCAGAACAAAACAGCATTATGGTGCTGGGTCAACCCGCCAGAGCCGCACTGGAACACGCTGCCTATGTCTTCCAGCAAGGAGGGTTTGCCAGTGAATACGATCGCTACCTTGCAGGGCGGCTAGCCTACGTCATGACCGGAGGAGAACTTTCTGCCCCTGCTCTGGTCCATGAAAACTACCTGCTGCAGCTGGAACGGGAAACATTTCTCCCACTCCTGAGCCAGCCTAAAACGCAAGAACGCATCGTGCATATGCTCAAGACCAAGAAACCATTGCGGAACTAAGCAAGGAGAGGGGGCGAGAGGGAAGTTTTCTCAACTCAAAACTCTCCTCACTCCTCACTCCTCACCTCTCACCTCTCACTTCAATAACAACTTTCAATTTCAAATACAAAAGCTATGAAAGAAGCATACATCGTGAGCAACGTTCGGACGGCGGTAGGAAAAGCACCGCGAGGCACGCTACACAACATGCGTCCCGATGATATGGGTGCGATCGCCGTTAAAGAAGCTATCCATCGAGTTAAAGGATTAGAACCCGATCAGATCGACGACCTTATTTTTGGCTGTGCATTCCCAGAAGCGGAACAGGGATTTAATTTAGGGCGCGTCATTGCTCAACGGGCAGGATTACCCGACTCAGCAGCAGGCTGCACCGTCAACCGGTTTTGTGCATCTGGCTTACAAACGATCGCGATGGCAGCCCAAGCGATTACGCTGGGGCAAGCTGAAGCGATCGTCGCTGGAGGCGCAGAATCGATGAGCTTGATTCCGATGGGGGGAAATGCGTTTGCGCCCAACCCAGACTTGATTGCAGAAGCACCTCAAGCCTATTCCACGATGGGCATTACAGCAGAGAATGTGGCGCAGCAATACCAGGTTTCCCGGGAAGACCAGGATGCCTTTGCATTGCGATCGCACCATCGGGCGATCAACGCTATCCAATCCGGTCGCTTTGAAGAAGAAGTGGTACCTCTCCCCGTACATGAAACGCTGTATGTGGACAGTAGCCCCCATTCGTTTGACACTGTGTTTAAGGTGGATGAAGGACCGCGTCCTGATACCAGTCTAGAAGCCCTGGCTAAGCTGCCCCCCGTGTTTCGCATTCACGGCAGCGTGACGGCTGGAAACTCCTCTCAAATGTCGGATGGAGCGGCGGCGGCGGTATTAATAAGCAAACGTCTGGTTGATGAACTGGATGTGCAGCCAATGGGACGATTGCTCGGTTTTGCGGTTGCAGGAGTGCCGTCTGAAATCATGGGAATTGGACCCGTCGCTGCCATTCCAAAAGTGCTGCACCAGGTCGGTTTGAAGCTGGACGATATTGGTTTGATTGAACTCAATGAAGCCTTTGCCGCCCAAAGTCTGGCTGTTATCCGCAAGCTTGATTTGAATGAAGAGATTGTCAACGTCAATGGAGGTGCGATCGCCCTCGGACATCCTTTGGGATGTACAGGCGCAAAACTCACGGCCACTTTGCTGCACGAAATGAAACGACGCGGCGTTCGCTATGGTTTAGTAACCATGTGCGTTGGTGGCGGTATGGGTGCTGCAGGGGTACTTGAGAATTTGATGGTTTAGGGGGAATACTATGCCGTTCATTCAGCCAGTCATCAGCATTCCCAGCCTTATCCTTCTTTTACTGCTATTTGGCTATCTCGGTGTACCGCTGTGGATGTGGTCGCTGTACGTTGCAGCCACGCTTTTAGTTATCAACGCACCTATTTTGGGATGGTCCATTTTTGGTGTTGTGGCTGTCATTTTGAATGTTCCTTGGCTTCGTCGTACGCTCATCACTGGACCCGTCATGGGAGGCATTCAAACTCTCAAACTTCTGCCCAGCATTTCAGAAACGGAACGAGCGGCGATCGAAGCAGGAACAGTTTGGGTAGATGGTGAGTTCTTTTCAGGCGCACCTAATTTTAGGCGCATGAGAAGTGAGCCATATCCTCAACTGCCGCCTGAAATTCAAACATTTTTAGATGGTCCTGTAGAGCAAGTTTGTCGGATGGCAACCGATTGGGAAATTCAACGTCGCAAAGATTTGCCACCCGCCGTGTGGAGTTATCTCAAAGAAGAACGGTTCTTTGGGCTAATGATTCCAAAAGAGTACGGTGGATTGGGATTCTCGAACTTGGCTTACAGCGCAGTGATGGTCAAGCTTGCCTCGCGATCGTTTATTCACACGGCCACGGTTGGTGTAACGAATTCGCTGGGTCCGGCAAAACTGCTGCTCAACTATGGCACACAGGCGCAGAAGGATTACTATCTCCCTCGGTTGGCGCGAGGTGAAGAGATTCCCTGTTTTGCGCTGACAGAGCCAACGGCTGGATCAGATGCTGCCAGCATTACTTCGCAGGGTGTGGTGTTTCAGGATGAGAATGGCAAACTGTGTCTCCGCCTAACCTTCCGCAAACGTTACATTACGCTAGGCACGATCGCCACTCTGATCGGGCTCGCATTCAAGCTGCGCGACCCCGACAATCTCCTCGGCAAAGGCGAAGATGTAGGCATCACCTGTGCTCTCATTCCTGCCAATACCCCTGGAGTGGTGCTGGGGCGACGCCATGATCCGATGGGAGTGCCGTTCTACAACTCTCCTATTGAAGGACGGGATGTTATCGTCCCGATCGACCAAATTATTGGCGGAGTGGAGCAGGCGGGTCAAGGTTGGAAGATGCTGATGCAAACCCTAGCTGCCGGACGGGGCATCAGCTTTCCGGCAACTTGCACCGGCATTGCCAAATTGATAACGCGCGTCACCAGCGCTCACACTACGGTGCGACGACAGTTTGGGCTGTCGATCGGGCGATTTGAAGGAGTTGAAGAACCGCTCGCCCGCATTGGCGGACTTACTTACTTGATGGATGCAGCTCGCATCTACACGTGTGGAGCCGTAGATAAGGGCGAGAAACCATCTGTTGTCTCTGCGATCGCCAAATATCAGTTCACAGAACTGTCGCGCAAACTGATCAACGATGGCATGGATGTTTTAGGTGGATCAGGGATTTGTCGGGGTCCACGCAATCTGCTGTCCAGTATCTACATCGCCACGCCTATCCCGATCACGGTTGAGGGGTCCAATATCCTCACCCGCACGATGATGATCTTTGGACAGGGTGCAATCCGATGTCATCCTTATATCTATCAAGAAGTTCAAGCTTTAAATCGGGGAGATGCGATCGCCTTTGATCACGCCCTCTGGCATCACATGGGCTTGATCGTGCGAAACGGTTTTCGGGCAGGGTTGCTGAGTGTATCGCGCGGCTATCTTGCACCTGCCCCGGTTTCAGGACCCACTGCCCAGTTCTATCGCAAGCTGGCGTGGGCGTCTACAACGTTTGCCTTGATGACCGACCTTGCCCTCATCGGCTTCGGTGGCAATTTGAAACGCCGAGAAAAGCTCACAGGACGCTTTGCTGATGTCCTGTCCTGGATGTATTTAGGAATGGCAACCTTGCGCCGCTTTGAGGCAGAAGGACAAAATCCCGAAGATTTACCCGCTGTTCGTTGGGCGATGCAATATGCCTTCGCTCAAATTCAACAGGGATTTGAGGGGATTTTTGCCAATTTTTCTATCCCTGTTCTCGGTCCTCTCTTCTGGTGTCCTGTGCTGGCATGGTGGCGGCTCAATTCCATTGGTGCGCTACCCTCAGACGAACTTGGCAGCACTATTGCCCAACAGCTTCAAATTCCTGGAGCAATACGCGATCGCCTCACACCTGGGATTTATGTCCCAGACCATCCTGATGAAGCGTTAGGACGATTGGAACAAGCGTTCCGTCTCTCGTCTCAAGCTGAAGCTATCTTCAAGACGATCAAGACAGCGAGTCGTGATGGGAAACTACCACAGATGAAGCCACAACAGTTGATTGATGCAGCGCTGACTGCTGGCGTGATTACCGAGGATGATGCAGCTCTTCTACGAGAAGCCGAATCTGCTCGCAATGATGCGATTCAGGTAGACTCATTTACGCTGGAAGAGTATCAACATGGCGGACAATTAACGCTGTGGCCGCCAAAAGACAAACTGGAATCACGGGTTGAGACAACATTATAGGTAGGTCGCCCCATCTGCTTGGCTTCAAAACCGGACTTGCCCGTTTCCGTGCATCCGGCTCCTCTCCAACTTGGCTCATTGTCAGGAATCCCAGTTTTAGGTGTTGTCGCTGCTGCGTGTACTTGGTCGTGGCAGTGACGGTGTAGCAGTTTCAGATTATTCAGGCTTTGATTGCCATGATTTCCATCTTGGTGGTGTACCTCGATTTGAAATACCCATCCGTCTCCCTGGTTCACTCGCCAATATAGCGACACAATTTGATGGGTATTGAGTCTGGGATGTCTGTGTTTTGCCCAACGCAACAGTTGCCCAGACGGGTGGTAGGACATTGAAGCAAATGCTTCTTTACTCACTACCGTAGCGTAATATTGGCACCATCCAGTAATGATTGGGTTGAGGTGAGCAATTAACCCTGCTTGGGTGGTTGCACCATGAGATGACATAATCTTTTTCAATTGTACCAAGTGGCGATGTTGACTCTATTGGTTGGGTTTAATCAGGGTCTTGAATCCATGTTTGGAAGCGTATTTGCCTACCGGATATTGTCGCACTGACATCACTATCTGTGATAGGGAGAGCGATATTTATGAGTTTTTTGTAGCTGCCCAACGAGTTCAGTCGGAGTTCGTGATTCGAGCTGCTTGGAACCACCATTTGGAAGAGAGTGAACTGCCATGGCTTTGGGAACATCTGCAAGCTCAATCGATTGCAGTACTATGTCCAGCAAAGAACAAGATATCCCACGCTGCTTTCCAAAGGCGATCGCTCAACTGTTGGCGGTGTGGCTCGACTAAAAAATCAATTTCAGCATTCGGTAGCTGCTCTAAAATCTGGCGATTGCCCTCCAGATCAATTCCCTCACTGTTTCCCAGAATCGCGAGAACTTTAATCGTCTTATTGCCAAGAACTGTTTTATTACTGTGAATCTTGCTGCTGTGAATTGCTTCGTATTCCGGCGCACTCAAAGCAACTTCCGCCTTTGGATAGCGCTCAAGAAAATCCCATTCATGCCAGGGAAGTTTCTGTAAGCTCAAATCGTCGGTGCGAATTAGAAATCGAATCGTCCGCAAGTTGCTTGAGCTGTTCGTCCAAGTTCATAGGTTAGATCAAACGATGCGAAGAACCCTACTAATAATTCTCTAAAAGCTATTCGCCTATCAGAGTGCTGCATTCTGCGAATCGCCATAAACTTTACAAAAATATGCTTTTGCTGTCACTTGGCAAGGATAATCGCGCTTAATTTGACTCTGTCGGAAAAACTAGTGAAGAACAAACGACTCACTCCATCTAAATCGAGTTAAGCAACAAGTCCAAAAATTAGAGACACGAATTCTACTTGTGCTCGCATATTGCCACTTTCAACCCCCTGAACCTGTGCTTTGCGAAGCAGATTCATTAGCCTTTCTATAGCGACCGGATAAGCCATATTTCTGTCCACAATGAGCACACGGGGTTCCTTGACGTGCGGCGCTTTCAATGTTTTGCGAAAGAATCATGCTGCGGCTTTACCGTCTTGTTTCGCACTGAGCATAAAGTCACTGTACACTTGTCCAAGCACTAACGGTTTTATAATTGTAAGATGCAGAAGCTTACGATCACCCAACCTGACGACTGGCATCTCCATCTACGCGACGGCGCGGCGCTGAAAGCGGTTCTACCCCATACGGTGCGTCAGTTTGCCCGTGCTATCATCATGCCAAATTTGAAGCCTCCAATACGCTTGGTAGCTGATGCCGCAGCCTATCGCGATCGCATTCTTGCAGCCATTTCGGCTAGCCAACAGTTCGAGCCACTGATGACGCTTTACCTCACTGACAACACAAGCCCCGAAGAAATTATCGTGGCCAAAGAATCTCAATTTGTCAAAGCGGTCAAGTACTACCCAGCTGGTGCAACAACTAATTCAGACTTCGGTGTGACGGACATTCGCAAGTGCGATCGCGTCTTTGAAACGATGCAGCAGGTAGACATGCCTTTACTGCTGCATGGAGAAGTGACCGATCAAGATGTTGATATATTCGATCGCGAGAAAGTGTTTATTGAGCGACATCTGATCCCTCTCAAACAGCGGTTTCCTAACCTGCGTGTGGTGCTTGAACACGTTACCACTTCAGATGCTGTGCAGTATGTCCTATCTGTCAACAACATCGCTGCAACGATTACGCCACAACATCTATTGTTTAACCGCAATATCTTATTTCAAGGTGGAATTCGCCCCCATTTCTATTGCCTGCCAGTTTTGAAACGTGAGGAGCATCGCCTGTCACTTTTGCAAGCAGCAACCTCTGGTAATCCTAAGTTTTTCTTAGGCACCGATAGCGCTCCTCATCCTCGCAACAGCAAGGAAAGTTCCTGTGGCTGTGCGGGTTGCTATTCGGCTCTACACGCCATAGAGCTGTATGCAGAAGCGTTTGAGAGCGTTGATGCACTTGATAAACTTGAAGCGTTCGCCAGCTTCTATGGTCCAGATTTCTATCAACTCCCGCGCAATACTGAACAAATTACTTTGACCAGAACGACTTGGCGCGTTCCCGATGAAGTCCCGTTTGCTGAATCCGGGCTTGTGCCCTTACGGGCAGGTCAAGAGATGACGTGGCAAATGGCTTGACCCCGGCATGACCTAAACTAGTTGCTTTAGGCGAGTGTGTTATAGACACGCTATTTCTAATTATTGATGGAATAACGATCGATGCCACTGCATACTTTGGTGGATTTTCAATGCACATATGAACAGGGTCTGGCATCAGATGCCCCTCGATGATGAGATACTCCTTTTGCCGTGCTAGCTCATGAAAAATCGGACCGAGAAATTTGCGAATTTCTCCGAACATCGCCTTACAACAATATTTGGGTGTGAACACGATGTGATACTTGCAGTCCCACTTGGAGTGGGAAAGGTTTTGATACAATTGCGACATGATATTCTCTCCTACGGTTTTGCTTCACCAAGCCACCGTGGGAGTTACTTTGCTGCTGCAACGCTCAAAGCTGGTCGAGTTGCACTGGTCGAACCAGTGGCTTACCTCAAGAATTAAGTTATGTTGAGCAACCTAAGTACGCCTCGCCAACCTGCCCCTTGATAGCTTAAGTAGGTTCGCACAAGCCATTGTCTGGTTAAACTAATCGGCACCTGAACACAGAGACACCTCAAAAGTCCGAGTCTACCTTGAGTCGCAAGAGCCACCGCCGCAGCCTCATCAATGCCCTTCAAAATCTTGGGCTGTCCATCGCCGACGTAAAGAAGTGGCAAACTATCCCAAGGGTCAAACTGGATAAACTTGATGGAGAAGTCCCAACAGGGGCGAAAAAACTGTTGTCCTCGCTCGTTTAACAAACAAGCTGCAAAGCTGAAAATGCTGTTGCTAATGCCGACCACATCACACTGACTTAGCATAAAAAAGTCAATATAGAACTCAGCATTAATAGCCTGAAGCTGCGGCAATTCAATAGACAAATCCTTGCAGGTGACGGGGTTAAACTTAGCAAAGGCAGGCAAAACACGCTCTAACTCGTCACTACACAGAAATAGCACAGGCTGGTCAAACTGATCCCATATACTATCGAGCCAGTCACACCACCACGCTAGCGGTACAACTAGGGTAAATCCTGAAAGCGGTAAGCGAACGAAATCACCCCGTCGAATGTGCACCCCAATAATTGTTTTGCCTTGCGATCGCAACTTAGCCAGCCCAACTTCTAGCGCATCCCTGAGATCAGGAACGGGTTGAAACAGCGATCGAAAAAAGGTTTGATGTGGCTGCAAAAAACGAGTGTGAACTTGAAAAAATCCCCACAAATCAACATTGGTTAATCCTTGCTCTAGCGCCTCGACTCCAACGCGAAGACTTGGTGCTCCTGCCATTTTTTCAATGTATGGAATAAACTCTGGAAACGCATCAAACAAGGCTTCACCCTGATCGAGCTGTTCGATTGCAGGAGGTAAACGCTGTGTAATGGGTGGATCAGTATGTCCAAATAGTGATTGACCAATCCAAGCTGGGCACTCGACCTGCGCGTTTGATTGCAATGCACAAATTCGTAAGAACGCATACTGAAAAAGTTGATTACCAAATCTTCCTAGCTTCCCCAGTGATGACATCGTGAGTATAGACCGCTCAGATGAAGATGTATCTGTTGCTGTAGTCTCTGTTGGTTGATTGAGAGAATTTATAGCGCGAAAAACTTGATCCGTCTCACTGCGCTTGGAATACTTCAAATCTTTATCCAATGCTGCCTCCCATTTATCGCTTACTTTTAGTACTGACTGCTACATCGCTAGCATTCACCTGACTTAAAACAATCATCACTAAACTCTCGACAAATCGTTGCTGATCACCTTACACCCATAAATTGCACCGCGCAGGATTTGCTCAAGTTTTTTCAAGGTTGCACAAATCCAATTGGCTCAGCATCATCAAATGGGAAACGCTATATTGCAGATCAGAAAACCGGATTTATGAGATACACGCTCTAGCACCAGGATGGTAGCTGTAGAGCCATGTTTCAAATTCATTTTGATTCATTTGAGAAGATTCCATCATTTCGTTTAATGTCGTTTCACTATCACGTTGATAAGAGCGATAGCCCTGAATTGAACTGCGATTGTAAATAACTTCTGTACGAGGAAGGCGACTGTTTTCGTAGGACTTAAGAGCTGTTTTTATATTCGATGCAGCAGCAAGACACGCTGCTAGTTCGCAAGCATCCTCAAATGCCATATTTGCTCCCTGTCCCAAAGACGGAACGACTGGATGAGCTGCATCCCCTAACAGTACTACTCCGCCGTTACTCCGGTGTCGCAAGGGGGGGCGATCGCAAATTGGTCGTTCCACAATGTAATCGGCAGGCGTTGCTTTAATAATTTCGCCTACGAGTTCTGCCCAATCAGCAAATCGCTCTAGAACACGAGTTTTGGAAGCTGTAGCCCGTTGGTGAACAAAATCATCAGCAGATAGAGCACTAGCGCTCCAGAAGGTGTAACCTCCACCCACATCAACTAGCAGGAAGTTTTTGCCATCAGCTGATGTGAGTAGGGTAGAAGTGTTTGGAGCAAGTTGCTCATGCTCAAACTGGAGAATAGCCCGCCAAGAAACGCGACCAGCATAATTTGGAGAACCGTCGCCGATTAGGTTCTGTCTAACGATAGAGTTAATTCCATCTGCCCCGATTAGCAAATCTGTCTCAACGGTTTTCCCATCTGAGAAAAAGAGCGTAACACTGTCGTCAGATTGCCCACATCCGACACAGCGCTGCCCAAAATGGATGATATCAGTTGGTAGTGCTGATGCAAGAATTTCTTGGAGACGTGACCACCGAATGTTTAACATTGGTTGCCCATATTGCTGCATAACCGTAATTGGTTTGGATGCAATTGTTTCTCCAGTGCTGCGCTTCAAGGTGAGTGTGTCGAGCTGACTACCTGATTGTTTCAGAACCTCAACGATGCCCGGATGGATAGCTTCGAGACTGTTTAACCCATTTGGGGTTAAGGTCAAACCCGCCCCAACAGAGCGCAGAGTTTCTGCCCTTTCATAGACTTTCACGTCAAATCCGTGTTTGAGCAGGGCGATCGCAGTTGCTAATCCACCAATGCCGCCACCAATGATGGCAATATTCAAAGGTTTGATCATGTTGCTAGCTCCCAAACTGACATTAAATCTGAGGCGATCGCTGAACTCAAAAACATCGAGTGAGTTCAGTGATCATTGAATAAATAGCATCAGAGTAGAGTTGCGATATATCAGATTCTTCTAATCTTACACAAGAAACCAGCTCATTAATTAATTGTGGTAATCCCCCGGCTCTACCGGAGGATTTTCAGAGTTTGACAATACCGGGAATTTAGGAAAGAGACTCTGCAACGTGAACCCAAATGTGGGTCATTTGAAGGAGACTCTAATGAAAGATATTGGTAGTTTACTTCACAGCAAATGGGAGTGTAAATATCACGTGTATTCATTCCCAAATATCGACGCAAGACGCTTTACTGTGAACATTGAAGAAGGACACTTGATGGTAGACCATGTGCACGTGCTTATTTCTATTCCTCCCAAATATTCGGTTTCTCAAATTGTGGGATTTATAGCTCTACGGGAGCACGTTAGGACAGGTTTTGAAAGCTGCATCTATACAATTGTGAAAACTCTCAAACTCACTCCATCGTTGTCGCATCCAGTTCTTGAGCACAAACCAC
>NZ_JACJOV010000040.1:0-15557 GCF_014695745.1 Leptolyngbya sp. FACHB-671 | reverse complement strand
CGTCTACGGCATTACCTAGCACGGCTGCACCGTAAAACCTTGTGCTACTCCAAATCCCTTGAGATGTTGAAATGTTCACTCCGTTTGCTGCTTCACTATTTGAAGTATCGAGCTATTCCTCTACCTACTTAACCATTACGGTTTCAGCAACGCCGCCAATTTTTGTCAATTCACCAGTTTTCGTCAATTGACGCTCAAAGCTGAAAACTAGCTTTGATGGAAAAATGCATTGACACTTGGGCAAGTATCGTTTTACTATTTAGGAGTCCTAAGCAATTAGATGGTAGCACAGGTATTGCCGCCTAGTGTGCCAATCCTGGCAACTCAAAGGAAGGAGTAAACTCACAACAATGGCACTGAACACTGAACTATTGGAACAAAGCTTTGAGCAAGTGAAGGCACGTGAATCCGACTTCACCGCTTTGTTCTATTCCTATCTGTTCGCAGACTATCCAGAGACGAAACCACTGTTCGTTCACGCCTCAATGGAGGAGCAGGGTAAGAAGCTATTTGCTTCGCTGGTACTGGTGATTAATAGCCTTCACCAACCTGACGCTTTAAACAGCGCTCTCACAGGCTTAGGCACACGCCACGTTCAGTATGGTGTTTTGCCAGAACATTATCCAATGGTTGGCAACACCTTGTTGAAAACGCTGGCATCTTTTTTAGGAACTGCCTGGACACCCCAAACAAAACAAGCCTGGGCAGATGCTTACGACGCGATCGGCCAAATCATGCTGGAAGGTGCTGACTATACCCCCACAGCACTCAAACTACAATCTAGTTCTCCAGAAGCAACTGCGTGAGTGAGATTACATTTTGGTTGTGTTTTACCCAGAGAGATAAATGGTTGCTCAGATTCTTTCGATTCAAGTTGGACTGCCCAAATCGCTTGGTGTGACAGGTGCTCCAGACCCAATGGATCGTCCTTGGTCTACAGGTTTCTTCAAGGAACCAATTCAGGGAGAAGTCTGGCTCGGAAGCACTAATTTAGCTGGGGATGGTCAAGCCGATCTCAAACATCATGGCGGTGTAGAAAAAGCGGTACTGGCGTATGCGACTGAACACTATCCCTCCTGGCAAGCACGTTTGAAGTTGCCCCACCTCTCCTACGGAGCGTTTGGAGAAAACTTTACGGTTGCTGATCAAACAGAATCATCTGTTTGCATTGGTGATATCTATGACATCGGTGAAGCTCAAGTTCAGGTGTCTCAACCCCGCCAGCCTTGCTGGAAATTATCGCGTCGTTGGCGAATTCGGGATCTTGCATTCCAAGTTCAGACAACTGGGCAAACTGGATGGTATTTTCGCGTATTGAAAGAAGGCATGGTGGAAGCGGGAATGAAACTGGTGTTGCGCGATCGCCCGTTTCCCCAATGGACGATTGCACGAGCTAACCAAATCATGCATCACGAATTAAACAATCGGGAAGCATCGGCTGCATTGGCAAACTGTCCGTTGCTGGCAGTAAATTGGCAACGCACTTTGTCCAATCGAGCTGCTAATGTCAATCCAGATCCGGTTCCACGACTCTGGGGCGAGAACTGAGCTTGATCGCGCTAGGACGATTGCAAAAGAAATCCAATCGGCGATCGCCCTTACAACTAACAGGAGAACAAACAATGGATACGATTGCACTGGTTCCTAATAACTCGTTAATCACCGAAACACCTGAGGAAGGACGGCAATTAGCCGTGAAACTGGCACGACTGATTATCAAGCTGACTCAACCTGATGAAGAGAAGCGCAAGCAGCTACGAGATGTCTATGGTAACGAGGCCATGATGTTGATTGCCGTGGGACAAACCGTTGCTACTGAGTTTGCCACAATCGCCGCTGCTAACAATTATTGGAAAAATAGTGAGGTCTGAGATGAATGATTATTGTTTAGTAGACTGTGGTTTTCATGATCAGCTAGAAGCCCTCGCAACGCTACGGCAAACTTGTCAAATTTCCTATCGCACTGCGACTGAGGAAATCGTTGAAGTTCAAAGTCAGATTGTGGATGTCTATGCTGCGAACCAAGCCGATTTTTTGAAGCTCAAACATGGAACTGAGATTCGGCTCGATCGCCTGATCTCAGTCAACGGTAATCCGACTCGTTTTGCTCAGGAGTAGCACAATGGCAATCCAACTCAAGATCGATCGCGTCTTACAAGGTTCATTTGACCTCAAAGCGCTAAATCTCTTGTTTGTGTTTCAAGTCAATTGTCCTGGTTGTTTCATCTATGGGTTTCCACTCGTCAACAAACTGTATTGGAAGTATCGTGAATCTGGATTAAATGTTCTGGGACTCTCAACGGCGTTTGAGGATTTTGAGCACAACACGGCTGCAAATACAGAGTTGCTTTTGACTCAGAGGCAGACGGTTGGGGCAACTCGGCAAGCCCTCGGAGAGAATTACGCTCAAGCAATTGATTTTCCCGTTGCGATCGATCAACTCACTACGGGTACAGCACTTGCAACACCTGCGAACATCGAACTGGTGTGTGAAGCGATCGCTGGTTTCGGTAATTCATCCCGTCTTGAGCAAGAAGCGTTGCGTCAGAAAGTGAAGGTTTACTTACAAAAGAGCGCTCAAACATCAGCAACCTTTACGCTGAATCATCTGCCAGGAACACCAACCTTCCTTCTAGTCGATCAAAACCTGCAATTACTGGATGGATGGTTTGGACATACGCCTGAAGCAGATGTGATTCAACGAATTGAGAAATACATCAACACTGGCAATCGAGTAACCCAGGAACTATGCAAGTAACCTTTCATGGGCAACCGATGCGATTGATTGGATTGCCGATGAAAGTTGGCACTCGTGCCCGTGATGTGCGGGTGATTGATAATAACTTGTTACCCGTGCTGCCACTGGAGCGATCGCGAGGAAAAGTCCGTCTGTTACTCACGGTTCCTTCTTTGGATATGCCCGTCTGTAGTGATGAGACCCGCAAGTTCAGCCATCATCTAACCTTACTGGGTCAGCAATTAACTGATTTTGTTGAAGTTTTTCTCATCTCCGTCGACCTTCCTTTTGCTCAAACTCGTTGGCAGGCGATCGAGAAAGTTACCAACATCACCATGCTTTCAGATTATCGTGATCTGGACTTTGCCCGCAGTTGGGGACTGCTCGTTCAGGATCTCGGATTACTAGCACACGCTGTTTATGTCGTAGATTCTACAGGCATTGTTACCTATCAAGAAATTGTCACTGAACTGACGGCTGAACCCGACTATGCTGTTGCTTTTGCAGTGCTTTCCGCAGAAATCGCCACATTGAAAGCGGCATCGTAAAGTATCCATGAACAACTCTCAACCCGATCGCGACACAGAATCAGCCCTTCCCGCCGAACAGCCGAATGTAGATGTCATTGCTAATCCCTTTGATGCCTCAACTGCGACCGAACAACATATCTTGATTGGTCTGGAGAAAATTGGGCTAGCGCTGAGGAGTCAATCTTGGCAGGGTGCCGGACAGCAAGGGTTAACGCCGACTCAAGGGCAAATTCTGGCGCTGCTGATTGACAAGGGCAAAGCTGGGATGCGGTTGACAGAAGTGTCGAAAAACTTGGCAGTCACGGCGGCGACGGCCAGTGATGCGGTCACGTCGCTAGTCGAGAAAGGGTTAGTGCAGAAAACTCGATCGCCCGCTGATGGACGAGCGATCGCAATTACATTGACCACTCAAGGACAACAAGCCGCCGCTCAAACCACATCCTGGTCTAATTTTCTGCTTAATACAGTCGATGAACTATCGGAGGAGGAGCAAGTCATCTTCCTGCGAGGGCTGATTAAGATGATTCGCAAGCTTCAAGAACAAGGACAAGTTTCAGTGGCAAAAATGTGTGTCACTTGTCAATTCTTTCAGCCTAATCGGTATCCAGATTCGGAACGTCCGCATCATTGCGTGTTGGTCAATGCAGCCTTTGGCGATCGTCATCTTCGTCTCAACTGCGCCGAACACGTTGCAGCCGATCCTGAAACCGCTAAACAAAATTGGAACCTGTATCTTTCGTAATGTTCTCGTTTTCGAGTGATTTTAGCTAATTCGCAAGGATTCTCTGATGCCTCTCATCGGCAGTTATCTCTTTCATTGCTCAATCTTTGAGCGAAATAGGGAACGACACCAAAGCAAGTTCGCTAACACCATAAGAATCTGATAAATCGTCGTAAGAATCCGAAAGAAGTCAAGCATTCAAACCTATACACTTTCGACTGAATGAGGTGTTGGGTCAAATCAACAAGTTGAGTTCTAAGGACAAGGTTTATGACTAGCAACCTGATTAGCTCGATCGAACTCAATCAGAAGTTAAATGAAAAGACTCTGGTGTTATCCAGTCGGCAAATGAACTGGAACGGAATTTTCGTTGAGCAGTATCAGGATCCTTTAAATTCAAGGGAAGTTGAATTTCCTGCCACATCAAGTCATTGGCTTGCCTTATCCATGGGACCTCCTGCTCATTTGACCCAGAAGGGTAGCGATCGCCTGCATGAATCAATCATTCAAAAAGGTGACAGCGTTCTTGTTCCTGCTGGACAACTGAGCTACTGGTGTCGGCGCGGAGGCATCTGCGATTCGCTGCACATTCGTTTGAAGCCGGAGCTGATTGAGCAAATCGCTGAAGCATCCGAAATTGATCCAAAGCGAATTGACTTTGTGAACTGTTTCGCTCAGCAAGATTTGCAGCTTCATCAGATAGCAATGCTGCTGTTCGCTGAGTTGCAATCAGATGGTGTGATGGGGCGATTATATATTGAATCCTTAACTCAAGTCCTGGTCATTCATCTGCTGCGCCACTATTCAATCGTCACGCAACCCATTACCTCTGAAAACAGAAGCTTAACTCGTACTCAGTTGCAGCAAGCCATTGACTATATTCACACTCACCTCGATCGAGATTTGTCATTAGCTGAACTAGCAAGCGTCATCAATATCAGCCCCACTTACTTCGCCAGTTTGTTCAAACAAGCTACGGGAATTTCACCCTATCAGTATGTGATTCGACAGCGAGTGGAACGGGCGAAAGTGATGCTGTCGAAAACGGATTTGACGATCGCAGACATTGCGTTACAAGTCGGTTTTTCCAGTCAAAGTCATTTAACGCAACACTTTAAGCGATTTACGGGAATGACACCTAAGCAAATTCGCTAACCTCATAAGAATCTGATAAATCGTTGTAAGAATCCGAAAGAAGTTGAGCATTGGAACTGAATACACTTTAGGTATAAAGAATCAGAAGAATTCCATACAAACTTCCCCGCACAGAGCAATATACAACTTGTTCTTATACATCTATTAAATTCAGGCAAACAATACAACGACTGAGTTGCAGGACTTACAGCAATTTTCACTTAGATAAACCATAAATTCCTGTAAGGGCGGTTCGCGAACTGCCCCTACGCTATGGCTTACCCATCGGAAAATGGCTGTAAATCACCGCAATACTGATTGTGAACACGACGCTTACATAATATCAGAGGTCAAATCATGAAACAGTCAGCAGATTTCTTCGTTCGTAGCGCGGTGACGGAGACCACTCGGTCCTACATGGGCAGTCTCATGTCTTTTCTCGTGACATCGGCCGAGACCGAGAACCGCTTCTTCCTTCTGGAGCTTCGGATGAAACCGGGAAATGAGCCGCCGCCCCATCTCCATATATGACCAGGATGAGGTGTATTACATTCTAGAAGGCGAACTGGAGGTGTACTGCATGGGCGAAGTCCGGACGGTGCGGGCAGGCGAAACGATCTTCCTCCCCCGGAACCAGGCGCACGCGTTCTACTACCTATCGCCTACCCTCCGGTTTCTCGCCCTGTTGCAACCAGGCGGTCCGGACGGACACGGTCTGGACGGGTACTTTGAAGCGATGTCGAGTCCGTCCACCAGCATGGAATTACCTGCGAACGCGACCACATACGCGCTCTCCGATCCAGCTCCCGCCATTGCGCTGGCTGCCAAGTACGGAGTTAAGATGCTGACCCCGGAAGAAACGGCGGAACTGTTGCCCCACTACCCCGGCTTCGGGGTACCGCGAAAGAACTAGAGTCATTACCTTTAGTTTTGATGAAGCACTGCTACTTTGCCAGGTATCAGAGGATTAGTGGGCAGCGTGGATTCCTGATCATGGTGAAGCGGTGCTACACACCCGTCAATTTTGCGATCGCTTTTAGATGACTTAGGTGCAACTCGAGTTTTGAACTATGTTAACCGCAACTCAAACCATTGAATTTTGCTCTACAGACCTCGACAAAGAGGTTGTTCATTTGCTCAATTATGCAAGAACTAAGCTGCTAACCAAGATACCACGACAGCTAAAAATGACATCTTACCTGCGGCTCTGTTGCCTCGCCATTTGCAAGCTGCGCCAGAAACCGGGATTAGCAGGCAAGCCTAGCCTAAACGAGACATTTGATGATTCCTATTCGCATTTACTGCAAGCACTTTGTAATCACAATGCTGAATGGTGGAAGCATTGCTGGAGCAGCGATCGCGGCATCCTTAAATCTGATGATCCAACGATCGACAAACTACTACAACCGCTAGAATCTTTCGTCGAAATCTACACTTGCAATAAACAGCACTCTCTCTATGATTTTTCAACAACAAAAGGAGAAAACGATGAAACTTGAAAATAAAGTGGCTTTGATTACAGGAGCAACTTCGGGAATTGGAAAGGCAACCGCTAAAGCATTCGGTGTTGCAGGAGCTAAGGTGGTTTTCTCAGGACGACGCGAACCAGAAGGTAAAGCAACGGAAGCTCAGCTACGAGATGCTGGCATTGACTGTTTATTTGTGCGATCGGATGTCTCGAACGAAGCCGAGATAAAAGCGCTTGTGCAAACCACCGTCGAGAAGTTTGGGAAGCTCGACTTTGCCTTTAATAACGCGAGCATAGAGGCACTTCCAAAACCTCTGCACGAGCAATCGATCGAAGACTTTGACAAACTGATGGCGATTAATACACGGGGACTGTTCTTGTGCATGAAATATGAAATTCAGCAAATGCTGACTCAAGGAGCCGGGGCGATCGTCAATACCTCCTCGTTAGCAGGGTTGATTGCGTTTCCATGGGCATCTCCATATGCCGCGAGTAAACATGCCGTCATGGGACTGACACGAGCGGCAGCGTTAGACTATGCCAAGCAGGGCATTCGGATTAATGCGGTTACCCCCGGTGCTACTGCGACTGAGATGCTTGATCGTAGCCTTGATCGAATGGGTATCACGGCTGATGATTTTGCATCTACGGTTCCGATGGGGCGTATAGGACAGGTAGAAGAAATTGCTCAAGCTGTCGTTTTTCTTTGCTCTGATGCTGCCAGCTACATCACTGGACAACCCTTAGTGGTCGATGGCGGATTTACAGTAACCTGACCGAAACGTTCGCCAGTGGAGGCTAATTGCTTCTAAAGGAGTCTATGCGTTCCACTGGCAACACATTCAATTAGTCGTTCCTGTCGAGCCATATCTCACCCAGGAGAGGTTGCCAACCTGATTATTGAAGCAGCAAACTCTGCTATGACAACAAGCTCTGCTGTGAAGTAATGCCGATCGCCAAAAGTTTGCAATGATGATAAGTGATACAAAAAGCTATGATTTGAGTACCCAAATTCGATACTCTCAGTCTATCCCCTGTTGATTTTGGCTCGCCATTGCTTGGTTGTCTGTGTTGCCCCTCAATAGTGCGGTCTGTGTCTTTATATCTTGCACTCAGGAGACTGTCTTATGCCAAGCGAACGCAGCCAACGGTTTGATCATAAAACTTCGGTGTTGTCCAGTCGGCAAATGGGCTGGAATGGCATCTTGGTTGAGCAGCATCAACACTCTACAACTCCGGGTGAAACAGAAGAAGGAGAACTTACTGCCCTGTCAAATCATTGGCTGATCTTACCCCTGCAACATCCCACACATTTTCATTGGGAGTCTGACGATCGCCTACATGAAACAATCTTTCAGAACGGGGACAGCCTTTTAGTTCCTGCTGGAAAACCAATCTACTGGCGTTGTTCAACAAGTCACTCATTCGAGACAAAACTGCATATTCACTTACAGCCGGAGCTGGTTAGACAAGTTGCCCAAGCGTCTGAAATAAACACAAAGCGGGTCGAGCTCACCAACCACTTCGCCAGGCAGGACTTGAATCTTCAGCATATTGCCATGCTGCTTTTAGCCGAGATGCGTTCAGATGGCATGATGGGGCGATTATATATCGAATCCTTGACTCAAGCGTTAACCATTCATCTCTTGCGGCACTATTCTGAGGTTGCGCAAATCATCACGCCTGAGAACAGAAGCTTAACTCGTATGCAATTGCAGCAAGCCATTGACTACATTCACACTCACCTAAATCAAGATTTGTCCCTGGCTGAACTGGCAAGCGTGATCAATATCAGCCCAACTTACTTCGCCAATTTATTCAAACAGGCGATGGAGATTTCACCGCACCAGTATGTGATTCAGCAGCGGGTAGAACGAGCAAAAGTGATGTTGAGTAGGACGGATTTAGCGATCGCAGACATTGCCTTACAGGTTGGGTTCTCCAGCCAAAGTCATTTAACGCAACAGTTTAAGCGCCTTACGGGAATGACACCCAAGCAAGTTCGCTAACCTCATAAGAATCTGATAAATCGTTGTAAGAATCTGGAAGAAGTCGAACGTTTGAACTCATTACACTTCAGGTAGATAGAACAAAGATAATCTAATTCAGCTAGCACCAGACAGAGAAGAGCATACGAGTGCTCAAGCTTTTGCTGCTCATCATCAATTCCTGCTTCGAGTTTTCTATTCTCAGCACCGTTTTACAACACAACCGTGAATCGCTCTGAGTTTAAAATTCGGAACGACTTGGAACCCAACAACTTAACTCTTCAGCAAATAGGAGAAATTACAATGACTACTCCTCATGAACTGTCAATAAAGCCAGGTCAAGGAACTTCCTTCTCAATTGTGGGAGATATTGTTACTCTCAAGGCAGTGAGCGAAGACACCAATGGACAATACACCCTCTTCGAGCTGCAAGTCGATCCTGATGTTGGACCGCCGCCGCATATTCACCATCGTGAAGATGAAGCATTCTACATCCAGGAGGGCGAACTGGAATTTAAACTCGGCAACCAAACCGTGATTGCCACCCCTGGAACCTTTCTCTATTCACCGCAGGGGCATATGCACACCTTCACGAACAAGACCAATCAACGCGCGAAAATGTTGGTCTGGTGTATGCCTGCGGGAATTGAAGAATTCTTTGCCGAAGTGGGGGTTCCAGTAGATAATCTAGACAAACCATCCCGCCCAGCCACTCCTGATGCGGTCGATCGAGTTTTGACAGCAGCGCCGAAGTACGGCATCGAATTCTTGGCATGAATACTATGTTAGTGATTCAATTGCGTCGCTTGTTCTAAAGACGGCAAGGTTACACGTAGATTACGGTTAATTGTACCTAGCTACTTATGTCTTCTTCTGCTTGAAAATCTTCTTCCTACTGCCCTTCTACACTGCTTGGATAAGCATTAAGAGTGTTCAGAATTTTCTCAATCCTGCCTTGGATGGGGAGCAGGTGAATCACGTCTTTCTATCTCTTTACTCGATTTTCAATCACTATTTCTAAGCAACAGGAGTTTGTTATGAGCCGTCTTCTTACTGCCTTATTTGGCATTGGTTTAACTCTCGTTTTGGGGATCTTATATCCTACGCCTAAACTGAATGCTCAC
This sequence comes from Leptolyngbya sp. FACHB-671, assembly GCF_014695745.1. Lineage (NCBI taxonomy): Bacteria > Bacillati > Cyanobacteriota > Cyanophyceae > Leptolyngbyales > Leptolyngbyaceae > Leptolyngbya > Leptolyngbya sp. FACHB-671. Next base: position 5,855 of record NZ_JACJOV010000040.1, on the reverse strand, counting down.
CCAATATCTCAGGTCGCTTCAACCCCGATCGCCCAATCGACATCTGCTATTACTCCGACCGCTCAATCATCTGATTTGGAAATAGAAGGTACGAGCGTGCGTTATCTCAGGGATATGGATCTGCTTGTCTTTGAACAAACCGTCACAGGAACGGCGGGTAGAACCGTACCACAACCCAAAGGAAGCACAGATGGAGCACCCGTATTGGCATACGTGTTTCCAACCACCTTGAAAGCAGAAGATGTCGGCTTTAGCTCAACTGAAGGAATTGTGGCATTAGCAGCCACTTCCCATCCTGATTTCGATGACACCCCACTCTGGGATGAGAACAACAACTTGAACTATATCGATGATGGCGTTGTTTATCACAGTCATTGGGTCGTACTCACTCAAGACGATCGTGTACCGGGTGGACTATCTGTCAAACAGTTCAGCCAAACAGACTCAAATATTGTGATGCCACCTACCCATCCAGACATGCCGATGTATTTCGATTCTCCTGGATTTCCAGTGATGTTAAATGGCAACACCCTCAAGGTCTTAGTTCCAGCCTCGCGGATTGGCTCCAAAACAGACTTCAAATTTGATGGAGTGGCTGCCTACCTGCAAGTGAACGCGACAAACGATGCTCTGCCGATGCTGGGCGTGTACCAGGTGTACAGCGTTAATTCAGGAGACTTAAGCCTTCCCTACAGCGTGCAACCTCAGTAATGGAAAGATCAAATATCTCTCAATGTCGAACTTCTAGAAACAGTTTTGCCCAAGTTGCAGAACAACGTTCGACGTTCACCGAAACATGAACAAAGGAGTACACGATTTATGTCACACCATCTCGATTCTCCCACTGCCAAAGAAGATGGACGAGTAGACATTACCGATGTCTATGTCTTTGCAGGCGATACAGCCACCACCGTTTTGATCATGGCGGTTAATCCTTTGGCGGGTGAAGTATCGCCGACTACCTTTCGAGCGGGCGCGCTCTATGATTTCAAAATCGACACCAATGCTGACGTGATCGAAGACCTGGATTATCGTGTCACTTTTGGAGAACCTGATTCCAGGGGCATTCAGCGTATCGAGTTGCGTCGATTGGAGGGCAGTGCTGCTACTGAATACAGCAGTGATGGCAAACTCATTGCAGCAGGCAATACAGGCAAAATCACTTCGATCGATAACGGAGGACGACTTTGGGCAGGGCTGGTCGCTGATCCCTTCTTCTTCAATTTGGGAGGGTTTGGGCAATTCGCCAAGCTGATTCTAGAAGAGAATCGGTTCGATCCCAACGTATTTGATACGGCTGAGAACGCTTTGGCAGGGCATAATGTGACCGCGATCGTCTTAGAACTGCCCAACGCGGCTCTCAGTGCTGAAACAATGCAGCTTTGGGGAACCACAACCATTCAGCACGAAGGCAAGTGGAAGACCATTAACCGAGCAGCAGTTCCCCTGGTTCAGCAAGTCTTCATTCAGGACGAGCATCTGAAGGATGCTTATAACAAATCTCTGCCACGCGACGATGTTGCCAAATATGGGGAGGCGATCGCCGCCTTCACTGCAAAGGTCACTCACCTCGCAGGCACGACGACTGATCCTCAAGCTTACGGACAGCAGGTCGTACGGTTTCTCCTTCCTGATGTGCTCACTTACAATCCGCAGTTACCGACTAGCTATGGGTTTGCTGGCAGAAATGGGCGAGCACTGGCAGATGATACAGCCGACGTGATTTTGAGCCTGCTGGCAAATACCCCGTTCTCAGACCGAGTAGGTAAGCCCGATGGCTTGCAACCCCAATTTCCCTACTTGACAGAGCCAAACTCAATCCAGTCCAAATGATTGACGCAGCAAATTTCTAATTGTGTTCTACGTTGAGCGTATGCATTATGAAAATTTTAATTCGAGCTATTGTCGGTTTTTTCGTCTTCGTTGTCGATGTTGTGTATGGCAACCGCTCCTATCCTCGGTTTTACGTGCTGGAAACGATCGCCCGCGTTCCTTATTTTTCCTACCTCTCGGTGCTGCATCTCTATGAAACGCTAGGCTCTTGGCGTAAAGCGGACTTGCTAAAAGTTCACTTTGCTGAAACCTGGAACGAACTGCATCATCTGTTAATTATGGAATCGCTGGGCGGGAATCAGCACTGGTTCGATCGCCTCGTCGCGCATTTGGTTGGAGTGGCATACTACTGGGTGGTAGTCGTACTGTACATATTGTCACCTGGGTCTGCTTACTACTTGATGGAGTTAATTGAGAGTCATGCCTATCACACCTATGACAACTACTTGAGAACACATGAAGCGGAATTGAAAACTCAATCAGCTCCCCAAGTAGCGATCGACTACTATCGCGATGGCGATCTCTACATGTTTGAGGAATTTCAAACCACATCAGGTCATGAATTTCGCCGTCCCAAAGTAGACAACCTCTACGATGTGTTTGTCAACATTCGGGATGATGAATGCGAACATGTGAAAACAATGACTGCACTTCAGATACCAGAAGCACGGCTGACCCTCAGAAGCCCTCACACAGTTTTTGTTGCAGCCAAAGTTTTGCCAGCTAAAGAAGTTTGATGGGAGCGTTATCTCGATCGCATTCAACTGTCTTAGCCTTCGTTTTCTGCAGGGACAACTAGAGGTAAGGGTACGAAGATACATTGGTGAATTCATCAAAGAAAAAGCAACGCAACTGGGCTCCCGTAAGGTGATAAGGCTATAGGAGTGGCGCTGCCCCCCATGCAGGACACTGGTTCAAAATCTTAGAGGTTTAACGACATGGCTCTGACACAAACCAATCCATCTACTCCAGAAGCAGCCTCATCTCAAGTAGAAACTCTCGCTAAACTCTACTTAGAAGGTAAACCAGCCGAGATTCCTAAAGAAACAATCGCCCAACTTTGCGATTGGCTCATGGATGAATTTCAGCAACTGCCCCTAAATCTACAATTCTCAGACTACATGCGCTACGACACAGTTGAAGAAATGTTTGCAGATATTGAGCAAGGTCATCTCTGGGTTTCCGCTGATAGTTACGATTCTGCTGTGTACCCCAATCCAATTTATGGATTTATCTTTCAGGGCGTGCATGATTACGATCACTATCTAACGAATACTGATTTCAGTTTGGAAGGGGAGATCGCAGCTTACAACTTCACAGCAAAACGGGTTCCCAGTCTGGAAATTCAAAAGATTCTCTACTCCGAAATTGTACTGCGATCGGCTGCCTACCTCCATCTCGGACATGCTGCGACTCCCAAGATTGTTTTTCCGTAAGTGCTAATGGTACTGATGCTCCTATAGATGTCAAGTTTTTTGTATTCTAAGGATGAATCACTTCAGGGCGTTCAGGAACCGGAAACGTGTTACGAACAATGTGATAAATCTCCCGCGCCACATAGCGCTTGAGACACCTGTCCCCACGAGATACGCAACCAGTACCAGGGTAAATGCTAGAAACAAGACACAGAGGGAGTTCTAAAGCTCGCTAAATTCGCTAGAAAAAGACATCGAGCCGTACTGCATGGAGGCAGTTCCCGATGTCAGAGAACAAACTTAGCTTTACTCTAGCAGGGTTAGAAATCACGACGACTGAACAATCGAACCCTGTGATTCCAACTTGGTTAGCCGAGGCATTACTAGTAGGGCAATATTGGCATCAAAGCGGATTGCTAGAACGTCTACAGCAACAGGTTCGAGTCAGCCGTGGACGGATGGGACGTTATGAGGTGTGTGACTTTGTGCTCCTACTATTAGCTTATGCCGTTAGTGGGGTCGAAACATTAAAGTTATTTTTCGAGCAGTTAGAGAGCATCAAGCCTGTGCTAATGTCAGTCTGGAAACGAGCGAAGTGTCCCGTAGCCGCAACCTTAAGTCGTTTTCTGGCAGCTGTAGATGAGCCTGCTGTAGAACAATTGCGAAGCTTATTTGAAGCAGATTTACTAGCCCATCCGATTGAGATGAAACCAGCGATGGGATTGAGCGACCGCACGGGAAAGCGATGGGTCGTCTTTGATGTAGACGGAACTGTTAAAGCCACACGGCACCGTGCTCTGGTGAGTGCATCCACGCATCCGCAGTTAAAGCGGCGCAGTGAGAACGCTTGTGCTCCAGGCTATGGTGGGCGAAAACGGGGGGACTATGTTCGCACTCGCAGTACAATTGCCTGTGCCCATACCCATGAATGGCTGGGCACCTTTGCGGCTCCCGGAAATGGTACACCCAAGCCGGACCTGATTCGAGCCTGTGACTTGGTCAAACGCTATCTCTACACTCAAGGGTTAACTCGGGCTCAGGGCATTGTTCGCTTGGATGGACTCTACGGAAGTGCCAGCTATGTCAGCGAGCTTCAGTAAGCTCAGATTGCTTATGCCATTCGCTGTCGCGACTATCATCTGCTCAAGGATTCGATAGTAGGAGCAGCCCTCAAACAAGCCCCCCATGCTACGATTGCCTATCCCGATAATCCCCATCCACGGGAACTGTTTGATATTCCTTGCCTCGCCTCGACTCGGCGAGGTTACCATGAACCGATGCGATTAGTCATTGTGCGAATGGAGCGATTCGACCAGCGCAAACGAGCAGTCGGCAAATGCCAGGGCAAGTACATTCACGAGCTATTTCTGACCTCCCTGCCAGTTGAGCAGTTCACGGCAACAGATGTGCTCAATCTCTACAATGGGCGAGGTGGCTTTGAGCGAGTTCTCTCTGAAGAGGACACGGAGCAAGATGGCGACCGATGGTGTAGTTGGCAGTCCCAAGGACAGAACTTCTGGCAAATTCTGAATCAGTGGGTGTGGAACTGGCGGATTCGAGCAGGAGCCGCACAATCGCCCCAGTCTTGTGCCCGTCAAACGGAGTGGTCACCCGCATTAGCCCTCAAGTCTGAGGTCGCTGTGGCTCCCGTTGAGCAGGCTTCATCTGCCTTCCCTGTTAATCATCCAAGTGAGAGGTCTACCCCTCGCTATGGGGCGATGACCGTTGCAAAGGGTTGGGGGAAAAGTCGTCACAAGTATGGGGGCAAGGACTTCAAAATCATTGAGGATCAGTTCATCGAATGTCCACAGGGGCATCGCATGGGGCGGCGCGAAATTCGCTATACTCGTCGCGGTGATATGCAAATGCTTTTCAGTGTCAATCCACGCATCTGTGCCAGTTGTCCCGTCAAGCATCATTGTTTATCCGATGACTCTAAAGGAACCAATGGCAGACGTATCTCGGTGATGCGAGCAAAGTTACCACCGGTTCCAACGGTTGCCTTAGAGCCCCAGATTACGGTGATTGCTCAAGCTCCAATTCAAACCGTGCAGGGTACTCAAGCGTTGGTCTGGAGCGATATTCCAGCTACTCAACTGCGGCGTGAGATTCGACAGCATCTGAGACGACATCAAACTTGCATTCAACCCAATGATTTGGGCACTCGGCTCATTCAGCCAATCGCTTCTTACTTGACTCGAAGCCAACGTGCTCATCGGCGGTTGTCCTGGGCAGAACGACTCAAGCGCAATGCGATCTCATCACAAACAGTACAGGTTTCAGTTCAGCTTTTTGGCATCTCACCTCAACTGGTCGATTTCGTCAACTGTTTGTCAGACAAGGGTTCTGAGTCTTCCTAATGTACTGGTTGCGTATCTCGTGGGGCTGTCAAATGTCAATTACATAGGCTCTTTTTTGAATGAAATTCTTCCTGAACTTGGAAGCAGATCGAGAGCAAAAGAGAGGAGTAGATCGCGACAAGGAGAAATGATACGGAATCCGGATGGTAGAGTGACACTAATTTATTCCTCCTTCCACCAATGAAAAAGTGTGTGTCCACGAATGGTGTCTGGCATGGCTGAAAGAGTAAGACAACGAGAAGCTAAC
>NZ_JACJOV010000004.1:0-4515 GCF_014695745.1 Leptolyngbya sp. FACHB-671 | reverse complement strand
ACCTTCACGGTGCCAACTTCAGCGGTGCCAACTTCAGCGATGCCAACTTCAGCGATGCCAACTTTAGCGATGCTAACCTCAGCAATACCTACCTTCGCGATGCTGATCGCTGAGGTGCCAACCTCAGCGGTGCCAACTTTAGTGATGCCACAGTTCAGGACGCTCAATTTGGTTTGGGACTGGGACTCTCTGACAATGAGCGACAAGCTTTAGCAGAACGCGGGGCTATCTTCAATGACCCTCAGGTAATCGCGAATCTACCCACACTCTCATTCCTCGTTGAAGCAACAACTGCTCACATTACTCAGCCGTTAAGCAATCTGCTGCACTCACTATCGATAATGACTGAATCCCATTGAAAAGCGATCGTCTAACTCAGTGCATCTATACTCTATGCAGTAATGCAGTAATGCAGTGGTACTCTAAGTAATTACTGCATTAATAAAACACTCATGGCTGTTATAGCGTTCGTCAACCAGAAGGGAGGCTGCGCGAAGTCTACTACCTCAGTTCATTTCGCCTATTGGCTTACTCGCAAAAAGAACAAGGTCTTGCTAATCGATGCTGATGCACAACGCTCCAGCTCTATCTGGCTAGAGTCAATGGAAACCCAAATTCCGTTCGAGGTCGTTCAGTCTCCCGACGATCTGTTAGAGCGAATTCCAGAGCTAGCTCAGACATGCCAGCATCTTATTGTAGATGGACCAGCCGGATTGTCAGAATCCACCAGGGCAATTCTATTTCGAGCAGACCTGGCGATCGTCCCCTGCCAACCAACTGGGGTAGACTTACGCTCTGCTTCCGATGCCATGCGGCTAATCAAACAAGCCCAATCCGTGAGAAGTGGACCGCCCAAAGCTGCCGTATTTATCTCCAGAGCAGTGAAGGGTACAAAGCTACTGGAGGAAGCGATCGCCCTACTGACCAAAAGCGAAGTTCCGATCCTAAAGTCCGTGGTCTACCAACGTCAGATTGTTGCTGACACCTTTGGGCAAGGTGCGACAGTTTGGGAGTTATCAGGAAAGCCTGCTGCTGATGCTTCTAAGGAGTTTGAGCGGCTATTCAAAGAAATCATGGGATTACTGCCATGAGTCCCGCAAAAAGACAGCGCAAATCCCTCGATAGCAGCAACCTAGCTTCTGAGTTTGTCTATGGCGATCGCCAGGGCAGCAGCCGACCTGCAGAACCCGTAGAGGAACCTGAAGAAATAGACGAGCCAGAGGAAGAACCACCGCAACCTGAACCTAAAACCCCTCAGAAGCCACCCAAACAAACCCGTGCAAAGAAACCTAGCGCCACCAGCAACAGGAGTAACCTTATGTCTAGACTGATGGAATCCGCTGTTGAGAAGGAGCCAACGATCCGGCTAACAGTGGATATGCCCCAATCAATGCACCAAAAACTATCTATTCTCTGCGCTAGAACTGGCAAGAAAAAAGCTGAAGTGGTGCGGTTACTCCTTGAGGAAGCACTTGATGAAGTAAATGAGTAATGCAGTAATGCAGTAATGCAGTAATGCAGTAATTAATTGCGGGTTAGAACCCTTTTCCCTCATGAATTAGCAGGGCGATCGCCCCCCTGCCCTACTAAAACTGTTTAAGGCATTGACCAAAACAATAAGCCCTAACCTACCGGTCAGGGCTTTGTTTTTCTATATGGGGTGATTGAAGGGTTGCTGTCATGAGATGCAATTAGCACTTAATCAAAGCCCGAAACGGCGTAAATTCGTTAACCAGTAAATGCAATTGTGGGGGTACGACCAAAATTTTAGTACAGATTGCCTACTCTCAAACTATTGCTCTGAAAGCGTTTCAGTCTAATTGCACTTCATGACAGCAACCCTTCAATCACCCCATTTAGGATGAACGAATCGCACACGGCTCAAATCAGCGGCGGCAGACAACCTCGAACCCAACACCAGCAGCTTTCAACCGTCCGTCTGCATTTGAATTGTTATGCTGTATAGCTTAAATGGTTTTAATGACACTACTCAGGTTTTTTCTTAAATCTCTAAACCTGAGTGGGTCGATTTTCAGTAGCACCGAGATACTTATAAGCAACTGCTGTGAATATAAAACTGCCAGATATTTTAACAGCACCTATAAGGGGCAAAAGTAGCGAAGCGACGACGAAACGCCACACGACGCCTGAAGCCTCTGCTGTGCAAGGATTCCAGAAAATTTTTTATGATTTAGCTAAAACATCCCGAAAAACAGCTATTTACGGGCAAGTTTTTAAGCAGAAAGAGTCCGAAACTCTGATTCTGTCGTCAATTATATGAGCAGTTCAATCGTCATTTACGGGCAAGTTACAATTTTCTGGCCTTTTTAGCTGGATCGCTTACTACTTAGTCATTTCAGAGGTTGTGTGGCGTTTGGATGCAGCTTTGCTGATACTGTTGGCGAATTATTTCTTTATGCTTGAACTACCCATTTCGTCGTTGTTCAATTCATAAAATTCAATTCGTTTCAGCAGGGGAACGACGAATATTTAGAGCCTTCAAGGTGTTAAGCAATATTTCGCCAACAGTATCTTTGCTACCTTTACCCCTTCCAAGGTCGAATTGCTAGAAGCTACAAATATCAAGGCTTAAAGTACTATCTTGCAGATTTTTACACGTATCCTGTCGCAATCCCAACTGGAACTGAAATTTTTGATGATGCAGTTCGCCAGGTTAAAGACTTGAGGAGTGACGATGAACATTATTGACCAGTTAGAAGCTGGAAAATTTACTTATCAAATTTCTTGTCAATTTTCTCGGAGGTGCACTGGACAATGACTTGATTAATGATTTCCTGAGAATTATCTATGTAAACAGATGGACCTGATGATGTAGATGGCGTCCACATCTGAAGCAATGTCATTAAAAAACCAGCTAGTCCTACGGAATTCCCAAAAACGGGATGGCCAAGATATTTGAGGAATACTTCTGCCAAAGAAGAAAATCTAGGTATTTCTTGCTTGATAGCAGCTGCAGTTGCCGCAGGTTGATGCCCTGCTGCCAGGACTGTTCAATGATTCGGGACAGACTTTGTAGCTCTGCAATCGTAGGAGATTCTTGCTGCAGAACTCTAATAACATCGCCAAGAAAATCATATACTCCGTCTGGCACAACAGCCATTTCATTACACCTTGGGCATCGAGCGTAATTGCCCGTAAACGTGATGCCAGATGAGTTTTCAGCGCCAAATGGAGATCGGAAAATATTTCCACAGTTACTGCAAAAGGCTGGCAAATTAGGCATCTTAAACTCCTGTATGCGACTGATCCTAAAAGTTTGTTAAGTCTAACTTTAACAGCGCCCCTATAGTCGGGTAAGGAAGATCCCTCCTTAGTTTTAGCCTTCTGAACACCAAACAATCAGAAATAAACAGCTAAAGACGGGGTTTGAGTAGCAATGGAACAGAAAGTCACGTTAAGGCTGAAACACTGTAGCAGCAGTCATTTCAGAAAGTACTGTTCAGTCTCAATGAGACGTACCAATTAGACTGTAGGCTAATTGGTACAGAAATTTCGAACGGAATATCAAGGGTTTCAGGCTTCTGATTCTCAGTAGATTCAACTGGTACACCTCTTAGCGTAACTTTCTGTTCCGTTACTACTCAGACCCCGGTAACTCAGCCGCCCAGCGTTGGGCGATCCGTTCAGACTTATGGTTCGGAAAGGAGATCGCCCTCAGTCCTAAAAAAGATGTCCAGTTGCGGAGAGTCTTGGAGCAAGGCACTCCGCACAGCAATGAGGATTTCTTTCTCTCCTCGCTCCCCATAGATAAACGCCGGAAATGCCCAATTGGGGTATTCTTTTGCACCGAGGGAAACCATACGCTGCCAAGCCGCCGCTTCCTCATCTATCGAAGCCACGCGCTCCTCAACAGAATCAGGTTTGTCACCTCGTCTTTCGCAGTTATAGCGGGTCTTCTCCTTGAGACCGGCAATGTCCGTAAGTGAAGTCGCTGGATTCAAGACAAGGATTGCCACATGACCGAAAAGGCGTCGGATATGGGAATTCTCCATCATCACCGGCACAGCGGGTGCGAAGATCTCAGCTTTGGCAACTCCCGGGGGAAGAGCACCGAGCATCAGCAGTTGCCAGTCGTTCCGCACCTTGAGAAAAAGCGTACGAGTTTTGGGAAACCAATGAACATCGTTTGATAGGCAAGTGACTTCGACACCCAGCTGCTGATAAGTAAGATATAGTTCATCCCTGAGCTTCGGGTGAGCGTATAAAACATCATTGGGATTCCGTGGACCGGCACTCCGGAGGCGATAAGGATCGATGCGGACGACGTCTGTTCTTAAAATTTTGTCTAGCGAACTCTTTCCAACTCCGCCAGGTCCAACGATCAGTAGCGTGTCAGTGGTCATTATCTTGTATCTTCTCCGTTCCCACCCTCTGTTGTTTGTCTACCCAACGGCTCAAATCACCGGTGGCAGACAACTCGAACTCAACACTAGTATCTCTCAACCGTCCACCGCATTTGAATTGTTAGATTGCATTTTGCGCTGCTCTACTGAC
>NZ_JACJOV010000039.1:0-12423 GCF_014695745.1 Leptolyngbya sp. FACHB-671 | reverse complement strand
TTTGAGCAATTCATCCAGTAATTCAGGTCGAAAAGTCATAGTCCCAATGTCTCAGGTTCAGTAGTTCATTAGATCTCATTTCTGACCTTTGACACAATCTAATTTACAATCCCGATTGGGCAACTCAAATCACCCACTCTTGCTATGAAATTGGGCTAAGCTGACCACCACATTTAGTACATCTGCGTAAGTCCTGATCAATTAAGAATTCAACTGCTTGTGTCTAAATCTGGTTCTCTATTCCCTACCGACGAAAACTACACCTCCTTCCTGCGATCGCTAAAGGAGCGTATACACCAAGCACATATTAAGGCAGCACTCGCGGTCAATAACGAACTAATCCTGCTTTACTGGCAAATTGGTCGAGAGATATTGAATCGCCAGCAGCAGGAAGGTTGGGGTACAAAGGTCATCGAACGATTGGCACAAGACCTCAAGCAAGAGTTTACCAATATGTCTGGCTTCTCCCCGCGCAACCTAAAATACATGCGGGCGCTAGCCGAGGCATACCCCGATGAGCAAATTGTGCTACGACTCATAGCACAAATTCCTTGGGGGCATAATCAGACGCTGCTAAACAAGTTGAAATCTTATGAGCAACGATTGTGGTATGCACAAAAAGTTATTGAGAATGGCTGGAGCCGTGACGTTCTGACCCTACAAATTGAGACTAATCTCTATGCCCGGCAGGGAGGCGCAATCACTAATTTTGAGCGAACCCTACCAGCACTTGATTCTGATCTTGCTCGACAACTAATTAAAGACCCTTACAATTTCGACTTCTTAAACATTAGCGAAAACGTTAAGGAGAGAGAGCTTGAGCAGGCTTTAGTAGAGCGCATTCGCAACTTCTTATTAGAAATGGGTACCGGCTTTGCATTCGTTGGCAGCCAATACCGCTTGGAAGTTGAAGGAGATGAGTACTTCATCGATCTGTTGTTCTACCACCTGAAGCTACATTGCTACATCGTGATTGATTTGAAGGTGACTGAGTTTAAACCAGAATACTCGGGCAAGATGAACTTCTACATCTCAGCAGTCAATAACCTACTCCGCACAGAGGTAGACGGACCAACAATTGGGATTATCTTATGTCGTTCCAAGAAGAAAACAACTGTTGAATTTGCTCTAGACACCGTGCAAAACCCAATTGGCGTCTCTACCTATAAGCTGCGCGGTGAACTTCCCCCTTCATTGCAGAACTGCCTACCAACCATTGAGCAATTAGAAATGGAACTAGAGGCAGCAGTTTCAGAACTCGAGGAAGAGGGGCAAATCTAGCTTCTAAATGTCAAGCCCCTAACCGTGTCGCGATAGTGAAGCTGGCAGGTTAACAAGTACAGGAGAGATTTCTAGCCTGCCTTATTCAAAACCCTGCTTCTATACTCAGAAGATAGAGGAAGTATTTTTGCCTCACGGACAGATGGGAGGGAAAAACATGGCGCGGGGATTTGGAAGCGTACAACCGAAGCAACGTAGTTCTCGGAAATCTGCATCCCAGAAACTCCAGAAGAAGCAGACTGACTCCCAACAGCGAAGCACAGAAATTAGAGAAGAGATAGAAAACTTTTTAGAGCAAGATAGACACAAGAACCCTGAACAACACACCTTAGCCTGGCTAGCAGGTGTCTATAACCCATTGGGCGAAGGGGCAGAGGACAACGCTCGACTCTTGGAGGCAGACGAAGAGGAATGGCTCTTCCTGGCTAAAGAGATTGGCTGGCTCCAGGTTGAAGATGAACTTGACGCAATTTACTTCACTGCTCCACCACCAAACTTCGACCCAGCCCAGGCTGACTGGTATATCCGCCCTGACCTCACCACCTGGTTAGAGGAACCCCAATTGCTGGGGGAGGCGATCGCGAGATATCCAATTTCTGCCGAACTGATGAGAGCCGCGATCGCACGGTATACCAAACCTCTAGGATGGAATGCTCAAAAGATAGAAGCATTTATTCGAGAGACTACTGGTCGCCCCAGCACAGAGATGGCGATCGCCGACTGTACAATCGTTCTACTTGAGCTTGGACGACTCTAGCTGTCAAGTTCCAATAGTTTTTGGAAAGAGGAGTCCCGTTGAAATGCCATTCCGAAAACTATTGGAATCTAACCCTAGCTCTAAGTTAACTCCTGACCTTAGCTTAGATAGGATATCCTCAGCAGCCTGCTTTTCAGCCTCCTTTCTCCCACGCCCTTTTTCTTCCCCGTACTCTTTGCCATTGACGGAGACCTTCGCTCAGTACTCCGGTGCGTGGTCTGAACCACCAACACGCTCTGTTCAAACTGGGGGAATACAGCTCCAACCTTGTCCTGCACCCACTCCTGAAATCGATTCTTTTACTTCAATTGCTCCAATCGAGCAGATGAGAACGCAAGTGGCAAGGTTGTGTTGCAAAAACTGGTCAGTGGTAAGGTAGACAAGCTCAACTCTGCCGACTCGCTCTCCCATGTCTCCTCCTACTCTGTTCAAGTGGCGGCACTTTCTGCCTGAAATCATCCTGCTCAATGTACGGTGGTATTGTCGATACTCCATGAGCTATCGAGATTTGGAGGAAATGATGCAGGAGCGAGGGGTGGCGGTAGACCACTCGACGATCAACCGTTGGGTTTTGCAGTATGCGCCAGAGCTGGACAAACGCATTCGACGGCATCTCAAACCGACGAACGATTCGTGGCGGGTGGACGAGACGTATATCAAAGTCAAGGGGGTGTGGAAGTATTTGTACCGAGCGGTCGATTCCGAGGGGAATACGCTGGACTTTATGTTCAGCACCAAGCGGGATGCGAAAGCTGCCGCCCGGTTCTTTCGCAAAGTGCTCAAAGGTCAGCACACTCAAGCTCCGCGAGTGATTACCATAGACAAGAATGCCGCTTACCCAGCGGCAATGGAGATGCTCAAGGAGGAGGAGACGATTGGAAAGGAGACCCAGTTAAGGCAGAGCAAATATTTGAATAATGTGGTTGAGCAAGATCATCGGAACATTAAGCGCATCGTGAAGCCGATGATGGGGTTCAAGTCGTTTAATAGTGGCAGAAGAACATTGAGTGGCATTGAAGCGATGAATACGATTCGGACAGGACAAGTGAAAGGAGTCAAACAAGGGGACAGTGTGTCTGGAGTGAAATTTATCGAAGCGATCTTTGGAATTGCTGCTTAAGGGAATGCAAACGATATCGATCGCTTGTCCTTAATAAGTTCTTGCGACACAACCAACTTCGATTGGCTGTGTTAATGTTTCGTCTCTGTTGATACTCAATTCATGCTGGCTGTTATCCACATGATCACCCTTGAAAAGGCAATTCTGATGCGTCGCTTCGGTTGGCAAACTACAATTGTGAACGGCATCGTCCTCAGTGCAATTGTGTTGGGATGGACAACTGCGGCAGTGGCGCAACGCCGTCCGATCGCCGATGACACGTTGGGAGCGGAAAGCTCAACCGTTATTCCGCTCGACCCCCAGGAAGCAAGCGATCGCATCGAAGGCGGAGCACAACGCGGTGATAACCTATTTCATAGCTTTCGAGAATTTCACGTCGAGCAAGGGCGCAGCGTCTACTTTGCTGACCCAGGGGTCGAGAACATTGTGGGTCGTGTCACAGGTGGCGTGGAGTCCCGAATATTGGGCGTGCTGGGCGTGCTGGGTGATGCCAACTTGTTCTTACTCAACCCCAGCGGCATCATCTTTGGTGACAATGCTCGCTTAGATGTGCGCGGTTCCTTCATGGCAACTACTGCTGATACCATGCAGTTCGGTGAGCAAGGGTTTTTCAGTGCTACCGACCCGACGGCTCCCCCGCTGCTGACGGTGCAGCCGACTGCGTTTTTGTTCAATCAGCTTAATCCGGCACCGATCGTCAATCGTTCGATCGCTCCCTTATCTGCAAACCTATCCAGCTTCTCTAATACTGGATTACGAGTGCCAGCGGGTGAAAGTTTGACGCTGCTAGGTGGCAACATCCGCATGATCGGCGGCGGGTTGACCGCACCAGGCGGACGAGTGGAGATCGGTGGGTTAAGTGAGCCAGGAACGGTGAGATTCAATGCCGATGGTAGTCTAAGCTTTCCAGCGGAAGTGGCGCGATCGGATGTGTTTCTGAGGGGTGCGTTCATCGACGTGATAGGCAATGGTGGCGGTAGTATCACCGTGAATGCTAGAGAGTTAAAGATTCTTATCGGTTTTCTGTCGGCAGGCATTAGCAGCAACTCCGGCTTGGTGGGCACTCAAGCAGGAGACATTACGCTCAACGCCAGCACCATTCGTGGAAGAGTATTCACCACGATTATTAATCTAGTTGATGAAGGTGGTGTGGGTAATGGCGGCGACATTCGCATCACTACAGATTCACTCTCCTTGACCGACTTTGCACAAATTGGTACCAGCACAGCGGGACAAGGTGATGCTGGCGATGTGATCATCCATGCTCGCGATCGCGTCGCCTTACGGTTTAGTGGTATTTTCAGTAGTGTCGAGCCTTCCAGCGCAAATACGCCTGTTGTCGGTGCGGGTGGCAACATCGAAATCACGACCAACTCCCTGTTGCTTACCGATGCTGGACAAGTCGCTGCCATCACCTTCGCCCAAGGGAATGCAGGCAACGTCATCATTCATGCTCGCGATCGCGTCTCCCTGGATGGAACGATTCCCAGCTTGGACGCTCCGAGTGCTATCGTTAGTATTGTCGGCGATTTTGAGGAGAACGAAGCGGCTGTGGGCGATGGCGGCAACGTTGAAATCACGACCCGCTCACTATCGCTTACCAATGGGGCACAACTGCTAACCACTGTCTTTGGACAAGGCGATGCAGGCGATGTGATTCTCAATGTGCGCGATCGCATTACTTTAGACGGTAGCTCAATTTTGAGTAACGTTAGTCCTGGGGCTACGGGCAACGGTGGCGATATCCGCATCAACACAGGTTCCTTCTCCCTGAATGGTGCTCAACTAATTACCAGCACACTCGGACAAGGCGATGCAGGCAATGTCACCATTCGCGCCCGCGATCGCGTCTCCTTGGAAGGGACAAGACAGCAGAGGTCACTGCTACTTCAAAGTGGAATTTTTACCAGTACGGAGGTAGGTGCCGAAGGACGCGGCGGAAATGTGAGGATTGCTGCCAATTCGGTTCGCCTCGCCGATGGCGGCAGCATCTTTTCCTCAACTCAGAATCGCTTTCCAGGCGGAACCATTACCGTCAACGCCAATACATTTGAGGCGATCGAAGGAGCACAGGTAAACACCTCAAGCAATAACCAAGGACGAGTGGGCAACATCATCCTCAACGTGTCTGATCGCATCACGCTCTCTGGTGTGACAAACAACAGACCCATCAGTCTTCAAGGAAACGCCAGTGGCTTATATGCCAGTACTGCACCTGGGGCTTCGGCTCCAGGTGGAAACATTCAAATCACTACCGACCAGTTGCAGGTGTTCGATCGCGCCAGAATTGCAGTAGACAGCCAGGGCAGCGGCATTGGGGGAGGTGTTAATATCACAGCCTCTCGTGTGCAGTTAGACGATCGAGCGCGTATTACGGCGGAAACCGGTGCGGACGATGGGGGAAACATCACCCTACGCAATGTTGAACTCTTGCAGCTAAGCAACAATAGCCTCATTACCACCACTGCTGGCACCGAGCGCGCAGGTGGAGACGGCGGCGATATCAACATCGACGCGGATTTCATTGTGGCTTTCCCCAACAAAAACAGCGATATTCTAGCTAACGCTTTCACAGGCAGTGGTGGTAACGTTGACATTACGTCCCAAGGGTTGTTTGGCATTGCCGCTCAACCGCAGGAGAGCCCACTGACCAACGATATCACTGCAAGTTCAGAACGAGGGGTACAGGGAACTGTCGATATCACCCTCCCCGATGTTGACCCCAGACGTGGGCTGGTCGAACTGCCCGTCGAAGTCGTGGATGCCTCCACTCAGATTACGCAGACTTGTTCAAGTGCAGAAGCACTCATAGGTGAGTTTGTCGTAACCGGGCGGGGCGGTATACCAAGCAGTCCGCTCGATCCGCTCGTTGGGGATGACTCATTTGCAGAATGGTCCACCTTGGATGAGCAAGAGAGTGCGCCTGCGCCACTGAGTCGAGAAGATGATGGGGCACAAGCAGGGGCGATCGTGGAAGCGCAAGGTTGGGTTATGGCTGAAGACGGGACAGTAAGATTGATTGCTACTGCTTCTGCCAGTCGTGTGCGATCGCCTGAAGTTTGTCAGCGACCTGTTGTTTCTGTCATCTGGCCCAATTGATGAAAGCGAAGCCGAAGCGGGTGCGCTAAAACCATAAGAATGTGACAAATCATCGTAAGAATCTACAAGAAGTCGAGCATTGAAACTCACTACACTCCAAAGGTTAATAAGACAAGTGTGACTTTTTATAGTGGAGATATTCATCAGGTTTGTAGAAGAAATGATGCAACCTCAACACTCTCTATTGCGTGTTTGATAACTTCTAAGGTTTTACATGGATGTAGAAGATCTGCTTAATGAACACCTCAAGCAGTTGGCTATAATAGCCCAACAACATCTACCATCAGCCCCAGAGCGGCAATTAGCGTTGACTAGCTTAGTATATCGAATTCTGAATTCTAGTCAGCTTTGCCGTCCGCAATCGAAACAGTTTGTGGGTGTTTACCAGGATATTTATAACGAAGCAGTGCAAGACCTGTTGGCTTATGTCTGTCACAACATCAACGAATATGAACCCAATCGGGAATCGGTCATGGCATGGGTGAATGTCTTGTTAGAACGACGATTTTTTAGAGACGCAATTTCAAAAGTGATTGATCAACAACAGATAAAACGTATAACACTATCTGAGTTAGATAACATTGCTTCTCCTACAGAATCTCAAACATCAATTGATTTGATTAAAGAGTGTATTGAACTCGATCGAGAAAACCTTTTTAGGCAAGAATGCATTGAACAAAAACTAGATACTAATTTCCAAACGTTGGTGTTGCAGCGAACTGATGGAAAATCTTGGAAGGAAATTGCTGCAAAGTTAGAGATCAATGTTTCTACACTAACGAGTTTCTACAGTCGATGTTTGGCGAAGTTTGCCGACAAATTGAAAGCCTATTGTATAGAAGACGGATAGTGAACTGGTATGTTTTGCAATACTAGAAACTTGAACAACAGTTGAGAGCGAATTCCTTATTATTGAACAAATATCAGTCGAAAGATAGAGAATTTCTTCTAAAAATACTTCATCTCTACCTCCAAATATAGATTTTTGAAAGTCGTGCATAATTTCTAGAGCTTTAATCTGAGAGGTTAATAGTAGGTCATCAATTTCGTAGTTGATGAGAATCAAAGAAACTTGTATTGCCTTTTAACAGACTTGTATCAGGGAAATAAAAACATGAAACTTTGTTATCGCGGTGCTAATCACGAAGTTAATCAGTCTATTCAACCTGAGCTCATGAGCGTTACTCCAGTCACACTCATTTATCGCGGCAATCCATACCAACTGAATCCTCAAGGAAGCAGAAACCATCACTCTGCGATCGCCCAATAGTTTCAGAAAATTTTCAGAAGACCGCTATAGCAAGACCGCAGTTGATCTATCGCGGTATTGCTTACTTGCTATAAACGCTAGCTCAATCTAAATCAGCAATGAATGAACATTGTGCTGAAAAGAATCTGCCTTAGCTACTGCTTGAGGAGCAAACCATGCTGAGAACTTTATTCTCGTTTCGCAATCGTTGCCGCATTCTCCATCTCACTTGGTTCGCTTTTTTTCTCTCTTTTGTGGTTTGGTTTGACGTTGCTCCCTTTGCTACAACGATTCAGCGTGAACTACACCTCACATCACCACAATTGAAAGTCTTAGCCATTTGCAATTTAGCGCTGACCATTCCCGCTCGTATTGTGATTGGTATGGTGCTCGATCGCTATGGTCCACGATTAACGTTTTCGGCATTGCTCATGTTTGCTGTGGTGCCTTGCTGGCTGACGGCAACCGCACACGATTTTAATCAGCTGGTTTGGAGCAGTTTGATTAACAGCATCCTGGGAGCCGGATTTGTGGTCGGTGTTCGCATGGTTGCCGAATGGTTTTCATCCAAAGAAATCGGTCTGGCGCAGGGAATCTATGGCGGTTGGGGTAACTTTGGTGCAGCTGCCGCTCAGTTTTGTCTGCCAGTGTTAGCCGTGACGATCGCATCTTTCACAGGCGGAAGCTTGAACTGGCGGATGGCGATCGCTACGATTGGTTTCGTAACTGCAATCTACAGCATTATTTATTGGCGCTACACGCAAGACACCCCACCGGACGAGGTGTACCAGCGTCCGAAGCGACATGGTGGGTTAGAAGTCACTAGCCAGCGTAGCTTTTGGGCAATATCACTCTTGGATTTAGGATTGCTCATATCGCTGGGATTGCTAACCTACTCACTGGCTCAAAACAACATTCAATTCTTGACTTTCAAGCAAGCGCAGTTTATCTGGCTGTTTTTGGGGTTATTGTATGCAGTTCAGTTCTACAAAGCTTGGCAGATCAATCGAGAAATCGTGGGATCACTCAATCCCTCTAGTTCGGAGTTTCTAAAACCGAGTCAGCACTATCCACTGAATGAACGGTATCAGGTCCGGCAAATCGCGCTGCTTGACTTCACGTATCTGACGAACTTTGGCTCTCAAATTACCGTGATATCGATTTTGCCAACTTGGTTTGAACAAACCTTTGGACTGAATCCGGTGACAGCAAGTTTAGTCGCAACGGCTTATCCAGTCTTAAATTTAGTGTCTCGTCCGAGCGGTGGATTGATTAGCGATCGCGCTGGCAGCCGGAAATGGACGATGACAGGACTCACAATCGGGATTGGGATCGGCTATTTGCTCATGGGCAAGTTGGATGCTGGCTCGAACCTCACTGTCGCCATCGGGCTAATGATGCTCTGCGCCTATTTTGTGCAAGCCGGAGCCGGAGCAACCTTTAGCATAGTGCCGTTCATTCGCAAGCCTGTAACTGGGCAAATCGCGGGCAGTGTCGGTGCTTATGGCAATGTGGGCGGTGTGATTTATCTACTGATCTACAGCCTCAGCAATGCTCAGACGCTGTTCTACAGCATGGGCATCACAGCTCTAATTTGTGCCAGCTTATGTGCTTTTTTCTTGCAAGAACCTCAGAGTTCTGTTACAACAAACTCTCCTGAAACAGCAATTGCTTCTATTGAATAGCCCTCACACCCTCATGAAACTCAGCAATAATCAGATCTGCAAACAAATTGCAGAGGCAGAATCGCTGCCAACCCTGTTGCTCGAAGCGATCGACTATCTGCGGTTGTTGTATCAAGAGCAGTCATTATCAGAGTTGCAGTTGCAAAAGCGACTTGCAGAGATCTACCGCGAGTATGGGCGCGCTGCTTTGCAGATACCGCAAGGGTCGCACACTTATTGGCAGACGGAGGAGGAATTGATCTATGGTGCCAAAGTGGCTTGGCGCAATAGCACCCGTTGCATTGGACGGATTTTTTGGGAAACGCTCAACGTGCGAGATCTACGCCATCTCACCACCGCAGAGGAAATCTTTGATGCGATCGTCGATCATCTTTATCAGGCAACCAACGGCGGCAACATTCGTTCCACCATTAGTATCTTTGCACCCGTTGCACCGGGACAACCTGGGATTCACATCTGGAATTCACAACTGATTCGCTATGCAGGATACCGTCAACCTCATGGCTCAATCGTCGGTGACCCTGAGCAAGCGGAATTCACCGAACTATGTCAACACCTTGGCTGGAAAGGACAGGGAACTCCATTTGATGTCCTACCATTAGTCATTCAAATGCCGGGAGAGAAGCCTCAGTGGTTTGAACTGCCAAAAGAAGCGGTGATGGAAGTCCCAATTGCACATCCTGACTATGAGTGGTTTGCAGAACTCGGACTCAAATGGCACGCGCTTCCCGCCGTTTCAAACTGGCGATTAGAGATTGGCGGTATCTCCTATTCCTGCGCGCCCTTTAGCGGGTGGTACATGAGCACTGAAATTGCTGCCCGCAATTTTGGAGATGAGCAGCGATACAACCTGTTACCTGTGGTTGCCCAACGAATGGGATTAAATACACGCTCAAAACTCTCGTTGTGGAAAGACCAAGCATTAATCGAACTGAATCGAGCCATTTTGTATTCGTTTATCGCCTGTGGGGTCAAGATCGTCGATCACCACACGGCGTCTGCTCAGTTCATGCAGCACTGGCAGCGAGAAGCCGATGCTGGACGCATCGTGCCTGCAGATTGGGGAAGAATTGTGCCGCCAATGTCTGCTTCTACCATGCAGGTGTTTCACCAGGAGATGCAAGATGTTTGCCTCAAACCTAATTTTTTTCAACAGCCTGTACCCTGGAAACGAGAAAGTAGCAATCGACCTTCCATTCCGTCTGTTTTTGGCGACTCACAGCCAAAGCAATGTCCTTTTCGCTAACTGCTTCTGAATGACGCTCGCTCTGTGCGTTGCATTGATTTTTGGCTCTTCCCACAGGTCTATCCATTAGAGATTCTATGGTTGAATTAAATTCTGCATCGAGTAATGAACTATCCAAATATACTGACCAGTTCACTCGCATTCTCCAACAGGTTTGTCAAACAACCGACTGGGAGTATGGTGAGGTTTGGTTACCTCAGTTAGATAGCTCAATTCTAGAACTGAGTTCAGCCTGGTACGTCAGCGCTCAACTGGATGACGATCGTCAGCTTGCCTGGAAGCAGTTCCGCTATTGCAGCGAGAAATTTGTTTTGCGGATTGGTGAAGGATTACCGGGAAGAGTTTGGGCATCACAAACAACAGAATGGATTATGGATGTCTCTGCCCAATCGGAATCCTATTTTTTACGCCATCAAATTGCTAAAGCGTTTGGAGCCAAAGCCAGCTTTGGTCTACCCATTAATACGAAGGATATGCACGCAGTCGTCGCCTTTTTTAGGTCTGAAGCTCAGAATCAAAATGCACAATTGATGGCAGCGACTGAGGCGATCGTTAGGCAATCCCACACTCAAGGGTAAAACATGGTTTTGTTCAGCAGTTTTGGTACAGACTGGCGCAACTCCTCAAAGAAAATGACAATTCGAGACTGATTACTGTAGCAAACTTAAATAATTGGAGTGGTGAAATGCAAACTCAAAAGATGGGTTCCCTATACAAGCTCTACTGCTGGGGCTGGAAGAATGGTGTACTAGAGTGCTTTCCTGTGTCTCAACATTGGTTGCTCAGCATCTTTCTTTACTACCGTCGAGGTTTTGCTGAAGGATCAGAGTGGCGGCGGAGACAGATGGAAGGCTCGAGATGGCGGCAGAATCAGATGGAATATTAGCAATTTGAGTGTACGTTCAGTTCTGTGGTATTTCGAGTTGTATTGCGGAAATGATGGGTAGGAAAGAATTACATGCCCATGTCTGTGCACGTGTCGATCAATGAATGAATGATGGCTATGAAAAAGCAACTTTTCTCATTTTCAAGGATGATCGCGATGCCTGCATTAGCATTTTTGGTAGGTATTTCCCTAGTAAGCGGACGATTTATCTCTAAGGCACTTCCAGTCTCTTCAAATCTGATTCCACTCAATTCCACAGAGGGTGAACAGTTACTATTAACCAGCACTGCACAGCAGGACTACTTGCCACTCAGCACCTATTTTGTGACACAAAAAAATGTAGCTTATTGTGGGATTGCTAGTATGGTCATGGTGCTGAATGCTCTTTCAATTCCAGCTCCCGCTGCACCTGAGCTAGGAAATACTCACACGTTTACTCAGGATAACGTCTTTAATGACCAAATGCGACAAATTCGATCGCCACTCGAACTTTCATTTCGAGGCATGACGTTAGATCATTTGAGGCAGTTTTTAGTCAGTTACTCAGTCAAAGCAGATGTGCATTATGGTAGCGACATCACACTAGATGAGTTTCGCAATCTAGTCAGCAAAAACTTACAAGAGCCAAATAACTTTGTAGTGGTTAACTATTTGCGTCAAGCCATTAATCAAAAACAAGCAGGACATATTTCTCCCGTTGCTGCTTACCATCAGCTCAGCGATCGCTTTCTCATTCTGGATGTGTCTCGCTATAAGTATCCACCTGTTTGGGTAAGAGCAGAAGAGTTGTGGAAAGCGATCGCGACCCCAGATTCTGAATCTAATAAAACACGTGGATTTATTCTGGTCAGTGCCAAGTGAGTGGCTATTGTATAGCGATAGAACGCTATCACAAAAAAATACGTGACTTGCAAAACAGCAATTCTAAATCATCAATTACAAAAGTGGCGTTGCTGAAACCGTAATGGTTAAGTAGGTAGAGGAATAGCTCGATACTTCAAATAGTGAAGCAGCAAACGGAGTGAACATTTCAACATCTCAAGGGATTTGGAGTAGCACAAGGTTTTACGGTGCAGCCGTGCTAGGTAATGCCGTAGACG
>NZ_JACJOV010000038.1:0-1713 GCF_014695745.1 Leptolyngbya sp. FACHB-671 | reverse complement strand
AGATGGCGATCATCTGGTGAGCAAAACAGCCATGACTCGGGTTGAAGGAGAAAATAGTCGATTACGGCACCATCTGGCGCGGCTGCACCGCAAAACCTTCTGCTATTCCAAGTCCATTGAGATGCTTCAGGCATCGATTCGCTTGTTAATTTACTACTTGAAGCATCGACAAGTGCCTACTTTGAAATGATCATTCACCCATTGTGCAACGCCCCTCTCTAACTATGATAAAGACACAGTTGCTTACGGTTTGTAATTGAATTGCAGGCTATGAGCGCCAGAATCGTTGTGGCGTGTTCTTCAAGCACTGATTCTTTTAATGAATTAACTCTTTGCTGAATGGAGTGATTGTAATGCACCAGGAAAACTCTTACTCATCTAATCCGCAACCCTTTTCCCGACGTGCTGTGATCAAAGCAATAGGCATAGGTGCTGCGACTGCGGCTTTTTCTCCTCTCATTCAGGGTGGATCTCAAGCTGCTCAATGTCAAGCGACTCAAGCTCAAACGTCGCACAACCAAGTTGCTCAGGCTAGTTCAACTCAGTCCTCAGAAATTATCACAAAGTTAATTCCTCGAACGAATGAACAGGTACCCGCGATCGGTATGGGAACTTTTTGACGTTTGATGTATTGTCTGACCAGCCACGCAATCACCTTCAAGAAGTAATACGCCGTTTTTGGGATGGAGGTGGACGAGTCGTTGATGTCTCGCCGCTCTATGGGATGTCCGAGGTAAACGTAGGCGAATTTGCATCAGCCCTTAACATCACTGACGATCTGTTTATCACTAACAAAATTTGGGCAACAGGTGAGTATTTAGGTGACGGCAGTCATGCATTACGCCAACTTGAGCAGTCTATGCAGCGATTATCACGCGATTGCATGGATGCAATGCAAGTTCACAGTCTAGTGAATGTCGAAATGGTGATTCCATTTTTACGTGAATGGAAACAGGAGGGTAGAATCCGTTATTTAGGGGTAACTCATCATGATTTGTCCTTATATGCTGCCCCAGTTGCGCGATGGATTGAGAATGGTGAGCTAGATTTTGTGCAAGTTCGCTATTCGATCTTTGAGCGTGGCGTTGAGGATCGAATTCTTCCAGCGGCGGCTGACCAGGGAACTGCTGTATTGGTTAATATGCCTTTTGAAAAGGCACGTCTATTTGAAGTAGTTCAGGGACAACCGTTGCCCGACTTCGCCAGCGAAATTGGCTGTGAAAACTGGGCCCAGTTTTTCTTGAAGTATGTAATCTCCCATCCCGCTGTAACCTGTGCTATTCCTGCCACGACCAATCCTGATCATGTCGTTGAAAGTTTAGGAGCAATGAGAGGTTCACTTCCCGATTAGGAGATGCGGACTCGGATGGTGCGACACATAGAAAGTCTCCCTGGCTTTGACAATCTCGCCCAAATGCCTTGGTATCCCGGCAAACAGTTCAATGGATTGGTGCGTTTGCCAGGGTCAGCTGCGACTCAAAATGCCAGAAGAAGTAATTAACTTAGTGAGTACTGTTAGTGTCTATCATGAATCAGATCATCAGAGGGCGATTGCCTCAATTCATTACTCTGAAACGCTTCCTTGGAAGACTAACGGGAGGATACTGTTGGCGAACCCTGACTGGGATCACATTGGTTATCCTAAAGAGCAATTTCCTTTGAGTCTTGAAAAGTGAATTGCGATGTCCCTAGCATTTGAGCCAATTCCTCCTG
>NZ_JACJOV010000037.1:0-55333 GCF_014695745.1 Leptolyngbya sp. FACHB-671 | reverse complement strand
CCCATCGAGAATTGCTGGTCAAAAATCAAAGGGATATTGCG
Organism: Leptolyngbya sp. FACHB-671; assembly: GCF_014695745.1. Taxonomy (NCBI): domain Bacteria; kingdom Bacillati; phylum Cyanobacteriota; class Cyanophyceae; order Leptolyngbyales; family Leptolyngbyaceae; genus Leptolyngbya; species Leptolyngbya sp. FACHB-671. The sequence goes on along the minus strand of NZ_JACJOV010000037.1, from coordinate 55,292 downwards.
GACGATAGGAGCAAGAACTTATCGAGCCTTGGATGAAGCGATTACACTAGCCTACCAACAAGTGTCCTCTCAGGAACTTCTTAATTGGTTTACTCACTGCTGTTACTGTACTTCATCTATTTGAGAAACGCTATATACCTAAATAAGCGGGTAAAAAAGAAGTTTTCCGTAGATTCAGGCAAGAATCCGTTATAATGCTTGATGTATTAGGATTGAGAAAAAGATTATACGGAAACTTTCCTTATAATAAATAGTTAGGCCGGTGTGCGCAGCGTTGCTGAATGCGATAGGGCTACCGCACGGTTGCAAGCTTAATGTAAAATTACAGAAAATGACTTTTCCAAATCCTGAAACTGTTGTAAAGCATGTGATACGTTTAATGGGCGGCCATGAGGAGGCACGGCAAAAGTTTGATGCCGACTTCCGCTACATCACAACGTGTTGGGAGCAGGACACTACAACAATAGGCCGAATTCTGGCATCTCATCTGTTTGTTGAACATTTTCTGACAGAGTATGTTCAGGCAAAAAATCCCCAACTTGGCTCACTGGCAGAAGCTCACATTTCTTTTTCTCAAAAAGTAGCTTTGGTAGGTACGGGCGAACCGGGAACAGACTACCTGCTTCCAGGAATCCGTCGGCTAAACAAGATTCGGAATAGGATTGCACATACGCTCCGTGCCGAAGTCACGGAAGACGATGCAAATGCGTTTCTTCAAATTGAATTGTTCCAATCATTGCGAACAGAGCTGGCGCGGACATCGAGCACTCCGAGTGTTCCAAGCACAGACCCAATTATCGTATTAGAAGATTTTGCAAAGCACGCTGGAAGCAGCCTTCATGCAAGCATAGCGCCATTCGCCGATATTTGGGCGAAGGCATTTCGTGCTGCCGAAGAGGATTTATTAGACGCACAAACACCATAGATAGACAACAGGTAATACCATCCAACACTAGCCTAACAAGGCGCTGCACCCGACCGCCTACAGCTTCGGCTTTCCGCTCGTGTCTCGCTCCAAGCCTTCGCTTCCGGCGGCGGGTGAGCTTGGTTGCTAGGTAGAATAACGTTCATAAAATTTTTTATTCAGCTGATATAAGGTAATGACACTTAAAACAATTGCGATAGAAAACATTAAGGGTATTAAGAAAAAATGTTTTAACTTAGATATCTTGCCTAATAAGCCAAGTATTTTAGTTGCTCCAAATGGATTTGGGAAAAGCTCATTAGCTGCCGCATTTAATTTACTACAAACAGATAGACTGATCATTGATGAATACTCGCTTCATGAATACGACAACAAAAACCGACCAAAGTTTTTCATAAAATATGAGAAGCCCGACAACATAACCATCGATCTAGAAGCCAGTGATTTAGTCAACACTATCAAAGATCACTTTGACTACTTTGTAATTAACAGCCAAGTGGGTGCCAAAGGTACTGGAGTAAACTATGGCTCGAAGATGATAATAAATCCAGTGACTTTAGTTGATGAAGTCCCAGAAAAGGTGAAATTCAACTATTCACTTACAACTCAAAAACAACGATTTGGATCAAATAGTAAAGTACTGCCGAATATCACGCCACTATTAGCTAATTTAACCTTCATAAAGAGAGTTAATGAAGAAATTTCAATTCTGGAAAACGCTCTAGAAAATCAAATTCAACAGAAAATAAATAAATTTATCGATGAACTAAATAGGCAGGTAGGAACTTCTCAAGATTTAATTAAATGGATTGAAACTGATAAAATTGAGCATTTGAGCAAAGTAAATTATTTAAGTGATTTAGCCCAAATTATTCGACAATTTAATTGTTTCGGTTCAATCGCGAAAAATTTTTTAGCTTCAATTCAGTTAATAGATCTTTACAATAATAACAAAGCTGACTTTAAGAATGCTTGTAGATATAAAGTTTATGAACTTGAGAAACAAAATTACAAGGAAATATTAAAGTCATTTAATGCCTCTTGGAAAGAAGTTATCTTGAAAGAGTCAAGAGGAAAACTAATAGTTGAATTTCCGGAATTTTACTCTATTTCCAATGGAGAAAGAGATACTCTCAGCTTTGTTGCACTTTTAGAAAAAGCTAGAAGAAGCCTTAGAAAGAATAGTAATATCTTGGTGATTGACGAAGTTTTTGATTATCTAGATGATGCTAATTTAATTGCTGTACAGTATTACATAACGGAAATGATTGAAGAATATAGATTAATGGGTAGAAGAATCTATCCACTTATTCTGACGCATTTAGATCCGAATTACTTTAGAAATTTTGCCTTCAGTAAGCAAAAAATTTATTACTTATACGACTGGAAGTTAAAAGTAAATCAGAGCCTGATTGATTTATTGTGTAAACGAGATGAATCCTCAATAAGAGATGATATTTCAAGACATCTTTTCCATTTTCATCCTTCTTGTATTAATAAAAGGCTTGAATTTAGGAAACTCTCTTTGAAAGAAACTTGGGGCGAAGGACAAAATTTTGATGATTTCATAAATAAAGAGGTAAAAAAATACTTAAACCGAGAAACTGAATATGATCCTTTCGCAATTTGCTGCGCCATTAGGAAAAGAATTGAAAAGTTTGTGTATGAAAAAATTCAGGATGTTAGCGAAAAAGAAAAATTTCTTAACATTCATACAACACGAAAAAAATTAGATTTTGCTGAAGAAATTGGAGTAAGCATACCAGAAATATACTATTTGTTGGGTATAATTTACAACGATGGTTTGCATTGGAAGCACGGTCAAGATAATGTTTCTCAAGTTGCTTCTAGATTAGAGAATTGGACTATCAGACATTTGATTAAAGTTGTTTTTTCTCAGTAATTCTCATCCTACGAAGCATTCAGTTAACTTAAGCATGAGAGGTGCTATATACTACCTAACACTGCGTGGCAGCGGACGGACGAAAGCTGCTAGTGCTGAATTCAATTTTAGATACCGCCGCTGCACTTCACCGTTATGCTTCGGAACAAGTAGCGACGTACATCAAGAGGTTAGATTTACTCTGCATGCAGCTGCACATAACGTTGTGGGCAGCTATTTTATATAGTGGATTTTCTGTGTGCTTTGGGTCATGTTAACAATTGCACAATTAGGCACCAACAAGAACCTAATTGCAGTTTTTAAGCAGCTTTACATCAAGGTATAAAGCCGAGAGCGGCGTTTCAAGACAAGTTAAAACGCCGCTCTCATTTTTGTCTCTGGCTTCTACTCGCGTTCAAAATTACTGCTAGTTAGCGTAGCTGACGCTAGACTTAGAAACCCCTTGCAGAGCTTTGTGCTAAGACTGAGCGAAGGTCATAGCGATCAAGGTTCATCACCTTGTCCCACACCGCCACAAAGTCATTCACAAACTTCTGCTGCGAGTCCACACATCCGTAAACTTCTGCCAAGGCTCGGAGCTGAGAGTTTGAACCGAAGATCAGGTCAACACGGGTAGCAGTCCACTTAAGTTCGCCGGTTTTGCGATCACTCCCTTCAAACTCATATTCATCTTCAGAGGTTGCCTTCCACGTCGTGCCCAAGTCGAGCAGGTTCACGAAGAAGTCATTGGTCAGCGTCTCTGGTTGATGGGTGAAGACACCGTGCTTAGATCCTCCAAAGTTTGCACCCAGGACGCGCAAGCCGCCTAGGAGAGCTATCATCTCACTCAACAACTCAAGCAGAGCCGATGGCAGAATGATTTATGCCGGCTATATCGGCTGGAGCCATACGGCTGGCTTGAATCAGGCGCTTTCGCCGGTGAAAAGAGACTTGACGTAAAATGGATCGGGTGGAAAGCAGACTGAAAGTTAAAAGTTAAATGTTCAAGCACTACCCTGCTCTTATTAAGACCTAAAGGCAATCTAGCAGGTACTTAAAAACTAAATCATTTTTTAAAATTTTTAAATTGTGGCTAAGTTTGATTGCCCATGCTAGAATATTTCGGAATAGGTAAAAGCTTATAAGTGCCGGCTAATGCTGCACCAAAAGAAGCCAACACTACTATTCAACCTTAGCATTCATAACTTTCTCTAAAGTTTCGACACTCACCTTGTCTGGCGAGCGGTTGATTTCTTCAATGCTTGACAGCCAATAATTAAATAAAATCACAACCTTTACAAGGAGTTCACCCGAACTCCTTTTTTTTTGTCTATTTTTACGTCGAATCCAATTGAAAGTTTGTTCACCGAATCAAAAAGGAGATTTTGACATGGCTAAACCCAAACATAAAAGTATGAGAAATCAGCCAGAAATGTATGACGAACTCAAAAAAGCCTGCACCGTTAGCCTGACGCCAACGGCCATCAACATACTGGATTCTTATGCCAAAATACACGGGATTTCTCGCTCAGAAGTTGTTGAGCAATTTGCTAGAAGACTAGAGTATTTACCCGCTCCATTACCAACACAAAGTAACCATTAGTCGGAATCCCAATATTTTTGACAAGCTAGCCCTTTATTAGTCTTACTGATTGCACTATGAATTTTTTTCTGTCCAAAGCCACACGACTGCATTTTGACTGTCAAATACAAAATCCAGAAGCCGCTGCCCTACAAGCAATAGCTACTGGGCAAGAGCTAGTTTTCAGTAGTTTTAACCGGCCTTGGGGTTGGAATCTGGGATTAATTTTCTACCTTACTCAGCGTAGTAAGGTATTAGCTCATACGCATAATCCAAGTTTTTTTGAGATTATAAATAGTTGGAAGCTTATTTTATAAATAAGCAGAGTTATGAGGATGAAAGCATTATTTTGTAAGGTTTGTAGCCAATCAAAGCTAATAGCAATAAACACAGTAAAGTTGTAGTTTACTTATGTTTTTATTATAATTTAAACAAGAGGGAATTTCTGAGGTGTCTGTGTTTTTAAGACTGCGTAGCACTTGCACAATACCTAAATTGTTAAAGTTTTCACCAACAAGGATTTATAACTATGAAAAGCAATCTGTTTTTGGCCGATATTCTGTGCCTTTATGCGACTCACATTCAGAGCCAGCATCCGCAAAAGAAAGAGCAAGAGATTATCGCTCAAACTGAAACGGCTATCAACCGTTATACTTTACCCGGATGGGGCTTGGAGCTTGTCAAAGGTCGCAAGCCCACGCGCGTTGAAATAGACCGGGCAACGGCGTTTAAAAAAGGTATAACCGTTGAGCAATTCACAACTGCATTGGAAGTTCAAGAAAAAGTTTTTGAGCGGCTGCAACCTTCTGCGAGTAGTCAGGTGGTTTATCGTTGTCGGCTCAAGGAACTTGTTTCTTGGTGCAGCCAGCAGGGGTGGTGGCCGGGAAATACCTTACCTGAGAAAGCTGTTGATTGCTGCGGGGACCGCCGGCGTCGTGGCTATGGAATGATGGCGAAGACGCTATTGACGAACCGCTCTGCTTTGCCGCCTTACGGCTTACGAAAAGAACAAGTGTCAGATAAGCTGAAAGCTGAAACTGAAGATTTTTACAAGTTTCGTACCTCAGCCCACTGGCCAGGCCGGTTAGAAGACCCGGTAAAAACCAGAGCCTGCCGCAACCAAATTGGTCTGCTCCGTCACCTGCTGGGTTGGTTCCACAAATCCTGGGGCATACCACTGGAAGAATTGTCTTTGAGTACCTTAATTCCGCCAGTTGAACTCAAGTATGTGGGGGATAAGGACGCGGCGGTAGCTAAGGCTGCTAAGGTTGGGGATTATGTGGATCGCTGGATTTGCGAATTCTCTAATTTTTTGATCGAGGAGCGAGGCGCTACAAGCCCTCACACCCGCAAGAATTACCTGTGTGCGCTACTGGCGGTGGCAAAGTTTCAATACCACACGGAAATCAGCTCTAGCGATTATAGAGAAGTGCCGGCTGTGGAGGTGCTGCGCCGGCGGCTGTCACTAGGAACGAAGGAGTTGAAAAACCACGCGCCGGTGGCGGCTCAGGAGAAGAAGTGGCTGGAGTTGACGGACGTTTGGAAGTTAGTTGTTGAACCGCTGCGCTTGGAGTGCCAACCAAAGTTGGCGTGCGGCTCTCCCCGGTCTCTGAAAGCGAGTGCTTATAGTTTCCAACGCTATGTACTCTGGGGATGTTTGACCTATAGTCCCCCTCGGCGGCAACAGGAGTTGAGAGAGCTAAAAATGGCTCTGGAGTGTCCCGTAAAGCGACCTGTGGATGTACCTGCTGACGGTTTGTACCAGCCTCTGCCGACGGGTCGCAACCGCGACCGCAATTGTGGTTATCTGTACAGAACACCGGATGGCCTCTGGGTCAAGGATTTAACGCCAGAGTCCTATAAAACGGGTAAGACTTACGGACACCAAGAGTTGGAAATTCCTAATGTGCAGTTCGATGACGGTCGCTGTTTCTACGATTATTTGGAAACATGGCTTTATGGCTATTACAAAATGTCGGACGGGAGTTGGCGCTCCTGCGGCGCTGCTTTCAATCCAGGCGCGCAGAAGGTTGGCCGTTTGTGGCCGGGTCGCTTGCAGTTCGACCCGGTTGGTGAATTCGTTTTCGTGAGGCACAATGGCACGCCTTTTGCTGAGGATAGTATGGCGGGCTTCATTAGCTCGGCTGCTCATGCTTTAACGGGGCAGCGTTTGACTCCTCACTTGCTGCGGGACATTTTTGCGACTCATTTTTTGGATAACGGAGCCTCTGACTCGGACATTGCTTCTCTGGCTTATGCGATGGGTCACAGTCCGCAGGTTTTGCGGAGGATTTATGACCGCCGTTGTCCGGCTCAGAAGCACCGCCCGATTCAGTCGGCGGTTCTGGATTTAGTTCGGCAGTCTTTCCATTAAGATTCAACTTTTACTGGTAAACCGTAGTTTTCTCTCCCCTGCACATTCATGCAGGGTTTTTTTTCTATTTTTCTGACTGTAATGAAAGGTTGAAAGCGGGACTCCAGCAGCAAATCGCTGATGAAATAAATTTGGGTCGTTTAAACCAGTCTGCGAAATTGTCCTACATTTGACCACTTAAGATCTGCCAGTTAAACGCCAATTTAGGAATGCAGTTGCGACTTAAACGTCAACTGCTGAAGTTCCTTTTGATTCCAGTTGCCTAACCTAGCGGCAGCTTCGTAGGTGCTTTGCAAGAACTCTAACAACATCTGATCCGGTGATTCTGCCTCGCGGACAGCGTCATAGGGCAAAATAAATTCGCCTAACTCTTTATTGTAAAATGCAGCCTCGGGACGAACCTCAGCCTGCTTAAACCCATCGGGTTCTGGGTACGCATAGGAATAAAACGCTGGGTATGATAATCCGGCTCCGGGCCAAAATCCGACACTACTGACTTCCTGGGAATAGGCTTCCTGCGCCACTGCATCCGGTAAATTTGGCACCCCTCCCGGATGTTCAGGAGCCGATCGCCCCGAAAAGCGAGTCACTGCTAAATCAAAACTCCCCCAGAAAAAATGAACCGGACTAACCTTGCCGGAAAAATGTGAACGAAATTCTCGAAAGACGCGATCGGACTGTAGCAGCACTCGCCAGCATCGATTGGCATAATCGGCATCATAAGCAGCATGGGTTTCATCCTGCTCAAATCGAATTGGATCAGGGACTTCATTCGGTTTGGTGTTAATTGTGATGTGAAGATCTAATTCTCTCAGAGTTTCCATCACAGTCTGATAAAAATCAGCAACAGAGCGAGGGTAGAGGGCGATCGCCCGCCTTGCCCCTTCGCTGGTTTGAATCAGCAGCTCATGATCAATGAAATCAAAGTCGATTTGAAAGATGCGGCTGCCATAGGGAATCGTGGAAGTAGTCAGTCCCCGAACGGTTAAATAGAGGGGAATATGCCAGGAATGATTAATCCACGGAGTTTGGGCAAATCGGATTTTGCCGATGATTTGAGTCCACATGTGCAAGGTGGTATAGGTCTCTTGCCATGCGTCCAAGGGTAAACTCGGCCAAATATCCGTTGAGGTCAGGGTAGGCTGATTTAACATCATGGTTTCCTCGCGAGTAGAAAAGGGGCGCGTGATCAATAGTTCTTCTGTTGTTCATCGGCAAAACACCACAGCCATTGTTCTCCCAATTCAGCTGAACTGATCACCGCATGTCCACTTTCTTCGTAATGACGGCGAGCGTGTTGATTTTTAGACGAGTCGCAGCACAGCATTTTGCCGCAGGTTTGACAAATTCTCAAGTGAACCCAGCGACCGCCAACCCGAAGGCATTCCTCACAGCGAAATACTGGGTAATTGGCTTTTGAAATCATAGTCTCTAGCGTCAATTCGTTCAGGTGTTGACAAGACATGGAAGATTCCTGTGAATGTGCAAGATATGTACTTGATCAAGCGGGATACAGCCATTTGCGAAAGAGTTGAGTGAGGCGCGGCATAATCACGTAGGTCAGTAGGGCAACCGTTAGACCTGTAACCAACAAGGTTCTGAGCAATACCGGCAGCCCAGCTAGGAGCGGTACTAGCAAACGATTGAGAATAGATATCGTAAAAAACACTCCCAGCCAGGTCACGCTCGCCATTTTGTAGCGCGGAGGTGGAGCCTTCATAGGTTTGTTGGGAAGTGTAAACCAGGTTTCTAGACCTGTCAAGGTTTGAATGGTTTCAGGCTTTTCAATTAAGGGTTGCAGTCGCTCAATCCATTCTTGCCGAATATCTGATTCAATCCAGGTTTTGAGATTGTTGTAGCAATCGAACTTGAGAATGACTACGTATTCAGGATGAGTATGATCATGAGGTCGAATCGTGCTGACACCCAAATGTCCCTTGAATTTTCGTGCATCTGCGGCGATGCCATGAAACCATGCTTCATAACCTTGTTCACGTCCTGGTCTCACGATATGAGAAATCACGGCGGTGACTAGATAGCTTTCTTGACTGGTATTGCTCGCCAATGGTTCTTCCAACATAGAATTTAACAGTCGGGGAAATTAGATGGTTAAAACAGAAAAACAGCTCTTACCGTGCCTGTATGGACTCTAAAACTGAAACGTCGTCCGAATGGTGCCTACACCATCTGTTCTTGCCTTTATCGATCCGGATGGAAATGCACCGACTATAGAGGAGTTGAGGACTGAGTACGCTGCTTGTTCTCACGGCCCTGTAGCTTTGGTAACGCCTACTGAGCGATGGTTCAATATGGTGATGCGGCTAAAAAATTCTCCTTTTCCAGCGATTGGCCGGCTTGAGGCAACGTGTTGTGGAGCATGGGGAGAGGTGGCGTATTTATTAGGTGAAGCCTGGTGGGGGAAAGGATTGGCTTTCGAGGCGATGCTCTGGTGGCAGGATTACCTCATGACTGTTGCACCAAAAACAGAATGGTGGGCTACTGTGCATCCAATGAATCAGAGGAGCATTCGGCTGTTGAAACGTCTTGGCTACAAGGAAGTGGATTCGAACCAGTGCCCAAAACTTTATTCATATGATTTGGGCGATTGCTGTTTTGTCCAATTGGCTCAAATCGAGACTACCGCCTAACATCTCGCTTAGAGCGGATTGACGCAATATTTTTGTGCATTGCGTAGAGCGCTTTGTATATATCATCCTTACAAAAAAGCCCCATCGGCACTCAGGCAGATGGAGCTTTTTTGTTTGTGAGTGGGTCGGGATTACTCTACAATCCAGCCCACAACTTCAAAGCATAGAGAGTTATCGTCGGGGTAAACGAAGATGCCGACGCTTCCCCTAGCTTCACTCACGGGGCAATAATCCTTTAGTATTGCAGGTCGCTACAACTACCCTACCGCCCTCGCAAACCGCAATTGATTCTCCTAACTTGCGATGGCGTTCGAGTGCTTGAGTGATCGCTTTTTCTCACAGAAGGCGCGAAAGCTTCAACCTGCACTCTCGCTAAAATGGCTGGAATTTCTGAAGCTGTCAAAACAAATCTTCAATTGATCCGTTTGCGGATTGTTGCTTATGTTCGGGAGATGATGCCCATTTTTTTGCAACGTCACACCATGCCTATGGTGCAAATTGAACATGAATTGACTGCCTATTTAACTGCTGAAGCAGATTTAGGGCGAATCCATCTAGACAACATTGCAGTAGTAACCTCTGTTTTATAACCGGATTTGGTATCACGATGTATCTTCTGTACAAGGTTTCTAGAAAGTTAGGTGTGTGGATAGTTTGGGAATTCTATGCTTGAAATCGCTCAAACTTCCCTCCCCTAATGGAACCTCAGCACATGCTTAGATGCAATGCACTTCCACTACAGATTGTTCTCATTATTCCCTTTGTACTCCAGATTTTTGGGGCAGTTGGCTTAGTTGGTTATTTGTCCTTTAAAAATGGACAGAGAGCAGTCAATGATTTAGCAGAACAGCTTATTGATCGCAGCAGCGATGTGGTTAACGGGCACCTGAAGTCGTATCTTGCTGTCCCTCAAACACTGAACCAGATGAATGCAAATGCGATTCGCAGAGGTATACTAGATGTACGCGATCACGAAACTGTTGCGAAGCATTTTTGGGATCAGATGCAGTTGTATGACCTGACGTATACCGGAATTGGACTGACAAACGGACAGGGGTTTGGAGTTGCTCATTATGATGGCAAAACCATCACTCGTGAGGAATGGACGTCTAAGCCACCCAAAAATCTGCTGAATTACACCACAGATAATCAGGGGAATCGAACGAAACTCAACGCTCGTTGGGATTATGATAGCCTTAACCAACCCTGGTACACTGAGCCAATCGCCGCTGGTAAGCCTATTTGGGGAAAAATCTATACAGTAAATCTTTCTGACAGTCCATATATTACAGTCGCAGCTACGCGCCCAATCTACGATCCACAAAATCGCTTGCTCGGCATGATTGGAACTGAAATTCATCTGCTGAAGCTGAGCGACTTTCTACGGAATTTGGATATTAGCAAATCAGGACAAGTGTTTCTTGTCGAGCGCAACGGTGCATTGATTGCCAACTCTGGAACCGAAAAGCCCTTTACTGTGGTTAAGGCGCAAGTTCAGCGATTGCAGGCGATTGATAGCTCCAATCCTATAATTCAATCTATTGCGAAACACATTCAAACTTCTAATGGGTTTCAAACTATCTCTCAAGCCAAAGACTTTAAGCTTGAAGTGCAAGGAGAACAAAATTTTGTTAATGTGATGCCTTGGCGCGATGAGTATGGATTGGATTGGTTATTGGTTGTGAGTCTACCTGAAAATGCATTTATGGCTCAAATTAATGCCAATACGCGCACCACGATCGCGCTTTGTTTGGGTGCATTAGCCGTTGCTTCAGTCATGGGCATCTTCACCGCCCGCTGGATTGTTCGTCCAATTCTTCGTCTCAATCGAGCCAGTGAAGCAATCGCATCTGGCAATTTAGATCAAACGGTAGAAACAGGGAGTATTCGAGAATTTAATACCCTGTCTCACTCCTTTAATCACATGGCAAGACGGCTGAACGAGTTGTTCATGGCGTTAGAACATAGCAAGGAAGAACTAGAAGACCGAGTTGAAGAACGTACAGCTGAACTCAAAAACGCCTTGGCAGAACTACAGCGCACTCAGGCCCAAGTCGTTCAAGCGGAAAAAATGTCAAGTTTAGGGCAGTTGGTGGCAGGGGTGGCTCATGAAATTAATAATCCAGTCAACTTCATCCACGGCAACCTACATTATGTGCAGGAATACACTGAGGACTTATTAAGACTTTTGCAAGTGTATCAACAACATATTTCCCAGCCTCCGGCTGAAATTCAAACGACTGCTGAAGACATCGAGCTGGAGTTTTTGCAAGACGATCTTCCCAAAATGTTGGCTTCAATGAAACTCGGCACTGAGCGCATTCGCCAAATTGTGCTGTCGCTCCGTAACTTTTCCCGTATGGATGAAGCGGAATACAAAGCGGTGGATATTCACGAAGGCATCGATAGCACCCTGTTGATTCTACAGCACCGCCTCAAGGCCAAATCTGAGCGACCAGAAATTGAGATTATTAAAGACTACGGTACATTACCGCTAGTCGAATGCTACGCCGGACAATTTAACCAAGTAATTATGAATATCTTGGTAAATTCTATTGATGCGATCGAAGAAAACAACGCTAAACGTACCTATCAAGAGGTTAAGGATAATTCAGGCCGAATTACAATCCGGACAGCAGTCATTAATGCAACATGGGTAGAAGTGGCGATCTCCGATAACGGGAGCGGTATCCCCAAAGCAGTTCAACAACGAATCTTTGATCCTTTCTTCACTACCAAACCCCTTGGTAAAGGCACCGGGATGGGAATGTCCATTAGCTACCAAATCATTACTGAAAAACATGGCGGCAAACTAGAGTGCTTCTCAACCCCTAGAGAAGGAACTGAGTTCATGATTCGGATTCCGCTCCGGCAATAATGCTCAATCAGTTTAAGGCAGTAGATTTTATTGAAGGGCGCAATGCACCCAATATTTCAGGCGCGACTGAATAGGAATGCATGACTCACACACCTAACTTTTGGGTTGCCAAGCTTAACCGGATTGGGTATGAATCGGCAGATAGAGTCGGTTACTATCGGCCGGGTTGGTATGCAAGTATCGGCTACTTGTCTCAAGCGAAAAATATCCGATTGTAGCCTGGACCAGATAAACGGGCACGCCACCGCCGCATTTCTCAGCAAGAGTACGATAAGACAACGACCTTTACACCGGCAGATGTAAACCGCTACTGTCAAACAGATTCGTGTGAAGATATCGGCCAGTAGTCTCGATGCTTGAATGCCCCAAAGTAGCCTGTACTAAATGTATGGGCACCCCCCGGTTAAGTGCGTGGGAAGCATGGGAATGTCTAAGCCAATAGGGCAAGACTTTCCCTTCAATTCAGCGCCTTTATCAGCAGCCAAGCAATCTTTCCAAGGGGGGGTACTGACTGCTGATTTTTAATGAGCCTCAATTACTTATTTTACTGGGGCAAAAATTTTGCTCAAGGCGTACCATGTCCTTGAACCAACAATGCCATCAGCAACTAAGCCAGCATTTTTCTGGAAACTCCGAACGGCGCTGTCAGTTATTAAGCTAAAATCACCGTCAATCTGGCCTGTATAGCGGCCTGTAATTTTAAGGGTTTCTTGAAGTGTAATAACTGCTTGACCTTTGCTTCCCCGTTGCAAAACTGGCATATTAACAGGAGCGCCAGTGTAAAGCGCTTGCCAGGTTAGATTCCCAACAATCCCATCGGCTTTGAGGAAGACGCGGCGCTGAAAAACTTTCACAATGTTTAAGGTTCCCTGCTCAAAGGTCCCATCAATCGTAAGGTAGTAACCCCAGTGGTTGAGAAGCTTTTGCAGTTCTTTAACGGCATCGCCTTTTGATCCAAGTACAAGTAGAGGCTTGTTCACTTGAGCGGTAGCTTGGGCAGAAGAAAATTGCTTGTCAGAAAGTTGCATAGTTGTTTGAGTGGGTTGAATCTCTACACTTTCTAGATTAGGGGGCAAGACCCCTCACCACCATCGCCCAAGTAGTTTATCGCTTTGGAGGGTTTCACCATCGTTCAGTGGGTTCACCCATAAGGATGAGGGCGCTTGACAAAATGCAATAGTATTAGACTGAGTGCAGAATAGGCTGAACTCGTTTACAGAACAACTGAGACCGAGTGGCCAGTCCTCGACGTAAAAGTCTTAAAAATGGGGTGTCGGTGAACACCCCAAAATCGCTGAAATGATAGTTTTGAAAAGCGCTATGTTGTCGGTCACTATCCTGAAAAATCTATTTTTTATAGTTGCAATCTGTGTCCGCGCCCTGGCTGCTTCAATAAGTCTGCCGACTGCCCAAACCTATACAAAAAATAGAAGAGTTTGGGCCTTACGGGGTGCCTACCATTTCTGCCTAATAAGAACAAAGAAACACCACTTAGATTTCTGTTGATTGTCTTAGGCTATGAAGTAAGCAATGAAAATGATGGAACCAGAAATATACTCAACGTCAACAAAGTTTTAGAGGGTTTACAGATGAAGATTTTTGTCGCTGGAGCAACAGGAGCGGTCGGTCGTCCGCTACTCAACCAATTACTAGCTAGAGGACACAACGTTGTAGCGATGACCCGCTTTCCGGAAAGAGCACAGTCATTAGCGGCACAGGGAATAGAACCTGCAATCGCAGATGTATTCGACGCAGATTCAGTTAAAGCGGCTATCGCCCACGCTCAACCGGAAGTGGTGATTGAACAACTCACTGCTCTACCCAGGACTTACAGCCGCGAATCAATGAGTGCAGCAGCGCCTTTGAATACGCGCATTCGGTTGGAAGGGGGAGCCAATGTGCTGGCGGCAGCACAGGCAGCAGGGGTGCGCCGTTACCTGAGACAGTCGGTCGCCTTCTGGGGAATTCCTGGTGCTGGATTGGCAGATGAGGAAACACCGTTATCGCTTGATGCGTCCCCCGCCGTCGCAGCCGATGCTCGCCTTGTGAGCGAGATTGAACGTCGTTTATTGGAAACATCCAATCTCGAAGGAATTGCTCTACGCTATGGTTTCTTCTACGGATCCGGTACCTGGTTTAATCCGGATGGTGATGTAGCGCAACAGGTGCGGCAACAACAGTTTCCAATTGTGGGCAATGGCGAAGGTATTTGGTCGTGGTTACACATTGAGGATGCAGCAATCGCCACAGTTGCAGCCGCAGAGCAGGGCAACAGGGGTGTTTATCTGATTGCGAACGATCACCCTTTAGCGGTGCGCGAATGGCTCCCTGCGTTTGCTCGATGGCTGAATGCTCCACCACCGCCACAGGTATCAGTTGAGGATGCTCTGAAAAGGGATGGTGGTGCGGATATTGTTTACTACGGTACTCAGATGCGAGGCGTATCGAATGCCAAGGCAAAACGCGAACTAAATTTTCAGCCTCGACCGTTGGAGTGGATCGTTGACACCGCCGTGGCTGATGCCAGTTAACGTTCTAGCATCGATATGGCTACCGTATCTCGAATAAACGCACCCGTGCTAGAAGCTTCCACCCTGCTAGAGCGGGTAATTTTTTGAATGGCTTAACTCACATAATGGGTCACCCCCAAGATGAAGAAAAGTTTTTCTGATGCTATCCACTTAGTAAATCTTAACTTTTCTTGCATCTTTTTCAAAATTTTGATATTTTGAATTGAAAAAACTAATTTGAGTAAAAACTTATGGCGACTGAGCAAGAGCTTCAATCTCTTTTTAATACCTTGGATACTGATCAAGATGGCAAAGTCTCAAGTAATGAGCTTTTTTTAAGCCCTGGACTAAGTGCAATCATTTCAGCAGAAACAGGTACTAGCCCCCAGGAATTGCTAGCAATGTATGGAGATAAAGACGGTAGTATTACCTTTGAAGACCTCAAACAAGTTGTTGAGAAAGCAGGGAATTTAAACTAATAGTCAAAAAACAAAGGTAGGATACCCCCTATTCCCCTGATTAGCCCTTCCAGGATAGCTTAAGAGGGGTTTCGTTGGAGGTGAGAAAAGTTAATTCTCCCTGCTTTCCCTTGCTCCATAGTAAGAACTAATAAGCAACCAGGTCTTTTGAGTTCGGCTGGAGAGCATGATCAATTGCTAGCATGAGTTTATCTCGAATAAACTGCACCCGCTCTAGAAGCTTTCACCCTGCTAGAGCGGGTAATTTTTTGACGGGCCTAACTTACATAATCGGGATTATGTGATGTCGTTATTCTGCATTTTGGTGGTTGGGGATTGAGTGTCGGCAGACGTGGCCTGTAACTTTTCGATGAACTTGTTAATGGCCAGTTCAATCCGCTCTCGCGTTTCTCCTTTCTTGGCCACCCTCCATTCCTTGAGAACCTGATCGCGCAGATGGCAGAGGTCAAGCATAGGGGATGGTTCCGTCGGCACGTTGGCTTCCAGTCCCTCGATACGGGCGCATAGCTGCGTGACTTCCTCTCTGTACCGGGCGCGGGATGCCTCGGATTGCTCTAGATGCCGTTGAAGTGCATCCCGCTCTGCCTGTATAACTTCAAGGCGTTCATGAAGCTCCACCCGTTCGTTGCCTAGGCTGTCTAGGCGTTGCTTGAGGCTAGCTACTGCATCGCCAATGCCGGCAACTTTTTTACCTCAAGCTCCAGATGGGCTAAGCGTGCCTTGATATCGGCGAGTTCATCGGTATTGATTTCAGCAGCCTTGGCGGTTGGCCGGCCTACGCAGGCTTTCATGTATTCCACTAGCAGTTCGGTCACTGTGCTGCCGTTTTCCCGCGCATAGGTGAAGAATTCTTCCTTAAGCTCTAGGTCTACGCGAATATTAAGCTGGTAGGGGTTCTTAGCCATTGCCTTGCTCTGTTGCTATACATCTATAAATACAACCTAGCACCACGTAGCGGCATTGACAAAGCCTATAAGCAGGGCTAATTTGTTTAGGCAGTGCTAGCTTAGAATTCATATAACTTACGCATTGACACTCGTATTGATTGTGTCTACAGTAGAGACATAGCAAGCGGTTTACCTCCCATCCCCTCAGCAACAGGACGGTGCAAGCCCCCCAAAACATCAGCCGACACGCTACTCTACACGCCGGCGCAATGGAGGAACCACCCATGCTACACGCCACAATGCACGCCGT
The DNA here is from genome assembly GCF_014695745.1 of Leptolyngbya sp. FACHB-671. Lineage (NCBI taxonomy): Bacteria > Bacillati > Cyanobacteriota > Cyanophyceae > Leptolyngbyales > Leptolyngbyaceae > Leptolyngbya > Leptolyngbya sp. FACHB-671. Next base: position 38,817 of record NZ_JACJOV010000037.1, on the reverse strand, counting down.
TGATATCGCTCTCTACATCCTGCCGGCAGTCTTCGCACTGATGATTGCTTACGACTTCGTTCTATACGTTAAGGCGCAACGACGAGCTGCTAAATCTGCCCAGCGCGTGTCGGCGAAACCTCAGTCAGAACCACAACAACCCTGCGAACCCGAACCCATAAAACTTGAGCCTAGCGCCGCGCCTACCGAGCAACCACAGCAGCCAACATACCTATCAGAGCTGCAAGAGCCGGCACTTCCAGACCTCAGCTCACTCAAGCTATACAAGCTGCACAACCACACCGTTGTATTGACGGCTGATTTACTAACACCCCCACCGTCGAACATCAAGCTATACAAACTGCGCGGCAAGGAATGCTTACGGCTTAAAGATTTGGAAGCGTACGCCTAGAAAAATGCCTATAAGCTAACCCGATCTGCGAGCCTGGGGTTCGCTGAAAGTCGTATAGCTTAATCAATGCGTTTGTATTGATGCTGCCTAGACAATTAGCTATAGTAGATACAGTTGAAAAACAACAATGCCGGCCCCAAATCTTGGCAGACGCAGGCCGGCAGTTATCCCACTCATCAATGGAATAGAAACCATGTTATCAGTTACCTTCCAACCTCTGACGAATTTCACAGATGACCTCCGGCAGTTATCCCACTCATCAATGGAATAGAAACCATGTTATCAGTTACCTTCCAACCTCTGACGAATTTCACAGATGACCTGCTGAGCGCGATCGCAAATTTCTTGCGGCCTGTGATTGTCCAGTTTGCACCTGGACAACTGGGCAGCGTTGCAGCCCTTCAGCTTGAACTAGCGATGGTGCCGCTACGCATCATCGCCGCTGCTGTCGGCAGATGCGAATTCCCTAAAGTTGCAACAACTGATTGGTTGAATTTGGATGAACCGGCACCCGATACCGAACCCATGCCCAACATCATAGACATGGCTAAAGCCCGACAGCAGCGCGAGTTGCCGGCAGCCGCGCCACCGATACCCGCAGATGCATTCACTCTATTTGGAGCTGACGGTCGGTTTGAGGTTAAAGAGTCAAAGGCCGGCTACATCGTCTATCGCTGGGTGACCCTCAAAAAAGGCTTGAAGGTATCGCAGCACATTATCCCTGACGGCGACAAATGCGATTGTCGGCAGGCTGAACTAGGGCGAATCTGCTGTCACCAGAAAGCAGTCGCTCACTACTTGGAAACACAGCGCATTGCCGAAACCGTTGCCGGCTGGAAAGAACAGGAACGGGCGCAACGATTGGAGGCATTTCGCTACCAGGTTCTGGTGTGGCGGGAAATCGGCAGCAGTCCTGAAACGTTCTGAGAGGGAGCTAACTTGGAGGATGCCGAGTTTAAACTCACAGTCGCCGCTCAGCAGCCCACGGTGAACACGGCAACGATTTACGACCGCCGGCAAGAGGAGAATCTAAAGTTCTGGCATCGGTTCCAAGCAGCCCAACAAGTAGAAGACGCCCGACAAGCGCTAGGATTTTCCACTGCTCAGCCTGAAGACTGGAAACGCCGGCAAGCCCTTGAGGATTCGATTGTAGAAACTGCTAGTAAACTCGTATGGTTGCCGGCACAGGCCACTGCTTTTCAGAAATCAAGCTTGGGATTGCCGGTGGATAGCCAGCTGTGCCGCGCTGAAATGACGGCAGAACAGTTGCAGAAAGTTGCTGACGCCTTCGCCGCTGCGCTCAAAGAAAAGCAGACGGAAAAACGCCGGCAGGCTGCACTCAATCGCCGAGCTGCTAGCTAAACACAATCGATACTCACTTTTCAAAAATACGATCAGCGATCACCAAACAGTAATTCAATCAGAGCTTCCACCAGGCGCTCAAAGGTCATATCCAGGATATCCTTGCCTTGCAGCATCTCCATCATTTGATAGTAGTAGCTCAACGTTCCAGAAATAATCCAGGCCACGGCTTGTGGGTCAGAACTGCGGAGTTGAGGAACCGCTTGCAGAAGATTCGCTGAAACCTTCAAACCCGGTTTTTCAAAATGTTCAACATAGAACCGAGCCAGGTCCGGAAAACGCCCCGATTCCCCCACAATCAACCGATAAAAGTTCATTCGCATCGGCTCAAGATTTTCAGGAGTAATGCTCTTAGCTGCTAGCGATCGGAGTTGTTCTATTGGATCAGACGGCAGCGGCTCTGAGGCAAACACCTGTTGGAGATGCTGCTCAGCAGTGTATTGAACGAGCGCCGCAAATAGCTTTTCCTTACTCTCAAAGTAGCTGTAGAGCGTTTCCTTCGATACTCCTGCAGTTGCTGCAATCCGAGCCATGCTGGTCGCGGCATAGCCATCTCGCAAAAACTCTTGCATGGCTCCTTGCAAAATTTGTTCTGCCTTAGCGGTTTGCTTAGCTTCCTTAGGCATGGTGCGACCTGAATCAACCCCCTTATCGTACTGTACAGTACGGTCTAAAAACCACCCGATCGGGTAAATTGATAACCGAACCACTCAATCTATTATTCAACTATCGAACCATACCGTTCGGTTCGATAATTGAGCAACAACTAGTAAACCATTTGGTTTTTTGGAGAAATATTATGACGACAGCAGTACAGCAAGCCAAAGCTAAAATTCTTGCATCGGGTGAGGGTGAAATGCATTCCATGTTGACCCATACACTCGTATGGAAGCTAGATGGAAACGATACAAACGGTCAGTACGCTGTATTTGAGATGATCGATGCGGCGCATGGAGAGCCACCGCTCCATAGCCATCCCTGGGAGGAGACGTTTTACATCCTGGAGGGTGAACTCGAAATCACGTTGGGCAATCGTCAGCACGTCATTACGGCTGGTGCAGTGAGCCACATTCCTGCAAATGCAGTGCATACCTTTAAAGTGCTTTCTGCGATCGCTCGTGTTTTGATCATCGTTTCACCTGCTGCCGCAGAGTTTTATCGAGAAGTTGGCAAAAGAATGACTAGCCTGCAACCTGATCTCACGGTTCTACAGGAAATCTCTGCCAAATATGGCTTGCAGCTTCGGTGAAAGATTTGGTGAAAAATTGAGGGGATGTAGAATGCTCATCCAAACCCGTGTGCAAATATTCATTAACGCACCCATTGAGCAAGTGTTTGATTGTTCGATCAATTGTCAAAACCTACCTAGGTTCTTTACGGGTTATCAAGCTATTCCTGCCATCCTCAGTGCAGCTACAACAGATGGGTTGCCGCTCCACGAAGGCAGTACGCGTATTGTGCAAAACAGTGATGGTTCCAGAATTAGAGAGCGAATTGTTTCTCTTCAACGTCCCACACTTCAAGCTTACAAATTGCTACACGGATTCAAACCGCCGTTCGCATGGCTGGTACGTTCTGCCTCTGGTCAGTGGTCTTATCAGCCAATCGATTCAAGGACGCATGTTACCTGGCAGTTTGAATTTGAAATGCAACATTTACTTGCTTATGTTGTTTTTCTGGCAATGGTCAAGCATCCTTTTCAAGTTGCCCAAAGCATTTGTCTGGAGAATTTAAAGCAGGCTGTTGAACATTCTGATTGAGGACTAGGTTATGAGAATTACGATTTTGACAACAGGCTCGAGGGGAGATATTCAACCGTTCATTGCCCTTGGACAAGGACTAAAACAGGCTGGATATCAAGTTAAGCTTGCCACCCACGACACGTTTCAGGAGATGGCGCGACAGTATGGACTAGAGTTTGCCGCGATCGCAGGAGATGTCCAAGCCATGATGGCAAGCGAGGCTGGGCAGAACATGCTAAAGAACCAGAGTCCAATTTTATTGATCAAGCAATACCCCAAATGGTGCAACCGCTAGTTGCTCAAGCAATCGCTGATTCTTGGACAGCGTGTCAGGGTAATGATGCCATCATCTTCACAGCTACGGCAGTTTGGGGGTATGACATCGCTAAAGCATTAGGAATTCCTGGTTTCTTTGCCTCCTTAATGCCTCAAAGTTCTAACCCAGATTTTCCGTACCCTTCGCTCCCTCCCAGCTTGCGTTTAGGTTCAATCCTCAACGGACTAAGTTACCCACTTTTGATGGAAGCGTTCGGGTTAGTCTTCAGGCAATCGTTGAATGAGTTTCGTCGTTCGCAGTTACATCTTCCGCCCATTCCTTTTGGAAGGATTTACCGCAGACTTGATCGTTTACCAACACCTGCTCTCTACGGGTATAGTTCTTCAGTTGTGCCTAAACCAAAGAATTGGAGGGATCACATACAGGTTACTGGATACTGGTTTCTCGACCAGGCAACAGACTGGCAACCTTCCCAGGCACTTCTAGATTTCCTGGCAGCAGGATCATCCCCTGTCTATGTCGGTTTCGGCAGCATGAGTGGGGAGGATGCAGCACACTTCACTCAAATAATTCTGGAAGCTCTTAAACAAATAGGACAACGGGGGATTCTGCTCACAGGTTGGGGAGGGATTGCTCAAACCGAACTGCCGGATGATGTGTTTCTTCTGTCTTCCGTTCCCCACGATTGGTTGTTTCCTCGAATGGCAGCAATCATCCATCATGGCGGAGCTGGAACAACTGCTGCTGCACTCAGAGCGGGAGTACCTTCTGTTGTTGTCCCCTTCTTTGGCGATCAGCCATTCTGGGGTAATCGCGTGATGAAATTGGGCACGAGTCCATCTCCTATTCCTAAAGCTCAGTTAACAGTAGACCGTTTGGCAGCAGCTATAACCACTGCTGTGACTGATTCAGTAATGCAAAAACAGGCAAAGGCGATCGGGGTGAAAATTCGAGCAGAGGATGGAGTTCAGCAAGCGATCAAAGTTGTAGAGCGTTATTTAGCAAGTTCTAAACCTCAATTTGCTCAATATGCTTGAGGAATGACTAATTATCTTCTCGCACAATTAGGATATCCGATAGCTCTTCTAATAAGCGACGCAGTTGAGATATCTTACGCTGTCCTAAATGGGCTGCCCACTCCGCTTCAACTTGTCGGCTAATTTGAATCGCCATTTGCTGCACTTTTTGTCCTTGCTCGGTCAGATTAATTAACTTTGCCCGCCCATCCGTTGGATCTGGAATCATTTCGACATATCCACGATCGCGCAGGTATTCAACTAGATAGTTGATGCTTTGCTTTGTAATTTGGGCGGCATCCGCCAGTTCTGTGAGGCGTGAGCCAGCGGCTGAGATATAGCGAAATACATTCCCATGAGCTGGGCGAATATCCTCAAATCCGCTCGTCCTGAGTTGAGAGTAGACCTGATCGAGCAAAACCTCAAAGGGGAGTCTCAGCAGTGCCCCCATTGTTCTAACCTGCTCTGTCACGTTTTTAGGTTGTTCCATTTCCGTTACCAACAATAGTGAGTTGAATTAGCGTAGCTCACCCAACCAGGTGAATCTATCGGGTGAATCAGTAGTCAGGTAAACTGACTACTATAGTAAGAGAGTCTGACGATATTTATCAATTCTACTGCAAGGAAAAACCGTTATAATGATCCACCACATTTCAATTCCGGCAAATAACCCCCTACACGTCGCCCAGGTATTAGCAGAAGTTTTTGATGGAAAAGTTGGAATTTTTCCACCGAATCCCAATAGCTACATAGTGGTGGCAGGTGATGAATACGGCACACTCATCGAAATCTATCCAGCTGATAGCGTGGTTGTTCCAGGAGAGGGCGATCACCAAGCTTGGTTCCAGCAAAATGCTTATCCTGTAACCTATAGCGCTGTTCATGCGGCAATTTCTGTGCCCACTAATTTGGAGCAGATTGAACACATTGCTGCACGCGAAGGATGGCGGGTGTTGCCCTGTAGCCGAGATGGTTTATTTGATGTGATCGAGTTTTGGGTGGAGGACCAACTGATGTTGGAGTTGCTAACACCTGCGATCACTCACAAATATCTCAATGCGATGCATCCTAAAAATCTAGAACAACTCATGCTGGATATGACTCAGGTAGAAGCCAGAATCTAAATGAAACACAACTGGAGAAATCAAGATATGACAACGATAAATGACAACAAGTTACAAGAACTACTTAATAGACAAGCGATCACAGAGATATGACATCAACACTACAGGATACAAACACATGACAAAGGGATCTTCACTACAAATTAGAACAAATTGCCGGACCCATTTCAGGCTTTCACAGCAATCGATTCAAAAGCTGGCTTGCTCAGGCTGGGCACTTTATTGAGCAATACTTAACTGCTCAGAATGAACCCAAAATTTGGCAATCCACAGATTGGTTTGGGCATTCCTGGTGGAATGTTTATCTTCCCCAAACCGGGCAAACTACTCGGTTCAACTCTGAGGACGAAATTCGGATTTGGTTAGAAAAAAACCTTTGACTTTGAGGAGGATAATAGCAATGACTGTAGAACGCAAGATTGCCAACACGTTTCACATGGATAAGGAAACCTGGGAACGTCATGCTAATCCCTGGAGTGTTTGGACGCGCTTCACTGTACTTCCCTTTCTAATCTTGGCAATTTGGAGCCGTGTTTGGCTAGGCTGGTGGTCGTTGGCTCTCATCGTGATCGCCCTTTTCTGGATGTGGATGAATCCCCGCCTGTTTGGGAAACCTCAATCTACTAATAATTGGGCTTCTAAAGGTGTGTTGGGTGAACGGGTCTGGTTAAATCGAGATACAGTTCCTGTTCCTTTTTACCATCAACAGGTTCCCAATGTGCTGAGCCTGGTTTCAGTGATTGGTATGGCGGTTGTGATTTGGGGATTAGTCACTATTAATGGTTGTCTCACGCTTCTGGGATGTGCTCTCGTTTACCTGAGTAAACTGTGGTTTATTGACCGTATGGTGTGGCTTTATGAGGATATGAGGCAGGCTCATCCCCAGTATCAACACTGGCTTTACTAATTAGAGGCTTGCCAGATGGATCTTGGATAGAGAACTTAAAACCTTCACTGTCAAGTTGACAGGAGGGACTATGAATACAAGATTGCAGCGTTAAACGAAGTTGCAGGACAAGTCGCATACACGGCACAAGCAGTATGGTGCCAATGTAACCTCGCTCTACCTGATTCGACCCGATGGCTGCATTGGTTTTCGGAGTCAGCCTATTGAAATAGAGCCATTACTGAAGTACCTCAACCATCTATTTCTACTAAATCGTGATCAACGTTCTCAAAAATTAAAACAACAAGAACTAGCATTTACCATATACAAACACAGCAACATTTAAGGGAGGCATCCCATGCTAGAAGCAAGTGAACTACACGTCATCATTGGAGCCAGTGGTGGAACGAGGAGTGTGATCGTGCGAGAACTTGTTGCCCGAGGAAAGCGTGTTCGTGGAGTGAACCGCAGTGGCTATACTAATTTCCCCTTCGATATTGAAATGATCCAAGCCCACGCAACGGATTCAACTCGAATGCGCGAGGTTTGCCAGGGAGTAACCGTGGGTTATAACCGTGTTAATCCGCCTTTTACTCGATGGAGAGAGCTATTTCCAGCCGTCATGGAAGCAATGATCGCAGGTACCGCTATTGCCAATGCCAAATTGGCAATAGCGGATATTCAGGCAATGCTTTAGCTCTCCTTCAGCAGCCTTCATCCTTGAATTGAAAAATTTACTACTTCAAGGGCAGCCTTCTTTACATCCTTGAATTGAAAGCTCTGCTACTGTAAGGCATACTTCTATCCCGTTTGGGTCCGGGTCCGTAAGGGCAAGGCATGCAGCCTTTAAAGTAGTTCCCATTGCATCGCAGCCAATCTCACACATAAATTTTTCAATCGCATCGTGAATACCAAGTGCAGTATGCGTAGCACTTAACACTTGAGGATCTAGTGAGCTTGGCTCTGGTAAAATATTGTCTTTTTCTTCTAAAAGACCAATACTCTTTACAAAAGTAGCTATCCGGGCTTGGTCTTCCTTAAAAACTTTATTCCATACTTCAGCGTTTACCTTAAGGTTTGCCATTTTTCTTTCTCCTTAAGCTTTTCGCAAAATGCAAATTTCATAGAAAGAATCTTTCTTCTTGAAGAGATACCTTAATGTATTCTCTTCACACATTACCTAGCATTAAAATTTATATCTCTCGTTTAAAGAAAGTAACGGAAAGCTCACCAAGAAAAGTACAGAGGAAATTACTAGAAAATGCTTAGAAATCAACCAACGTGGTTCTCAACCCTTTCCCAAAAACAAATCGGCTAACGAAGATGTCTTTAAACCCTTACTTCCACCACAGGAGGTTTCAGAATGAACGCATCAAACATTTTAGTCACAGGGGGGACAGGTTCCCTCGGTTCTCTGGTAGTCGATCGCCTGCAAAACGGCAGCTACAACGTCCAGGCTCTCAGCCGTAGTAAACGTCCCGGCACTGTTCAAGGAGACTTACTGACGGGTGAGGGATTAGAGCAAGCCGTCGAAGGGATTGATGTCATTATTCATTGCGCTTCAAGCCCTACTAATCCCCGTCAAGTCGATGTCGAAGGGACAAGGCGGTTGCTTCAAGCCGCAGAACGGGCAGGTGTGTCTCACATTGTTTATATCTCGATCGTCGGAGTCGATCGCAACCCCTTCTACCCCTACTATGGAATGAACTTGAAACTGAACAAATAATCGAACAGGCTGCGATTTCCTGGACAATTCTCAGGGCAACGCAGTTTCACGAATTTGCATTGACGCTGATTCAATTCCTTGATCGCCTCCCGATCATGCTCATGCCCAAAGGATTTTTACTTCAACCCATTCAAGCAAGTGAAGTTGCCAATCGCTTGGTGGAACTAGCTCTTTCAGCGCCTGCGGGACGAGTGACCGACATCGGTGGACCCGAAATCTGGACAGCAGGTGAGCTTGCTAGAGCGTATTTCAAAGCAACTGGACGGAAACGGAGCGTTGTAGAAGTTCCCATTCCTAGCAAAATCGCGCAAGCATTTCGTTCAGGAACACAGCTCTGCCCTAACCAAAAGTACGGCAAAGTTGGCTGGGAATTGTTTTTGCGCCAACTATCCCAAAAGAATAGCCAGGAGAGACAAAACATTTCATCGAATTAGAGGAAGTATCATGAACGAGATTGTGTTTAAGTCTGTTGTTGATATCAAATTAAAGAGATAAAACAGCAGATGGCTTAAACTGACATAACAAATTCATTCTCTCGAGAATAGTGTCGATACAATCAAACTCCACTCACTAGATTAAGCACGAATGTCTATTTCATCTCAGTTGTCTAAGACTGCTGGCCGCTTCATGCTCCTTGGAACCCTAGCAGCGCTTTTCGTGCAAAGTCCAGTTCAAGCGAAAACTACCTTTCCAGATGTACGACCGGACGATTGGGCATCCGTTTATATTCAAGCCCTTGCAGAACGCGGAATCATTCAGGGCTTTCCTGATGGCAGCTTTCGCCCGAATGATCCCGTTACTCGTGCCCAATTTGCAGTCATGATCGGAAAGGCATTTAATCGAGGCTTCGTGCGGAGTGCAATTCCCTTTAAAGATGTTCCCAATAACTATTGGGCAGCAAGTGCAATTCAAAAAGCTTACACAGCAGGCTTTCTGAGCGGCTATCCGGAGAGTGTCTTCATGGCAGATCAACCGATGCCCCGCGTTCAAGTTTTCGTGGCCCTGGCAAGTGGACTACGACTCAGCAACAGAATAGTAGGAAGCTATGGGGCATACGTTTTTACTTTAAAGGATTACCAATCGATTCCAGACTATGCGGCAAGTGGTTTGCTGGAGGCTCTTTCATATCGATTTTGTATAAACTATCCTGATGTCCACGTTTTGAATCCCAACCGAGCATCCACTCGCGCTGAGGTGGCCGCTTCAATTTATCAAGCGCTGGTTGCCACTGGCCAGGCTCCCGCGATCCCTTCTCCCTACATTTTTGAAGACTTCCTGTATGAGCCTGGAAGGCCAAAGCCGTGACTAACTTGTCCAAGCTGGCAATCCTGCTAAAGCAGATGCGGGTAAAGGCTGGAAGCTTATGTAACCTGCTGAGGAAGAACCCGCCGCTCTAGCCCCTATCAATGGACAATCGGTGGTGCCGGCAGATAGTCAGTTTTGGACGAAGGAAGACATCAAGCCAGTTTATAAATTTGGTCGCAGATTACTCAGCCGCTCTCGGTCACTGCTTATAAGAGGCCGGCAAGTATCCGCAAGCCGGTCTGGTGCAGGATGAAGAATTGGTGAGAAAGTGGCAACAACACGATTCATTACAGCAACCAGGACAATGAAAAAATAAGTTTGTAATTCTTAGCCGGTGGCACCTGCCGGCTAAACACCATCCCATGAATCAAAAACTATTAGCCGTTTTAATCGTTCTACTTGTTGCCGGCTGCCCCGCTCCCGAAGCTCCTGAGCCGACCGACAGCCTGATAGTGGAGAACATTGAATCAGGCACATCTCTCACCCTGTGGGGCGGGGAAGAAAGGAAGCGCTGCGTGTGTGATTGCCATCATAATTCGTCGGTCTGTCAATCTGCTTTGTTAATATTTTGTCATTTCATGCGTTGCAAAAACTTAAGCAGCTTTCAGCTATTCATATACACGGAGGTAAAAGCTCATAGCCAGCTAAATTAGTAAAAAGCTAAATTTAGCTTTTTACTAAAATGTATTTTGAAGGAATGAATTAGTTTTTTGATAGAGTCAAGTTGGTTTAAAAAGAAATTAGCTATGTTGACCATCGCCATTGCCTCACTCAGTGGAGGTCAGGGAAAAACAACCGCCTCGCTCATGCTGGGTCGTCTACTTTCGCGTCAAGGCTACCCAACGCTGATGATTGATGCAGATCCGCAACATAACCTGACCACCTATATGGATATAGAACTCCAAGCTAATCAACCGACGCTACTGGAATTCCTTAAAAAGTCTGTGTCTGCGGAAGATAGTATCTACCCCACTGCCGGTAATGAGAATTTATTCCTGATTCCTGCTGATGACCAACTCGACACGGTACAGGACTACCTTTCCAATAGTGGCGTGGGTGCAACCTTACTGAAGCGTCGCCTTGAACCCGTCACCGATGCTTTTAAAGTTTGTATTATTGATGCCCCGCCTCAGCGCTCACAAATCTGCCTCACCGTGATTGGTGCTGCGGATGCGCTCATCATCCCAGCGGAAGCCTCTGTTAAAGGCTATGGTTCTTTGGTGAGAACCCTGGATTTGCTGCGAACTTTGCAAGATGTTGGCGCAACCAATGCTCAAGTGATGGGAGTGCTACCCTTCCGTGACCGCTGGATTGGCAATACTCAAACTCAAGAAAGCCGAGCATCTGTCAATGGGATGCGAGAAGAGGTGGATGCGGCGCTAATTTTACCTTCTATCCGAGAATCTGAGCGCTACAAACAGGCCATTAACCGTCGCTCTACCTTAAGTGATATGGGCTATGGCGAATTGGAATATCCCTTTGAAGTTTTAATCGACAAAATCAGCAAATTAGTCAAACCGCGAACCTAAAAAGCTAATTTTATTGTTTTAGCCTTTTGGAGTGTTGTTTGACTGATTCTGCTACGAGTCCCTACTAAATCAGCTTATCGAGTAGATTAGTAGAAGCCCAATATCTAAATTTAGCTTTTAAGTAATTTGGCTTTTCATAAATAGATAATTTTCGTTCCTGATTTGTCCTCTCCTACGGATCACCATGTCTGATAACGTTCTAGACCGAATTCGCAAAAACCGGCAACGGGCTGAGGTTCCCCCAAGGGATGATACGCTACTTGCTAAAGTACAGCCACCTGATGTCCCTCAAGCCTCGAAGACTATCGATGCTTTACCAGAAGGCGAATTAACTCCTGTCTCAGCCAGTGCGGCTAGCACGGGAAACGCATTGGAGGAATTAAGAGCAGAACTGGCAAAGATACCAGAGACAAACCGCCACTCAGCAATCGTTCTGGAGAAAGAACTTGACCAAATGCTGACTCGTTATTGCAAAGACAATCGGATTACCGTTGAGGTATTCCTCGAAGCTGCCTGGATTCAAGTTTCCTCCAATCCAGAGGTAATGGAACAAATTTTGGTAGAAGCCAAGCGCCGCTATGCTAATCGCAAACGAGCCGGCAAGTTGCGTCGCCTCATCACAATGCTTGAAGGAACACTCTAAGCTGCGCGAGTAATTGGAATTAAGTAGAGCAGGTAAAAAATTCAGGTTAATAAAGGTTCATGAAGAGGTAAAAGAGAAAGGTAACAAAAGCGCTACGCGATGGGTGAAATTAAAGAAGGGAAAAGCCATGACTGATATCCAATCCATTGAACCTATTTCAACCCAATCACCTAGCGCTCAAGAATCCCAATCGCAATCTCAATCCTTCTTAAGTCAATACGTCCAAGTGCGATGGCAACTTGCTTGTGTTCAGGCAAAGCTAAAGAAATTGAACCGTTTGCTGTCCTAGAAGCCTTGGATATCGTATCTGCTGAGGATGCTCGCAACCAAGTTGTTTATCGTTCAGATAATAGTGACGTTGTGGTGCAATTCCGCAAGACTAAGCCCAAGGATGATGAACATCATGAATTGCAATCTTTTCGTGAATTAATTGAAATTGAGCAAGAGAAAGCCAAACGCACCAATGCTCAACCGATTGCGGAGGTAGAAAAGGCGATTGAGTTATTACAGCAGATGTTGGCAGTTCTTACTCAAACTGACAAAGGACGCAAACTACAAGATGAATATGATGCGCTAGTCGTCCAACTCACAGAGTACAAACCCATCCTGGCTGTGAAGTTGAAGTGATGAGCAGAAGGGTTGGTTTTCGTGCCAGCCCTTCACTTCGGAACCATTCCCACACACTTCTAGGTGATGGATGTCGATGAAATCGCTCATCCCATTTATTCCGCTGCTTCCCCATTCGGTTGTTTCTCCTGATTCGGGAAAGACAGATGTAGTAATTCCTTCATTTCCCGCTCTGACTTATCAAGAGCCATTGCAATTCTGAGGAGATCAACGTCAGAGGGGATAGCTCCCTCCTTGATAGCTTTGAGGGTATCACGAGGAATGGAGTTATGTTCAATCAACTGCTGAAAGTTTTGCTCAACCAGTTGTGCAAGGGTTTGAGGTTCACGCTCAATCAATTCTAGGAAAGGGCGCGTTGTGGTTTCAAGAAGTTGAGTTAGCCATTTCTGCTGACTAACTCCTTGACTACCGGCTGCCATCCTAATGGCTTTGTGTAGCGAAGGGGTTACATAAACACAAACCTGGATTAATCCTGGCTTTTTGGGAGGCATGGTTCGGGACAGTTCTGAGTGTTATCCCATCCTACCCAATTACCTACTCCACACTTTCTATTGTGTTCATTACTTCTATCACAGTTGTGGATTCCGCAATCAGAGTAACCACAATATCCATAATTATGGATACCACAGTATCCACAAAAACGATAGAATTGGGACAAATCGATGCTATTGCGATGACCAAAGCCACCAAACCCAGAGGCTACCCATGACACCGAACTACATCACCCGCCAAATCCAAATTGCCAATAATCCGAATGTCGCCCCTGCTGATGTTCAGGATGCGTTGTGGCGTATTGGTTCTCATATCCAAGATGAAGTTGCTGATTTTCCAGACATCCTAGATGCCGGTGGCACACTCACGCCAACGCAGCGGCAATGGATAGCAACATGGATTCAAGCATTTGAGGACAACATACGTGTGGCTTGAAGGGATGCCATTGTGCTGCGCGTCTTTGTGTTCTACCGCAATCCTTGGTTCAAATGCCGATTAATGGAAACTTGTGAGGATGAAGGCATGGGAGCAAACAGCAATGTCTGTCCCTACCTCCATCCTTAGTGATTTAGCCCAAAGCAACGGTTGCTCCTATCTAGACCATAGGAGCAACCATCCAAACCTTGAATGGACTAACCTTATGTTCGCATACACTCAAAACTCTTCCTACTCCCAACGTCCTCAAACATCAATCCATCAACGCCAACTCATCCGCCTCCCTCGCACTCTTACTCCAGAAATGGAAAGGGCTTTGCTCAAACACCGGCGTTCAATGGCACGGATGGCTCCCGAAGCATTCCTTGAACTTTGGGACTATCCCTCTGCTAAATTCATTGCCCTCGCTACGGGTGCATCCGTTGATTCAGTTTACCATTGGCCGTGTTTTGGTAATGAAGGAAAGAAGCGGTAAACTCCCAAAGACCATCACTTGATTATGCTAGCAGAAGCCGATACTTTCCTTCTCACCCTTGTACCCCAACGCTAAACCTTCCTGATTAATAGACTTCTTCAAATATCATTTGGGAACTTCCCAAATCTGCATAGACCCAACCGGGTCTTTTTTTTAAGGTGACAACATAGGACTGAAAGAAGATATCTAGACAACATACCCAACAAGTATTTTGTCAGTGTCTTGTAAATGTCCTCAGAAACCTATTTCGATAGCTAGAATGCTTGCTTTGGCGTCCATGCAACTTCACTTCAATCCTTTTGAAAATGAATCAGTTGTCCAAATTCCCCGCACCTTAGCATGGCAAGCAATCCCTGTAAGCAGAAGTCGAGGGGAGTATTACGTCAAACTTCTCAAGCAAAACTGCCCAGAAGAATTCAAAATGGATGAGTTTCAAGAGGGGCTAACGAAGGAACAATTCCAACAAATTGTCGAGTTGAGAAGATTGTTCTTGCGAATTACACGCGGGGGACGAGGCTACAAGGAAAAGCGCATCATCAAAATCTTAAAAACTCAAGGAATCTAACGTATGAACCTAACACAGCAACAAGTTGAAGAATTTGCCGACTATTACAATGTCAAGTCATCAAGAATGCAATCGGTTATCAATGCCCTCATAGAAATTGGCTGCACTTCAGACCTACTTCAAAACGCCTTGGATGATGTCATGCCCAAGGTTGTTTCAGGAATTACACCAACGGAAGTTGTTGCACAATGGGCGGAAGGGAAGCAAACTCAATCTACCTTAGCCATCGGGATGGATGCCATCGGTGAAGGGATGAGTTTGGTGCAAATTGACGATGCCGAGGATGTGCGCTATGCAGCGGAGCATAGAGGAACCGCAATGAGGGTTCAATTCCACATTGAAACCGCCGATGTCTTCCTCAATGGCCCTAAACTTTCTGAACTGAAGGAAGTTGATGATAGTGCGCGGTCTGGATTTCGGAGTGCTTTACGAGGTGCTGCTAAAAAAAACTACCAAGTGGGTGGGAAATTCTCCAGCTTGACCCGTCAGATAGCGCCCTCATCACCCAACTCTCCCACGACTCAGCAATTGCCATCCGCACTCTAGTCAAGGAGGAAGCAGCCAAGGCCACCCTAAACACCTGCCATCAATCAATGCAAGGAATGATGGTGGCCGCCACAATCGGGGGATTGGGGATGGGAGCAGTGACAACCATAGGTGTTTGTGTTGGGGTCAGCGCTACTCCAATGGCTTGGCAGAATGCCAAACCCATTTATTTAGGATTCGGTGCCGGCTTGATTCTTGGTGTCGCTGCACTCACCCTCACCCTCCTCCACTACCGCTCATTGATTGCAGATTACTACAACCAAAAGGTGAATTATGACCTACATCCGTACTGCACTAACCCCTCCCATCCAAGAGTATCCACAACAGCCACCCCAACCACCCCAACTTCAACCACCTCCCCCACCCTCCCTGCTGTCTATCCCCAACTTTAAGTCAGTCATACTCTCCACCAAATTCCTAACACTATTGGTGGGACTAATAATCACTAGCCTGCTGTGGGTAATGGCAAGTTTATCCACATCATGGCAAGTCAGTACACCGCCTCCAGAACCGGCACTCGTGCAATTAGAGCAAGCACGGACTACTTTCAACCAAAGGCTTTTTAAGATTCGGGAAGAACGTCGGAGAGATGACTTCAATCCTGACTATCCTACGAATTTTGGAGACATCCAAGCCTTGATTCAAGCAAGGGGCGCTGCTCTTAAGCAAAGAGTAGACACTCAAATTGCTACTGAAGGAAATCCTAACTATGGCCAACACCCAGATTGGGTCTACCAGAGTGTTCGTGCTGAAACCATGAAGCTTTTGGTGTTGGCTGCTAACCGCAATGGAGCAGTCCTGACCTACGTTGATCCATCCACCGGCCAAAAGTTTGACTTATCTGTTAGCCCAGAAGATTTAGCACAATTTGCTGTAGCCAAACTTGAAGCCATCAATTATGCCCAAGATTCCAAAGTACAGCAAACCGTTGAATTGAATGAGCTACGCAAAGACGTTGCTGCTCAGGAAGAGGAAATCAAATCAACGAGAGCGCAGGTGCTAGATGCTTCTGGGCAAACCAAAGTCTCGCAAACATTACCTTCCAAGGATGTCTATGGATTATCTGTTCGCAGTGAATCCATGAATTATGTAGTGCCCGGAGCGCCTCAATTTTGAGGGAGAGCCTGCGACTGATGGTTTTAGAAGGTGTGTTTAATTTGCATAGAGGTGGGTGATGAAGGGTTGGAAAGGATGGCATTATTTTGCAGCAGCCGGCAGTTGTGTGGTGGTGGGAGGTGCGATGTTTGGGGGTTCATTTCATCAGACTGTTACTACACAATTAGTAACTCCTTACTCAACCCAAGCGGCACATTTCACCCATTCTATTCCACAACCTTGGCAATCTTTATTAAGGATAGGAGGCGGCACCTTGGCTTTGATTGGAGGGACTGCATTTGCTGGGCTAGGAATTCGTCAAACGAAATCTCAGTTGTTAGAAAATCACCCAGAATTCAAAGCCATTCCTCCTAGTGTGCTGTCACCTGTGCCCAACCTGCAACAACCGCACCCTTCTCAACCTTTCCAACTTATCCAACCTCAATCTCAACGGTTCTTCCAACCTCCACAACCATTTCATCCCACACAACGACCTCAACCAACTGGCACAAATTCTTCTCAACTTGCACCAAGTTTCCAGCTCCCACAAAGCCATCATCCCGATTATTCAGCTTCTCAATCAACTCAAAAACCTACACCATCAACCCAAGATGACAAGTCGGTTACTCCGCCAACAACTCCTTCTATTCCGGCAAATTCTTCCTCTTTGACAACTGCTTCTACTCCCAAAAATCCTCCTTCTAATACCAATCCTCCGACTCCATCTCCTTCATTTGTTGCAGCTTCATCCCTGCAAGCGCAACCCCCATGTCCTTGGGAACTGCCTGTACAAAGTGATGAATACAATGAGGTAAGAGAACTTCCAGATCAGGGGGCAGTGCAGCTCATTGGAGGCAAGGGAAGCGGCAAGACTGAGAAATTGTGTTACCTCATCGGTGAACACATCAAACAAGGTCATCATGTGTGGTTTGTTAATCCCTTTGCACCTGGAATTCATTTCAAAGGATTAAGAGTATTTGGTCGGGAATTGAACTTCCGCAATGCAGCATTGGGCATTCGGATGTTTGTCAATGAAGCAAAACGGCGCATTGTTGAAAGAGGTAAACCAGAACCCCATTATGTTGATCCCTTCTCTAAACCACACATCCATCTAACCATTGATGAAATCTCCAACTATGGCAGACATATCAGCGAAATTGACCCTGAACTAATGGTTGACTTTTGGGAGATTTGCACTCAGTTTTTGCGCCAAGTCAACATGAGTGTGAGCATGGCAGGACACGGGGACACTCAAGCCATGATTGGCGGCGAAAAGGCATTGAGGGGGAAAAGTAAAGCAATCAAGCGAGATATTGTGCGCCTTTATTGTCAATGGGTTGTGGATAAAAGTGTGCAAGGTAGCAGAAGGTGTGCCGGTTGGGCACAAATGGTATGGGTTGAAGGTGAAGAGGAGATAAGTAAGCGCATCAGTATTCCTTCATGGATGCGAACACCTAATCCTAATTACGATTTCTCAGAACTCGTTGTCAGCCATCTCAGCGAGGACTATCTCACCTATCCTGACTTTTCATCATCCTTCACTCAATACTTTGATCTGGATAACGAATAAGCACTCTATCTAGAGCAGGTCTAGATCCTGTTAATTTATCGGCAATTCATCCATCACAACCACATAACAGGGATGCCGGTTCGAGTCCGGGGAGTGCGATTGCCACCCAATGAGGGAGGCGTAGATGACAGATGACAAAGGAGTATTCCATGCAACAAGCAACCGAACAATGCCCTGATTGTCCACAACAAGGCACGAGCGGGGGTGCAATTGTGCCCTACCAAACTCAAACGCATTACAACTATAATCAACGCCCGAATCAAGGGTTCCAACACTATGCCCATCAAGCAGGACAGCATTTTGATAATGGATTGGGCAACTTCACCATAGGAATGACTGAAGGGGCAACTTATGTTCCTAGGCAAGCTGAACACATTACCAGACGTACCTTTCGTAATGAACGAGGGTTGTTCGCCAGCGTAGGTTTTGCCTTGGGTGCAGTCTGCATGATTGTGGGCGCAATGCACGTCTTTCCTTGGAGTGGTCAGAAAGTAGCCAATGCCGCACAAGGCGGGTTGGCGGCAGCGGTTGGTTATCGCGTTCCTGCTAGCGCCCCAGGAGAGATGAGACTTTTCAATGCGTTAGGACATGGGACTGGCACATTTGGGAAAGCCATTCTCACAGGTGCAGGGACGGCTTCTGCTGAAGCTATCCAAGTCCAATATGTGCCAGGGAATAGTTTGACTCCCAGCCATCCCTCTCGTATCCAATCCCGTCCTGGGGTTACTGGCAAGGGTGCAATCCTACCCGTTTATCAAGCAACGGCAGGACGTTAAGCCATAACTTATCCTCCCTCTAAAGTGACCATTTCTTGTGCTGTGCTGATGTTGGTGTTGGTTGCACTCAAACAACCTGGAAGCCGCAATATTGCAATGCCTTCCTTCCCGCTGGCTCAGGGACAAACTCAATCTGAACCAATACCTGCATCCACGTCGGCATCAACACCAACATCGGCACCAGAGGGGAGATGTCACAAACCAACGAATCCACTCGAAACCGTACTCGCCAAGATGGGAGACTGCTTGTGACTTCTCAACACCCCATCAAAATCACGATTGAAGGAGATGCCCACTCAATTCGAGCTGCATTTACCCCACCGTCTCCTTCTCTTCCTGCCTCATATTTCCCGCATCCCACTCATTCCTTACCCCTTGATTCCCGTCATCTGATTGCTAATAAAAGAGCAAAACACCATCCCATCACTTGGGGGTGCGTGGGTGTAATCGCAGTGAGTGCATTGATTCTTAATGTGCCGACTGTTGGTAATTGGTGGGATAGTCTGCCGGGTGTTAAACAATGGCAGAAGCAAGTGGCGAAGGTGATGAATGTTAAGCAGTCCAACCAATCTCAATCATTTTCACTAGAGAAAGAATCGGCACTCGCCAAATGGTTCAGACCAGTCAAAGCTCATGACAGTCTGGGCAATGTGTTTATGGTGAGAGAACGAATATATTTCCCATGTCTTCGCAAAGATAAGCAAGATTGCACCCTCCATCCAGTGACGGGAGAACGGCATAGTGCTCATCGGGGGATTGATGCAGCTGGAAGAATTGACCACAGCGGCAAACCTATCTCTGTACGACGTAAACCTCAATATGCCCCAGGACTCAAAGGGCCAGTTCTGGTGATTTGCTTTGAGGAGAAAGGTGGTGCCGGTTTTGGTGCAATCCTCACCCCTCAAGAACCAAAGGGGACACGATTTCGTAGTTTCCATCTAGATGAACCTTGCAAGGATGGCACTTACCCACTCAATGCAGTGATTGGTTATACCGGCTCCACGGGAACCAGTACCGCCCCTCATCTCCACTTTGAAGAACAACATTACAACTCAAATACTGGTAAATGGGAAAACGTCAATCCTACCCTTGCCTATGCCTTTCAAATCGTAAATGGTCGTTTGCCTTGGCAGTAATTGATGCAGACTTATTCAGACTCCTACTCAAAGTCTATACCCCAATGGATTGCCTTTCTCCTTAGTGCCGGCACCATTAGCAATCTCTTCCTTATCCCCTTTGTCTTTCCATCCTCATCTAACACCATCACAACCAACTCTAACCCATCCAATGCACCGCTTCAAACAGCAGAGTTTGAGAAAGCTCTAGCCTTTACCTTGCAGTGGGAAGGTGGTTATTCTAATCATGCTAATGATAGGGGAGGCAGAACGTTTAAAGGCATTACACAAGCCAAGGCCAAGGACATACGGGGTGTCAGATCCGCGTCATCTGAATGATGCCCAGATCCATCAAATTTATCGACGTTCTTATTGGGATGCTCAAAAGTGCTGGCAATATCTCCCACCGCTTAACCATGTATGCTTCGATACATCTGTAAACTTTGGGCGTTTCTATTTCAATGAAAAGTTACCTAATGACCCTAGGGAAGCGGCAAAGAAGGCGCTAGAGCGGCGTATGGCCTATAGACACCAACGTGTGAAACAACAACCGGATCAACGCGTGTTTCTTGAAGGTTGGCTCAATCGAGATAGGGCATTGCTGAATTGGGTAAAGACCTATGACGCAACACGTTAGCTTGCAGTGGGTGAGTTCCTTCTTGCTACCATACTTTCAATTTTTTTACTAGGGATTCATCGTAAGAAAAATACCCTATCTTTGACTTCCCAAAACATAAAGGTGTTGATGGGATACCCACGAATAATAGTCGGAGAATGTGCAAATTTGCAAACTGCTCTAGGTGTCCTTGTGCTGGATGGCAGGCAGTAAATACTTGCGGTTCACAATATGGTGAATCGCTTTCTCAATTGTGATTGCCTTTTCGTATTCGCCAGCCATTTTTTATCTTTTACCACATTTAGACTAAGTATTATTTCAGAACCGCACCAAACTTGCCGTAGTTTACCTTGAGACCATCGTTGCGGTTGATCGCAACGATGGCCTCAAGGATAGAACACTTCTTGCTCGTAGCTCTCCAACTCCTCGCTCTACGCTGAGCCTGATGTGTATGAGCGGTTGTTGGTTGCTGACATGAGCAAAATTGAGAACCGCTTAGTGAGCAACATGACTGCCACCATTGTGCCGCAATCAGCCGACAAGCCAACTGAACAGCAACGCCAAGAAAAAGGATAAGCAACAGCCAATTCGCCCTAATCTCGACCGAGTTACCGTCTTTAAAAGACCTGACTTAGTGGCTTGGATGTAGAGGGGTAGCCTTTATAGTAGAGAGCTGCTGCAAGCCAAACCTCACAATCGCAGTTTAGCGAGGCAATCGACGAAAAGTTTTCAGGAAAACCAGTAATTTCTCAAACTTGCACGCTGATCCTATAGAATACCTCCAGATTCGGGGATACTAAGTCCCCGGAAAAGAAGCCGAAAAAGAAACGTCCTTCTGCAAAACAGCTAGGGGCTTTTCTGCACTTGCAAAAGCTTTTTCGCCCGAAATCCCCACTCCCCTGTCAAGGGAGTGGGCTAGCGCCTTCCAAAAGGTACGCAAATTTATTAAATCTATAAGAAGAAGCTTAGTTAGATGTGGAAAAGATGTCAACGGTAAGGGCTGATCTCTTCCCCTCTTGAATACCCTCCGCCCTTGAAAAAGCAGAAGGCACCCCCCATCACTAAGGTGCCTCATCCATGAATTCTGAAGCTCAAGATAAGACGGAATCCTCACGGGAGAACCGTAGTTCCCAAGAACTTTTCTATACACCGTGCCCATCAGCCCGCAGCGTCGCCATCACCCGCTATCCAGAGATGGGGACTTACCAACTGCCGATATCCCTTCCCCTTGAAGATATACAGAGCCTACGCGATCAGCTAGCCAGAGATAACTGGCAACTGGTGGATGGAGAGCCGGCAGACGGCGCAAAAATCCTTGCAGCAACAAAGCGCTCCATTGCTGGGGGTGCCAAATGAAAACACTACACAGCAAGGAAGCCCTCACCCAATTTCTACAAGCTATTGATTTCACCGGCGAAATCTGGCTCAAAGCTTCATGGGATTTTCAAACCTCACCCCCAACCTGGTGGGCAACAAAGAAAAATGGCGATCCAGTAAATTACCTCTACACCGGCACTGTCACCAGTACCGGCCTATCTCTTGCGCTCTGCGAATACGCTGGCAGCGATGAGAACGGCAACTCAATCTGGAAGCCCACCGACAAACATTACACTGACGGCTTCGCTCACGCTCTAGATTTAAGTCACGCCGGCGCAACGATTTACTTCTACCCTAATCAGCCACAGGGCGGCATTAGTAACGCTCATGTCACCGGCACCCATCTTGTTTTTTATGAAATTGACGACTTGCCCCTGAACCAACAGTGGGAAGCCCTCAATCAGCTGCAAGAGCGCACCGGATTAGAGCCGGCAGCCGTCGTATTCACCGGCGGCAAATCCCTGCACGTTTATTTCCGTCTTGAGAAAAAAATTGACCCGAAGCACTGGCTCAGACTTAACCGCAAACTTGCAGTCATCCAGAACTCAGACCCCGCCATCTGCAATGCCGCCCGTGCGATGCGTTTACCTGGACTGGTACGGCGCAAACTTATTGATGGCAAACTAAGCGAGCCGGCACAAATCACCCTAGAGCAGTGGCGCAATGCCACTTACTCACCAGAAGATTTTGAAGTCGCGCTCGACTCCACCGGCTTATTCCCACACAACCTCAGTAATGAGCGGTGGCGACAGTGGCAAAAGGCCAAACGAGAAAAGGAAGAGACTTCGGCAATTCTGCAAAAGTCAGAATCCGACCTGATCCCTAAATCTCAATACAACAAGCCGATTGAGCATGAGTTTGCTTACGACGGCTCAACCATCCCGCTGAAAGTTTGCCTTTCCAAAGACGACCGCGCACTCATAGCAGCGGGTGCTGGCGAGGGCAACCGCGACAATGCCGGCTATAAGCTGGCTCGAAACTTAATCGGCACAGCCAACCAGCTTCTCACCTTGGGGATTCACTTCACCTGCGATCCCCGCCAACTTTTCGAGGAATATTGCAGCCAGTGTACTCCTCCCCTCCCCTCACGCGACATCGAGCGGATTTGGCGTTCAGCGAGCCGTGGCACCCCCTCAGCCAGCCTTCCCGATGAATCCCTAAAAGCGTGCATCGGAGCCTACCAGTGCCGCCAAAATCAGCCGACACATAAACCCAAGTCGGCAACCGTCAGCCGGCAACAATGGCTTGAACAATTTGGATTGGATCAGCAGCGAGGATATTTAGGCAAACAGCTATCAAGCTTTTTGCGGAAAATTACACGCAAAACACAGAAGTTTTGGAATGCCTATAACAGCAAGCGCTGCAATGAGCAGCCAATATTGCCAGCCACAGAAAAAACATCAAACGCGATTGTGCTGGCACCTTGGGCAAAGTATTTACGTTTAGTGGCTGGCAAATTACGTCTAACTTATGAACCAGGACATCTCCCAACCCCTAAAGAATGGGTAATCTTAGGCCGGCCTAAGATTACCTACAGTAACGGTGAACGCCTCAATGTCTGGGCTGAAGCCCAAAAGAAAGGATGGGGGAGTGTTTATGATCGCAGCCTCACCGGCTTTGGCAAATCCCATGATGCCGGCAATATTAGCTTGGGAAAATTTGACAGCCAATTTAATCGGGTTTTTTACCTTTCTGCGGATGCGGAAAATCCGACCACTGCTAGTGTCGAGAGAGAATTTACAAGGCTCGTACCCCGACACAACGGACAAGTCTACGACCATTCACACCACACCGCGCTTGGCAATCCATATATTCGCAGGGCGAAGGGCGAAACTCCTGACATCCCCAGCAACTGTCCCGAAACTGAAACTTTTCATCTTTTGAGCCAGGGGAAAGGATTTGTAGCACATGGAGGGAAGAATTCTGCCATCTGCGAATCTTGTCCTTTATTTGCTAATTGCGAATTCTTAAACACCCGCTCTCAACAATTAGAAAATGAGAATTTTTTAAGGGCGCATCCAGATCAAATGCCCACTCCAAAAAATACGGATATCGGCATTATTGATGAGGCAAGTAAGACCCTTTCTATCAACAAAACTGTCACCTTTAGCTGGGAGGAAATGCTAGCCAGTTGTCGAGCGATTTATCAGCAAAACCCTTCCCTTTACGAATTAATCTATCCCATTGTCATTGACTGGGCTGATAAAATCAACCGCGCCGAAATCAATCCTCGTTTTGGCTTACCTCATGTAGATGCCATAAAACTACTAGCTAAAGATTTATATCAGGTTGATACGGACTGGCTTAATGCTCCTGATGTTTGGGCAACGCCTAGTTTGTGGGAATTGGCGACTCAATGCGATGAGGTACTGCAAGGCAATTTACATGAAATTCTATCAGGCCATCTTTCACCGGCACAAAAGCAGACCCAAATCAGCGAGAAATTTTTTGTCAAATGGTTTAGTCAAATTGTTAACATCTTAACTGGCAAAGACCGCTACGCTCATATCACTTTTTATGCAGATGGGCGAGTGGCAATTAGTCGGCGCTACAATCGACACCGCCATGTTATTCAGGGGTTTGGGTTTAAAGTCTTTCTTGACGCCACAATGTCTAAGTCTGATTTATGCTTACGAGTTAATCTTGACCCTGATACAATTTTAGAAGTAGAACAGGAGATTGCTGAAAAAGCTTTCTCAAACCTCACTATCAATTTAATTAATGACATTGGTGCTTGCTCGCAACAGCGGGACACTCATAATACTCAAAACGAGAAAGTTAGTAGCATCTACGCTGAGCAAAACCGAATTGCCGCCGCTGTTGATAGCATCAAAGCCAAACATCCCGGCCAAAAAGTAGGCATTCTTGACTTTAAAAATAAAGTTCACAACTATTCGGCTGATGTTATCGGCCATTGGTTTGTTGACAACCGGGGTAGTAACGCTTTTGCAGATTGTGATGTCATTGTTGCGATTGGAAAACCTTTAGCAAACCTCAACGCCTTGGCTCAGCAGTATCAAGCCCTCACCGGCATTTCAACCCATCCGACCCATTTTGGGGGCAAGTTTGGCGCTTGGGTGAACCGGCAAGTGGCAAGCGAGGATTTGCAACTGGTTGGGCGTGCTAGGGCACATCTCACCCCAGATTGCCCCAAAACTGTTTATCTCTTAGGGCGACGCGGTGGACAAATGCCGACTCTGCTGCAAGAGTTTTTCCCTGGCGCGACAGTCAATATCGTTGATGCCTATGACATCACACCGGCAGCGGCTAAAAAGGGCGTGCAGACGGCGCGTGCGATTGCTGAGGTGATGTGGGCTTCTTTTAAAGACGGTATCACACCGACTTGCGAGACTGTAGCCTCTCAATTAGGTATTACCCGCCAAGCTGTGAGTAAAGCTGCAAAATCCATAGTGCCTGGGGGGTTCAGTGCGTTAAAGCGCTGTCAACTTTTTCTTATAGAAGTTATAGAAGGAAAAGTTGACAAGCAAGAACTGGATGAAGAGACACTGGCTATTGCCCAAATTTTGATGTCGGCAATGATTGCGGATTTAGATGCCGGTGATTCCAGTCCTGACGAAGTGGCGCAGGATTTAGTAAGTCTACTCGAAGGGTACGGAGGCAAAGTATTTCGAGCAATTTTGGCAGAAGTGCCGGCTTACATTCTGCCCAAGCTATTAGCTGTCACTGTAGATGCGCTAGGTCTGACTCCTTATATAGATATAGATATAGGGCGATGTTGGGTGCCGGCTTAATCGCTACGCTTGGGTGAGTTAGTGGAGTTGTAAAATTTTCACAGGTTCAGCTACAAACATTTAGTGAGTTCGCCTGAGACGGTTCTCACCAGCAAATATAATGCTGTTCATAAGACGCAGCGCTTTGTCCAAATAAGTGATATCTGACCACCTGCTAAACGAGAGGATGAATTCGCTCACGCGCCGCACGGCTATAATTCCATCCCCTTAGTTTCAAACGCGCTGAGCTGATTTGTCAAAAAATGAATTTTTCAACAAGTGCGCTAGGGTAATTGGACAGACAATTCCTCAAACGGATCAGTGAGACAATAACACCTCAATGTTTTAGTTGGTGTTGTTGATTACTAATCGGGATGAAGAATCAAGATAGGTGCGCCAAGGATTTTCAAGAGTTCTAACTTTTTTCAGCCGGTAGACGGGGAGCCAATTCGTGCGGTGATTACAGAATCTCAGGATGCTGTTGTTGTCGCCTGGTACATCAAGCCAGGTCAGGAAATCAGCGCCCACATCCATCCTAATGGGCAAGATACTTGGACAATTCTGTCCGGCAGTGGGGAATATTATCTGGATCAAGTTGGGACTACGAAGTCAATCACAGCAGGGGATGTAGTGGTCGCTTATAGCGAATGTGTGCATGGAGTCTTCAATAACACCGATGAGCCATTGATGTTTATTTCAGTCGTTTCACCGGCAGATGCGGGGTATCAACTTGTTTCAAGAGCAGATTCTGTGTCTCTTTATCTCTAAGTGTTCAATTCACCGAAGTGCTTTCGGGAGCCGGTGATTTCAAATGTTATGTTAGTCAGTCCTTTGTGCAAAGGAGAGTGGTATAAGCAAGACCTAGCCTAGATTCATGATGTGGGTTACAGCGATTACGCACTCAAATTGGCTCCGGGCATTAATGAATCAATCTGGGCTTGTTCAGCAAGCCGACGAACAATCTTCAAAACTGCACCAGAGGTCATCTGCTGCAGATGCACCTGTCCCCCTTTGTGAATCGGATAGATGAGTGTTCTGGTTCCTTATCTCTAGTCGCCAACCATTGTTCGAGCAAAGAGATCGCACCCTCTGGCACGTAAACCATTCGGTCTTTCCCTCGCTTAACATTCCCAGAGTTGAACTTGACAGCCCAACAAATCTTTATCGCTAAGGAATAACCTAACTTTACCCAAACAGGGAGTGTTTCATCGCTCCCCAAAACAGTGTCTTTCCTGATGCAAAACCGGCAGCATTTCGTAGCTAGCACCCATTGCAAATCCATAAGAAAAGCGGGGTCTAGCAAGGTGAGAAGAACGTTGTCTTGCTGAGAACTGCTCATAGTCTCTCTGGATAACCTGTGCCTGACTATCCTGCCCAACAGCAAGATAAGCCTGAACCAAAGTCTGTATTAAAGATTCCTGACTGCGTGAATCTCTCAAACTCCTTACCATCTCTAGCGCTGCTTCCCCATTTGCAATCGCTTGTGAATAGTCTTTTAGTGCCAGATTGACTTCACTGAGGGCAACCAAGGCATCGCTTTCCCCCCAGGGATAGTCAAGCTGTCTATAAATCTGCAAAGCTTCTTCAACCATAGGTTTTCTTTGAGTCGGCGACATCTTCTCCGCACCATCCTCAATTAAGTGACCCCAAAGTAAGTCGGAAGCTCGACTAAGTTGTTCATAGACTTGCTTGGCTTGCTCTCGCTGTTGAATCCAATATTCAACCTGCTTTGCATTACCCAAAAGCTCATGAAGTGAGATCAGTTCCTCAATGGCAGCCTGCTTAAAGGTATGCCCAGCCGCATAATACACATCTAAACTGCGCTCTGCAGGAGGCCGATCTGCGCTCTCAAAGGCTTCGACGTAAGCCGCGATGGCTTCCTCGTAGCGTCCAACCGAACGGTAGAGATTGCCCAAGTCAACCAAGTCATACGCTTTAAAAAAGGTGAGGTTGCCATCGGGAGTGCGAAAAGAGTCTAGCATCAGTTTTTGAGTCTCGATAGCTTTGTTTGCTTCTCCCATCGCCCTATAAATTTGGCTAAGAATATTTGACCATTGTTTTTTGATATGCCCATCACCCGTTGCTGCTGCCATTGCTACACCATCTTGGGCAATAGAGAGCGTTCGTTCATCCTGACAAGTCAGATAGTGCAGCTTCAGTGAGACTTCCAGCATTTTCAATTCCCCCCAACGATCCCCACTCGCTTGATACTGCTGCTGGATGGGAGTGAGAGATTGCAGAAGGTTCAGCACCCCAGTTGAAAACTGAGGCGAATTTTCCTCAAGAGCAAAAGCCTGTTGCCAAATCGACCCAAAGGCTTGATCTGCGGCAGCTATCGGCTCAGTCGTCGCCGGCTCTCTCACCAGATCCCACAATGAACCAAAAAGATACTTATTGAGAGGCGCTAGAGGAATTGTTGGTCGGTGCGGCAGCCCAAGAGGCACAATAGGCGGTGAGACTGGAGGGGGCAGATGCGGCACAGTGGGCGACTGAGCCAGTTCCAACTTTGTTGGTTCAGCCTTGAGTGCAAAACTCAACATCGCCCAAGCTAAGCTGACTGAAACAAGTCCAATAATCTTCATTATGTGAGCCATTTACGAACAATTTCTGAATTAGGCTTGTGTGACATTTAATAGAGAGAGTGAATGGCGGGTGAAAAAGTAATGAGTCATTCGCAATCTGAACAACCTGAACAAAAAGAATACAGCGACGATTACTAGCGAAAAATGGGCTATGAGGATTGCCAGAGTATGCCTCTTACTCAGAACACTACTCCCAAACACCCCAATAACAAATCTTATATGGAAGGCTGGAACTACAGTTTTGGTTGTTGGTGGAAAATGGGTTATGACGATGGCATAAATGCGTAGAGGGCTGCCGATAAAAGTGGAGACAATATTCCGCCAAGATACCCTAATCTCAAACCTTATAGCGAAGGTTGGGCACAAGGGTGGATCTTGATAAGAAGATATTTCGATTGACGTAATAGCAATTAGGAAACGATTGTATGAATCAACCACCCATTTCTGCCCAATCTGTTCCAGCAGCAAGTGGCAAAACCATTTATCCAGAACCCTATGCCGCGCAGGTTAAAGGGCGATTAAAACGCAAATTGGGCGAGTGCTTCGGGCTGACTCAGTTTGGAGTCAATCTGACCCATCTTTCACCTGGTGCCGTGTCTGCCCTCGCTCATAGTCACTCTAAGCAGGATGAATTCATCTATATTCTGGAGGGAAACCCAACACTGGTGTTGGCAGAACAAGAATTACCGCTCGCCCCAGGGGATTGCTATGGATTCAAAGCGGGTACGGGGATTGCTCATCAATTAGTGAATCGAACGCAAGAAACCGTGATTTACCTGGAAATGGGTGATCGCACAGCAGGAGATGAAGTTGTGTATCCCAATGATGACCTCAAAGTAATTCAATCCGCCAATCGCGAATGGATAGTAATGCACAAAGATGGTCGTCCGTATTAGGATGACCCACAGCATTGTTGCCGGCAACGCGCTCAGGTCTGTTAACGGGACTTAGACAAAAACTGAGCCAAAAATGGCTTTAAACCTAGCTAAAGAAAGACTTTCAGCTCGAATAGGTATAAACCTAGTATTTAAAAGGGTTTCAGGCATTTTAGAGATCGACCTCTTTTCCTTGCTCCAAGGGGTTTTAAGCCCCTTTAGGGGCGAGAAAATGTCTAAGTCCCGATAGGAAGGAAGAAACCGAGTCCCAGAGGAAAAATTTAGCTGCCAAAAAACTGAAGATTTGGGTCAAATTATGACAAACATTGTTTGACGGTTTCCAGAACCGAGAGGGAAAGACTTTCTAACTCGTAACCTCCCTCTAAGCCAAATAAAACTCGGGGTGTAATTGCTAGGGAATACTGAGTCAAAATGGCATAATCGTGCGGTTGTAAATTAATTTTAGAAAGTAAATCGACCTGGTTAGCGTCATAGCCAGCGCTGACAATCAATAAATCGGGTTGGAAAGAGCGAAAAAACGATAGTATCTTTTCCTCAAACAACTCTTGATAGACCTCAATCGTACTTTCTGGCGCGATCGGCAAATTTAAGATGTTGTTAAACTTGCCCTGCTCGTCCGCCCGTCCCGTGCGGGGATACCCCGGAGATTGATGGATAGAACAAAATGCCAGATTTGGGTATTGTTCGACCACTGCTTGGGTGCCATTACCGTGATGTACGTCCCAATCCAGAATACCGACCCGGTTGATGCCTTCAACATCCAGGGCATAGAGGGCTGCAATCGCTGCATGACAAAAAATACAAAATCCCATTCCTTCATCTTTGAGGGCATGATGTCCGGGGGGTCTAGCTAATACGAAACAGGGCTGCCCTGACTCTCGAACCTGATCAACACCATCTAACCAGGCACTGGCTGCAAGGCAAGCCACTTCAAAACTTTGAGGAGAAATTTGCGTGGACTCAAAACACCCCCAGCCTCGTTCGGCATAGGCGCGAACAGTTTCGAGGTATTCGGGGGAATGGACTCGTTGAATTTCTTTGATAATGTCTCGTGTTGTTGAGGGACTGAGCCATTGGAGGCGCTCTGCAAGGTCGGAGCTTTTTAAACAATCAACGATGGCTCCGAGTCGTTCTGGTTGCTCCGGATGCAGATACCCAGTTTCATGCTGCAAGAATTGCTCGGAATAAAAAATGGGGAACTTCATAGCTTGTAATTTGATTCGAGACGATCTCTCTGGTCGTGCGGATCTCCTGGTTGGTTCTGGAAGAGCGAAATTTTAACGCAGATGAGCTGCATCGTGCGTTGAGAATGACTGCATACTCAATACCTTTAAACCTGCCATCTTACAACGCCTCAAAGATAGCTTCGCGCTGATTTAGCTCAATACCTAGCGGCTGGCGACCGCCTCGCTAGATTTAAGCCCGCAAGCGCTCGCCCCTGCGAAAATTTACGCACCTACGGAGCCGTCCTTATCAGTTCTATGACAAAAGTTCACCCCCTGATTCGGAAGCAGCATGATGTTGATGCCGGCCTCAAACTTTTAAAAACTTAACCGTTGCACTGCCTTGCGCTTGGTTTCTTCTCCCCGTCGGTCGTACTTCGCGGTGGTGACGGGCGAAGCGTGGCCCGCGAGTTTTTGCACGGTGACGATATCGACTCCCGCATCTAGCAAGTCAGAGCAAAATGTCCGACGAAAATCATGGGGAGAAAATTGCTCGACTCCAGCTTCCGCCGCACGTTTTTGCAAGATCAGTAACACCGCCTGGGGAGTCATGTGCCGCCATTCAATCCTGCCGCTTTTGTGGATGGGACACAGCAACGGCCCCGGCTTGCCGCCGCGATGAGAGAGCCAGTTGTCCAAGCGGGACAGCGCCCCTTCGGGCAAGTACGCCGTTCTGTCTTTCCCTCCCTTGCCCTGGCGAACTTCTAAAGCGCCGGTTTTGGGATTGAAATCTCTCAGTTCCAGCTTCACCACTTCTGCCCGTCTCAACCCGGCTCCGCGCAGGATAGCGATGAGTGCCGCATCTCGAATCCCTTGCAGTGAAGGATCATGGATGCAGACTTTCATTAAGGATGCAATCTCAACACTGGTTAAGGCGCGACCTCTGAGTTTACGAGTGTCTTTGATTTTGGGTAAATCAATCGCTGTTGTGTAACTGTCAGAATTCATCAGCTTCAATCGAGTGGCTTCCTTCAATACCCGACGCAGTGCTGACATCATTTTTTTAACCGTCGTCGGGCTGTGCTTTTCTAGTAGTGCTGCCTGAACGGCTGCGGTGTGCTGGTACTCCAGTGCTGCCCAGTTGAGCGTCATCACATCACATTCGCCATTGGTGAGCATCGCCGCAATCGCATCGAGGGATTGCCGCATCGTGGGACGAGAACCGGCACTGAGGGAACGCAAATACACCGCCGCAGGATGCAGCGTCAGCGGCATTGGCGCAACCAGGAGCAGTGCAGAGGATTGAGCCAACACCAACGGGTTCATGGCTTATTAGAAATACAATTCTAGAAAGTCATTTTTACACAATTACATAGTTGACTGCCCACAAAATCCCAGCTTAGACTTCACTCTTCCACGGGATGAAACAGTTCTCCAACCCGTCTCCAAAGTCGTTTGCCCGGATCTCGATGTCTGCACCATTGCTGAAATTCAGTTTCTCCTTTGCTTGCCACCTCTAACAGCATTTCTGAACTCACCCCCATTCTGCGTGCAAGTTCCTCACGGCTAAGGGATTGCAACATGGGATGAGGTTGGGATGCGCTCCCTTTGCGCTGTGCTGGGCGAGTTTGTGCGAGTTGCTCCAAAACGCCGATCCTCGAAAGCACTTGCTGCATTTGGGTTTTCAATGCGGTTACTTCCGCTTCTACATCCGGGTGT
Organism: Leptolyngbya sp. FACHB-671; assembly: GCF_014695745.1. Classification (NCBI taxonomy): domain Bacteria; kingdom Bacillati; phylum Cyanobacteriota; class Cyanophyceae; order Leptolyngbyales; family Leptolyngbyaceae; genus Leptolyngbya; species Leptolyngbya sp. FACHB-671. The sequence continues at coordinate 7,036 of NZ_JACJOV010000037.1, read as the reverse complement.
GCGTTGGGTGTGTCAAAGAATTGCTTCACCATTCGCACCAGTGCCGCACTCTCGCTGATGTGTTCCCGCTCCATGTACTCGCGCAGTTGGGCGTAATAGTCCTGGGGCAAATAGCCCACAATTCGTTGGTTTTCTGTGGCCATTGATATGCCGACGTTTGTGTTGATAGCATATTTTAGCCTAGAAGTGTGCCATCAGTTGTTACGAGGGTGGGGGTGAAGATGTGTTACTGATGGCCTTTCTTAGCACTTAGTAGCATACTTGAGGAGTACAATCACGCCGACCCATCTTTTTTTTGCTCGCCAAGCTCTCATCCTTTCTCTGTCACGGTTTCAGCTTCCTTGTTATCCGTCTAGGAAAACTGGTAGACCTATTAATGATGGAACTCAAGATATGCGAACTAAGTGGCTCCTTGAATATCAATAGTTAATGGCTGAATAGGCTATAGTAAGCTCCCATCCTTGTTACTTCAGGATTATGAACTTGCCCACCAGTAGAGGGATGATCTACTTCTATAGATGCTCTGAAAACATTCTCTCGTCCATTAGTGATTCCTGGGATATCTACACTAACTTCGTACTCAACCTCTCGAAGTAAAAATTCCCGTCCTCGTAAGCTTCTCATTCTGTCACGGGGAAAACTTCTTGCACGAGCAACTACGTGAACCGTGCCACCAAGAGCATTTGCAAGAGCAGCAATTCTGTCAATTGTTGTCTCAACTCCATGATTTTGAAATACCTGATTGAGTTGCCTAGGAGCGAGCATAATTCCATCCCGTGCCTCATCCCCCCAGCGTGGTCCCCAAAGGTGACTATATTCGTAGTCAGCTAGAGATGTTCCTTCTACCGTCAAAGATGATGGTCGTCTGAGACGGCTATCCCGATTGAACTCCATCAGTCTGCCAAAACCATGTTCAAGTCTTGGAAAAACACGGCCTTCAACTACTACGAATACTGCACGTCCCTCGTCTATCAGTTCACCAGCAGCAACACGGCTGATGCCACCAGTTCTAGCAGTGTCTCCTGTGAGAATTCTTGGTGGCAAATCCCCATAACGCACACCTCTTAGCTGCTGGACTTGTGGTCTTGGTTCTGTTCCAATCTGGAGAGGGATCTCTTGTGGGTTTTGAATTTCCGGTAATCTGCCATGTTCTTCACGAGATCGTGACCTACTAGCTTCTCTGTGTCTAGATCGCGTTCTCGTCCTAGCAGAATCACTTGCAGTGTGTCTGCGAGCAGCACGTTCTGGTGTACGGCGACTTGATTCACCACCCAATCGCTCTCTGATTCCACGTTGCTCAGGTGTACCAGAAGATCTAGCTGATTGTTGAGGAATTACTAATGTCGGAGGCTCAGGTGGCAACGTAGGTAACGAATTTAATTCTCTTTCAGGTATACGTCGTAACTCTGCATGACGAGATATGCCTTCTGCTATCGGAGCAACTCCCTCTAGCAGACTATCTAATATACTACCAAGCTGAGCTAGACGATCGGCAGTGTGATCTTCCGGATCAAACCTTCCCCCTTGTAAATCTTGAACAATGGAGCCAACTCCTGCTCCTATTGCTCCGAAAATTCCACTCCTAGCTGCTTCCAACCCTGCCAGTCGTTGTCGTGCATGAGCAGCGAAATCAATATCAACCGCCCCATATCTTTGTTCCATGTAAATAGCTATCGCCCGTGCCCTTGAACGGCGTTCTGCCTCTTCGGGACCATATTCTAAAATTTCCCACCATATAATTAGCTCGTGTACTCGTGGGGTAAACGTTCTGCGAATCAGGAAATCTGTTCTATAAGTTAAATCTCTGCGCTCACGTTCTACAAGGGAAGTATCAGCAAGTAATCCTTGCAATCTTATATAACTACTAGCTGCCCTCTGTTCATCAACGGTTAATTGTTCTCTAATGCGACGGAATTCTGAAGGTGATCTTCGACGCAAAGCCTGAAAGTGACGTTCTCGTTCTTCACGTCGATAGTGTATATCAGCCTCAATTTCACGATAACGGGCTTCAACTTCAGCAGCAGTTCCATACATACGCAATTCAGGATCATAAATTATTGGTTCTCTCACTCTTTCCTCAGAGAAACCTACCTGCTCTGATTCGGTTCCTCTGTGTTCTCCTGTGCTGCGATCCTCCGAGTCCCTCACTTCAGATAAAGTGAGGGGCAATGGAATATCTGTTCTTGGTAAACCCCTATGGAGTGCATCTCCGCTTGATCGCTCTGGCATGGGAGGTCTGTAAGTTGGGTCGGTGCGGGAGCGCGTACGCTCTAGCTCTGGATCACCTGTACCGTCTGTAGTGCCTTGCTGAATACTCCGATGCAAATCTTCTAAACGAGATTCTAATTCATGAAGCTGTCTTTGATAGTTGCCTGCGCTCTGGGAATGGACTTCAGGTGTATTAGACTGTGGGGCAGTCTGGCTTGCCGAGGTTTCAGGAGAAGGCACACGACGAATTACGGCAGGAGGAAGCTCGCGATCTGGAGTTGCTCTGTCTTGAATTCCTCTTGCATATTGTCGTTGTAATTCCTCAATTTCTCCTTGCTGTTCCTGAAGTCTTGTTTCTAGAGAACCTGAAGAATTGCCTGTAGTCGCAGGGGGTAACCATTCAACTCCACCAGATAACTGGGGAGGGCTTGCGCGTTCGCGTTCGACGATCTCGTGCCTTTCTGCTTCTGAAATTGCCGGCCTTGGAAGTGTGTAGGTAGGATATGTTCGAGTTGGGGGCGGATTAGTATGTTGAGAGTCTCTCCTCCTGGGTAGAGGAGTTTGAGTAGATTCAATTCCTCGTTGCCCTTCAGTACCTCGATCAAGCCACTCGACTTGTGGTTCTTGTGGTGTACGCAATCGCTCTAGTCTTTCTAACAGTGCGTGTCGCTCTGCCCCAGTGCGCTGAATTGGCGGAGCAGAATCTCCGGTCATACGTTGATCTCGGCGTTGTCTGACACTCATCGTAATTAAAACTCCATTGATCTACGCTTCTGGTGGAACGATTACGCCTGAACCATTCCCCTCAAAGACAATTTTCTTGTCAATTTCAGGCTCTTCGTGTTCACCCTCAATCAATCGAGCAGCCCGACGTAGGTTTTCCAAATTCATTTCTCTGACTTCTGCCTCTACTTTGGCAACATCCAAGCTTCGATGCAGCATCTTGAAGGGTTCCAATAATGAATGGGCACCAGGTAGGGCTTCAACAAATAGTTGTCCGGTGGGAACAATGACTGTATCAGAATCACGACGAGGATTCGTTAAGCGCTCTGTAATTATCTGCTCCAAAGCTCTCCGCTCTTCCTCTGTCAGGTCTTTCCTCACCTGTTCTGCATACTTTAACAATTCCTCTGTCGTAAAGTTTCCGGCTTCATCTGGGTCACGAAGACCGAAATAGTCGTCAATGTACTCCTGCATCATAAAGTCTGTTAGATAAGTACATTCCTTCAACGGGAAAATCATATAGTTGCCTTTGTAGCCCAATGGCTTATCCAAATCGGCAATTTCTATAAGTGTTTTGGTGATGGAGTTGTCTAGAGAGGGGGGAACAGGGGTTTCGCACTCGATAATGTATTGCTGTCCTTCTCGCCGTATCCCAGGAATACCTCGCTCAATTTCTTCAGGTGTGGCAAGTCGCATTCTGCAAACTTGGGTTGCTGAACCCGGTAACTCAACTTTGATGTGGTAGAGGCGAAAGAATCGCTGATCGGGAGGTTCATGATCCCAAATCGCTTGCATATAGTAGAGAATGTTCTGCTTGATATGCACTCGAAGCTGATCTATGGCAGTCCGCTTGTTTGATTGCTCTTCCAATGCCCTTGTATATTGACTTGTTGCCTGGTTTAAAGCCTCAGCAGCACGGGATAGCTTTTGTTGTGCATCTCCAAGAGATTCAGAGAGATATTCCAGCCTCATTTCTGCGGCTTTACGAGCAGCTTCAAGTCGTTCTCCAGGACTGGCATCTCCAAATAAGCCACCGAATACTTCAGACAATCCACCTGTGAAGACATTAAAGAAACCTCTTTGAAGATCGTCCATTCCTTCAGCTTTCCCTATTTCTGCCCTTTCGGTCAAGCTTGCTAGCACTTGACGCAACTGATCGCGCTGGTTTAAGAAGTTCTGAGCTTCAGTTTCTACTCTGTCTACCAAATCTTTCTGAGCTTTCCAATTATTTTGTTTAATCTCCAGAGATAATTCATTACCAACAAACTCGTTAGATAGATAATCCAAAGCAGGTTGCAGCGAGTCATCTAGCAGCACCCGTCGCAGAATCCATTCATGTGCTAACAACCAGTCCTCATCAATTTCTTGAGGAGCTGGAATATCTTGAGCTACCAAAATAACAGGAGTTAGGCGATGCAGCTTTTCTCTTACACGATAGCGTCGCTCCAGTTCATATAAGAGGTATGTAACAGTAATTTCGTTATTTGGATTACTCAGCTCACCAGAAGTTGTTGATTCGATTTCCTGCTCAGAAGTAGTTTCTACTTCTATAGAATGCTCGCTTTTATATTCATAAGAAGCTTTCATCACCGCCTCATGGAAAGATTTCTTGATGCGAGATGACTCCTGAGATTGATTCAGTGCAAATTGGGTACTACCGCCAATTTCTCCAATGCCAAAATTGAGCGAACCTTGCGCGATCATCTGGAAATTTGTTGAAACCTGTGCCCGATTTAGAATTTCATCTTCTGCACGCCGAGTCTGCTGAAACTCTTCCTGACGGCTCGATAGAGACTTCTCAATTTCTTTTTGAGAACGACTGGTTTTAACCACCCGTTTTGTCGTAAATTTCCGTGTTTCACTCGGTGCCAGAGGAATAGTTGCTACTAGATCCCCGACCTGGTAAGTTTCTGGAACCCATTCCTGCCGATAGGTCACCAATAAACCAAAATTAACCGAATTGGGGGCAAAATATTGGAAAGCGTAGGGTTCGGCCAACATTTCTCCCATTTCTAGGATAAGGCGTTGTGCCCTCCCTAATTTACCTTGAGGATTCCTAATAATCCTCAGCCCTTCCTGCCTATTTTTTTCAGCAAGCGCTCCAAAAAAAACGAACAAATAAGATTGTAGACTGTAACAATTCTGTGATTTTTTCTGGAGTGATAGCTTCACTAGCTAATTGTTTAAGTCTGCGTTGTTGTGCAGTTGATAGTGAATTCCATGTGCTGATGTCTACTTCAGGGAAAGTGCTAGCAACATCCAAGGGAACTGGTGACGTTGCCATATAAGATAAATCTTCTCTGGTTTGATTCAAAAAATCTCGAAGTTCATTGACTTCATTGATTGCTTCTAGAGGCGGCAAACTAACACCATAATCTTCGTGTAATTTCATCCTCTCGTGGTACAGTGTCTCTACATCCTTGCGAAGCTTTTTATTAAAGGCTTCTGCCCACACGTGAGGAAAAGCGATTTGTAAAGAGTGAAAATCTTTTAGTGCTGCCACATCAGCCGGTCCTTGAGCTTGGGCTTTTAGTTCCTGAAGCATTTCCAGCAGATTGTTCATCACCCCTTTTGAATTTTTTGCAAGACTTGGTGTTTCTAAGTGCTGAATTTGCCCCAAAACTCGCTGCCGGATTTGTTCTGCTGGTGATAACTCTGTGTCGGTAGAGGTACTATCGCCATTTGTAATAGTCGAATTATTTTCATTTTCTGTAGGAATATCCGGTTCCTCAATTTTCCTTTCAAATAATTCCCTAACTCGCTGAAGCGCCACACCACTAATGTTGCTGCTGAGGAGGGAACAAACTGAATCGATAAAGTAGTTATTTCCATCAAGTCTGAGAATGCCGCGTCTTTGTAGATCTGCCAGCTTTCTATCCGTTAGATAAACTTGAAGTTGGGGATTGAAACGCTCTTTGTAAGCTTTTAAATGCTTTAATCCTAAATTTCTCGCTTCTATTAATGCAGCCATCTGTTTCGGAGCTGCATTACGAGCCTTCGCTTCTCCAATAAATAAAGGATTTTGACGAAACTGTGATGGTATAGCTGTAAAATTTGCAATAAACTTCTTAGCAGATTCAGCACGTTTCCGCTCTTGTTCTACATTGCTTTGAACATACTTTCTTTCGTGTTGAAGAAGAGCTGTTTCTAGCTGTCGTGTTTCTTCTAACGAATCGATTAGTTGAGATGGCTGCGAGTTAGTTTGATTTTGATCTTGATACACGAGAGAAAATCGATCTAGCAATGGCTTGGATAGCCGAATAATGTACTCTTCTGTTTTGCCAGAATTGACAACAATATCATAAGATGTGTGCAAAACTCGCTTCTGAGTCAAGTCTGGGTAAGGAACAACTTCGCCTTTCTCGTTAATTTGAGTGTCTTCTGGGGCTATGACATACAACACTAAATCGGGGCGCTTAACCTGCTCACGAGCTTGAAAATCCTCGGCGTCAAAAGTTAGTTCAAACTTTCCCTTCTCGTCAGTTAGAACTGAACCAAGACGGTCTCCAGGAAAAGCTTGCCAAAACAACTTAGGCTCTGGAGATTTTGAGTTACTAAAGAACTCTCCAGGTTCTTTACCAGAATTAAACTGCTCTTGATTATCCACATCGTAGATAACAACTTGTAAATCGGCAATACCTGCTCCAGTTTCCTTAACTAGAACCTTCCCGCTAATTTTGTACATATTCATTCTCCGGTGTTAGATAGGGGAGAGCGTTTTTTTATCCGTTGTACCTTGATGCTCCAACTCTTGACAATCCAGAATTTACATTAACTATTTTTGAATTCAATTAGGCATCCGGACAGTACAGAAATTTTTGAAGCAAAAGTACAAATAACGTTACATTCATGTGCCGGCTTGAAGTGTAGGGATGTGCTGGGTTTGGGTGATTGATGAACCCGTAGCTGATTGACCTTACCTTCGGTAGCCGTTAGTGCCGGCAATCCTACAAAAAAATTCTCCAGCTATATAGGTATCTCTGCGTTGGATGGGAATGGGTGTAGAACCGGCACCAATTGCATTCTGTAAGTTGGGGACAAATGGATAGTAAAAGTAAGCACTCACACTTGAAGACTATGTGGGGAAAAGTCATTGAGCTACAGG
>NZ_JACJOV010000036.1:0-52784 GCF_014695745.1 Leptolyngbya sp. FACHB-671 | reverse complement strand
CTAGAGCAGCTATAGGCTTATGCTAGTGCACTTAGCTTGCTTCTACTTGAGTGACCGTGGCGTACTACAGAATGAGGCTGTTTTGCCTGATTTTCCTATTCGCCAACAGCAACAGTAGTGGAGAAATTTTGGCGATTAAGGCTAGAGAGCTTACTGTTTAAAGCTTTCAACGATTGTCTTAATTGAGCAATTGATAGTTTGAACTGTCCCATTTCTGACTGTTTCTGGGGTAGTCCATGCTGTAAAAGCTCGATTTTGCTTTGTTTTTGCTTACTTACTGCGATCAGACCGCTCATCATAAGTGGAACAGCTTGTCCCTAACGACCATTCTTTCTCGGCTGCTATACAAAGGCATAAATGAGCCTACTATGCAGAATCATTCTGTCGATTTACCTGTTTTGGAGTGATATACAAAGTTATTCTGCTTATTCTCCGAAGCTGAGTGGATAGGCAGAATCGTTCCGTCTAATCAATGTTGAATTGCCTGGTAGCCACTGTTAGTGCTTGGGAACCCTGTAGGTAGCACGGCATCCCAACTCTACGTTGGAGCCGACGAACACCGTTAGCCCGACGACGCGGCTTAGACCGCATTGTCGGACCGCTCAGGTTACTGGTGGTGACGGTACACAAAGCTTATTTGTTAGTACTCAAAATCACGTTGCTTGAGGTTTCTGTAGAATGATGTTCTGAGTTTGTAAGCGAGAGAGCCATTTAAAGAATCAGGGTTGCAGTTAGCCCGTAGATCAGTTGTTAGAATTGAGACTTCCACCTTCTAAGTGGATTCTTGCTAGATTAGCTCCTGCTTAGAGTTAAGAAAACTAAAATTTATGCCTGGAAAACGTTCTACCAATCTCCGTAAAGGAGATCGCGCTGAAGGGTTTGGTATTCAAGCACTTCGCTCATTTGCTGCTGTAGCTCCGGTTCCGAGAGAAGAAGATATTGGGATAGATATTATATGCACTCTTCTTCGCCCTGAAGGAGCATTACAATACGCTGAAGATTCGTTTTTTGTCCAAATCAAGTCTGTTTCAGTATCAGAAATAACATATGAGGATGACGACTACATCTGGTTATGTAATCTTTTGTTACCAATTTTTATAGCAAGAGTAGATCTTGGAGCTTCTAAAATTGAAATCTTTTCAATGCAACGAGTCTTCACGCGAGCAAAACGTTCGTGTAAGGGTGTCAAAGTATATCTAGGTGAAGGGGATTCTAATTCCGACCAAGACGTTGACTGTGTCCCATTAGGGCATCCAATACTTGAGTGGACAAGTGCTGACGAAGCTAAGCCAAGCTTTCATGAGGATATTTATCAGATAATGAAGGCTTGGGTTATGCATGAGCAAAAGAACAGATTGCTGCGTCAAGCGCATAGATGCCAGGAGCTTGATTGGACGACTAATAAGTTTCCTCGCATAGGTACTGCGAGAATCGGTGCAGATGATGAGGCTTTGAGAAATTTACTTGAAGGTATAGCTCCCTTTTTATTTCCACTTGCAGACTCTCTTTTAGGACAATTTTGTTCTGGCGATGTTGAAGTGGTTAAGCCCCTAAAGAGTGTTTTTGAGTTAGATCAACTCATACGATTATCTGGTGTTGAGACAGATCCCGCACCAACAATTTGGCTATTAGCAATCAAGAATTTAGCGAAAAGTATGAATGAGGAGGAGAGAAAAACTCAATTGCCTCAAATCCTTAAAGAATGGGGTTTTCCTGTCAATGAGTAGCCCGCACCCCAACAACCACGCTGCACCGGAACGTCCAATGTTGTTGCTTGGGTTGCAAAGGCTAGTGCGTCCGGTGGCGTGAACGTTAGGCTTCTCATGTTAATTTCATTCTCCGGACGAAATAAGCTATACAGGGATAGGTAATTATTAATGCGTAGCACTTAAGATTAATGATTCTAATTTTTTAGCCATAGTGGGAATCTTACATTGTTATATACCGTACTAGTGCCTCCAGAGTTAAGCACAGTGTAGTCTAGCTCTTTAACTGAAGAAGGATAAATATATGGATGATTTACAGTCGGGAGTTATTGGATTGTGCGGCAAATCTGATCAAGTTTTTGCTTTCTACTCTCCTAATGGTCCAGCCCATTTTGTGAAACAATCATCAGCCTACTATCTGGTGAGATTAAGGCTGTTAAGAAATCTAATTATTCAGTTTATTTCAGAGGGTGAAACTGATACTGCCAATTTCATCAATCTATTAGAAGAGCTCCGATGTGATCAAGATATCTGTCCAGCTCTACCCGAAGAAATTGTTTTGTCTGTTTCGTTGCCTCAGCTTTTGCTTGTACTGCAAGAGCGGTATAAAACTCAAGAAAATATTTGTAATTGGGTCATTTCGGCATTTGGAAAATTGATCTGTGAGCTAGAATCCGGTCGCATAAATTATTACGATGATTCTGATTTTGAGATCAGACCTCTAAGTGATGTTAGAAAACACGTTGACATAAGCCCAGCAACCCTAAAAGCAGCACAAGGCGATGAATTAATACATGAGAATATAAAAACATTGCTGAATCGAATGAGCGCTGCAATTGACAATTCTGATCCAGCTGGTGTTTTACATGCAAGTGCTTGTGTGTTTGAAACACTAGCAAAAGATATTGTCGGTCTCCCTAGCGTGCAAAACCAAACTTTGGGTGGTTTCTTTGAACGGTACCGAAGAGACTCGAAGTTACCAAATGAACTTCTAGAATACATTAATGACATATATCAACAGCGTAACAGGACACCATTGGCAGGGCATGGAAGCCTGAACAACCCGAATATTAACATCGCGCAGGCTATAGTTTTAGCTGAAATAACTTCTGCCCTTGTACGGGCAGAATATAAACTGCGAATCACCCAAGATATCTAGCACAGAGACGTAGTAAACTCACTGCAGAACGACTTGAGTATAAGGCGCTTATAATTCGCAATATTCAGCTTACCTAACACCATGCTGCACCGGAACGTTCAATATAGCGGTTGAGTCGCAAAGTTTGTTTGCGTCCGGTGAGCGGAAACGTTATGCAGTATCTAATATCAGTACTCAATGCCCGTTGCCAACCTAATAGTGGTTCAATAAGCGGGATGAAAACTGTCATTTGGGCACCCGGATTCCCTTTGATAGCTTGACGAGGATAAATTCTTCTTCCTCTAGTGAGCCTAAAATACTGGATGGGTGTTTGAGTTTGGAGAAAGGGCGTTAGTGAGGCAAAATTACGAAGGGTTTAAAAAGGCAGGGAGCTTCACGCTCACAAACGGCATTGAACTCCAAGGCGAACTATGTTTGCAGGGAGCGGCAACGACCCTCGATCTGTATTCAAGCTCTTCCTTTGATAGGCATGCGGGTGCAGATATTTTTGGCATGTTCTACGATCGATCAAAGGTATCGCTAATCAACTGCGTCACGATGTCAGGCGGTTCTGCAACAAGAGGTGGTGAAGCCTATCACTTCTCCAGCATTTTCCCTCACTTCGTTATCTTTGGTGATCAACGCATCAGTTCCTCTTGCCGGATAATTCGTGAACTGAGCTTCACTGTCGATGATGCAGCGACCCTGTTCTACGATTTTGACGCTTTCGGTTCAGTCTTTGACGCAAAGCCTCACGTGGAGCATATTGTTGAGGCTGAAGCGAAGAAGCTAGGAAGGGATATCGAGATTGGAAAATACCCCCACCTTTTTTATTTCACGGGTAAGTACGAGATATTTGGCGTTGATACAGTTCTCGGTAAGATCTCGGCGACACATAGCCCCTCATACACATTGCCAGATTCGGAAGGTATACACGTTGACAACACAATTAGAATCAACATAGCGTTCTACTTTGAGAAGACTGTCGATGAAGCGATAGGAAGCGTACTTGATATTTTAAGGTTCCTAGAAGTTATTGCAGGCAGACCGCAGAACATTTCTGACCTGCGTTTCTTCCCTGTGAGCGCCCAAGATCATCCCAAACCTCTTGATGTTTATTGGTGCATGCCACCACAGCGTGAACGTGACAACGAATCACGCAAGCCAAATTCATTTGATCTGCTTTTACAGGTGGCTAGTAATTCGGATGAGTTCAGCAATGTTCTGAAGCGATGGATGGAGCGGCATGACGAGTGGAGAAACGCGAGAGCCCGATTCTCTACAGCATTCGCCTATCAAGACAGTTACAATGTTGACCGCATTGTTGGCGCAGCTAACATGTTCGACATCCTTCCCTCGTGTGCATACCCGGAACCAGTCACACTATCGTCTGATCTTGCTGAAGCCCAAAACAACGCACGTAAGGCGTTCCGAACCCTACCTCCTAGTCCGGAGCGAGACAGCGTCTTGGGCGCGCTAGGTCGAATAGGTAAAGCCACACTTAAACGAAAGGTTCGGAGTCGTGCCAAGTTGATCACCGATGTTGTCGGCGATCGATTTCCAGATCTTGAATTGGTAGTGGATCAAGCTATCGACTGCCGGAACTACTATGTCCACGGATCGGATGCAAAAATCGATTACAGCATGCACTCCGCTCAGGTTCAGTTTTTTACCGATACTCTGGAGTTCGTCTTTGCAGCCTCTGACCTTGTGGAATCAGGTTGGGACATCACTACCTGGATAACACAAGGCTCTACGCTTTCTCATCCATTTGCACGATACTGCTTTAATTACTCACCGATGCTTAGCACTTTGAAGAAACTGCTCGAATAAGAAGGAGTATGCTACATAAAAATTCGAATAGGGATTGGAACAGGATACATGTAAAAACCTGCAAGATAACCCTCTAAGCCTTAATTTTTATAGCTTCTCGTGATTCAGTCTTAGATGGGGTGATTAAGTTGGCTAGGCGAGTCCTCTCACAAGAACCCGCCCGCCTTCAGAATCGTGCCTGAGAGTTTCCCCTCACACGACTCCTCTCCTGTCTAAATCCCCACGCCAAGGATGAATAGGGCAGTGCCCCCTCCTATCCCATTCGGTCTTGTGGAGGTGACAACTGCGATGAACCAATTGGAGGTTGTTATATCCGTCTTTACCCCCTCGAGCTTGTGGCCAAATATGGTCTTGCTCCAGAGAGTCTTGGATATCAAAAACGCCTCGGCAAATTGGACATCGGCCCTTCTGTCGTTTTAACAGAGTGGCATGACGAATGCCCGTTATGGGATGACAGCCTCGTCGAGTAGCCCAGTAGACCCAATCCCCGTCGTACCAGCTTTTGGCTCCTCTAACTTTAATGTGTCTTTGAATGGACACATCTGAGAATTTCGCTAATTTCCGGGTGATCTTGCCTGCCTGCCTGACCCCAAAGACCCAGTTTCTTCCCCCAACGGTGTGCCAATAGCGAGCTTTAACCCAAGCTTGGCTTTTGTTTGGGTGTCTGCGCTTCGCCCATCGTTTCAATTGCCAATAGACGACAGAGTCGAGGTAGGCGAAGGTGCGACTTGCCGAGTTGGAACGGTGGTAGTGTGCCCAGCCCAAGATGATGGGGTTGAGTGCCTCAATCAAGGTGTTCTGGGAAGACATTCGGTGTCGTTTGACCGTGTCGTTCAACGTCTGGACAAGCCGATTCAGTGATGTTGAACTGGGTTTTATCAGGGTTTTATAGGGGCGCTGGCTTTTGTTCATTCGTCGGCGGGGAGTGCGATACTGCCGCACCCCGTAGCCAAGAAAGTCGAAGCCAGTGCTATAGTCCGATCCCCCATCTAGGGTATGGGTGATCCGGGTTTTCTCCTCTTTTAGTTCTAACCCCCGGTCCCCAAGCCATTGGCTAATCAAAGATTTCGCTTTGACGATAGTGTCGAGACTGGCATGCAGCACCACAAAATCATCGGCGAATCTCACCAGGTGAGCTCCTTTGAATGCCATTTTGACTATTGTTTCCAAGCCATGTAATGCGATGTTCGCAAGGAGCGGGGAGGCATTGCCCCCCTGGGGTGTACCCTTCTCCGTGGCTTGAATACTGCCGTCTTGCAACACTCCAGCTTTCAACCATGCCCGACATTGCCGGGTTAGTGACGGATGACTGCTAGAGAGTTGGATGACGAGAGGTCCGTGAGAAATTTGATCAAAACAAGCGGCGATGTCAGCGTCGAGCACCCATTTGGGTTTCTGGCTGATACATCGATGGACCTGTTCAATCGCATCCTGGGGTGAACGACCTGGTCGAAAGCCATAAGAATTAGGCTCAAAGAGCGCTTCCCACTGAGGCTCTAAGGCAAGTTTGGCTAATGCCTGTTTTGCCCGGTCGCGCATGGTGGGAATGCCGAGCTTGCGATATTCTGATTTCCCTGGTTTTGGAATCAGCACCCGACGCACCGGGTCCGCATTCCTATCCAAAGTTATCTCTTTGGCAAGCTGTATCCGCTCCGCAGGTTTGAGGGAGTGTATCCCATCTATCCCGGCAGTCTTCTTGCCCTCATTTTCCTGGGTAACCCGGCGAACTGCCAGTACCCGAGCCGACCAGGATTTTAGCAGCAGGCGTTGAAGTGACTGGACTTTGCCAGTTTCACCTTGTTGTGAGGCGCGATAGATTCGCTGTTGAAGGCGGTAAACATTGCGCTGGACTTGCGACCAGTGAACTGTTTCCCAGGCATCAGATGTCTTAATAGACTCCGTCATGTTATCCCTCAATGTTGAAACTTGCCTCGACAGCAGTGTGTACGTCAGCTTATCCGCTGGCTTTCCCAACGGCATTTGCTTCTTACACAATCCTTCTCCTCTAGACATGTGCGCCATGAGGTGACTACTTTGACAGCATAAAACCATGCCAAAGAATGTCCTTGAGGAGTTACTTCGTTCCTAGAGGTTGGGCGTTTGGACTGATTTAGGCTCCTACTTTCCGCCGGGTGATAAGCTCGCACTCCAATGAGCTTCGCTAGACTCATTGAGAATCACCGTGTCCGTTTTGGACGAGGGGTATCAGATTCCATTTCCCCTCAGTGACATAACGACGGTTCAGTCGTAGGTTCGTCTTCTAGCCATGTCAGCTCACCAAGGAAGGATGACCTTTAGAATCTAAAGTCATTTCTCCGATTCACCCCGCTTTACGGATTGATGCTCAGTCTCTACCGCAGGGGTGCTGGTGCTAGGTCTATGCTCGACCAGTCAGACTGACCTTGGATGTAAAGTCCAGGGCTTACTGATCCATCCTCTAAGTTGTCAAGGTTCGGTTGAACCTCGCTAGCTGCACGTCTTTCCAGATTGGATTGACTTTCCAGCTAAACGAATCGCACAGCGAAGCTGTCATGAAGTGCAATTAGGGGGAAAGGTAGCGTAGCTGCAACAAAGTGCCACGCGATCGCTAGAACATTTGATAAATAAGGAACCCAGCAAGAAAACTCAAAAAATAGCAACTTGCCCGAAAATGATGCTTGGATTACCTACAAAACCTACGACAGAATCAGCATTTGAAGCCTTTTCAACTTCAGAACTTGCCCGAAAATGACCTTTTGTTGGTATGTTGAGGCAAAATTACAAAATTTTTCTAGAACTCTTGCAGAGCATAGCTTCTAGCCGTCGCGTGGTACTAAAATGCAGCTTCGCTACCTTTGCCCCAAGAAGGGGCGTAGTCAGGATCTGTGTAATTTAGTGCCACGAAACACCAAAAGGCTGATTGCTTCTGATGTTTAGGAATCAAAACTGTACCTCGTACTTCTGAAATCCTTGATTAGTACAGGTTTGGACTAGTTTAGGACTAAGTACTACTCAAAAATTGGTAGTACATCGCCTACTTCTGAGGATTTTAGGAGGCTGAACCCCTGATTCTGTCGTTGAGTAGTTGCGCCCCGCAGCAGCAAGTCAAATGCTTAATAGAACCATCTTCTGTACTGCTTACAAGACCAGCATTTCCATCTTTCGTGGCACATATCCTGATTACACCCCATTTGCATAATTCAGGCTTCAGCTTGGGTGGTTCTCTAAAGTGGATTATCGCTTGATTAGTGGCAACAAGAGCGAATCTAAACTCTCTCCCTACCCCTATCCGACACAACCCATCTACCCCTCTTCCTCCTTCAGCTCTGGGTGCAGTTGTTCTGCCCGAACGGTTAGACCAGCCGATAGAACTTGAGATTTACAGTCGTTGCTGGTACATAAAGCGGCTGAGCGGTTGACCTGTCGCCAGTCTTCTAGCTCTGCATAAGTTTTGGCGATCGCACTCAAAGTCCAAGCTTTGTCGTATGGCTCATCAATTTGCTCAGCGCTGGTGAGGGACTGCTCTAGCAGAGATTTTGCGGTGGCTGGCTCATTAAGCTGGCTGTATGCCTCAGCGATCACCCTCAAAGAATCAGCTTTGTAGTTTGGAAAATCAATTTGCTCAGCGCTGGTGAGGGCTTGCTCTAGCAGAGATTTTGCGGTGGCTGGCTCATTAAGCTGGCTGTATGCCTCAGCGATCGCACTCAAAGAATCAGCTTTTTCGTATGGCTCATCAATTTGCTCAGCGCTGGTTAGAACTTGCTCTAGCAGAGATTTTGCGGCTCCTGGCTCATCGAGCTGGCTGGCTGCCTTAGCGATCGCACTCAAAGCAAGGGCTTTGAAGGATGGCTCATCAGCTTGCTCAGCGCTAGTTAGAACTTGCTCTAGCAGAGATTTTGCGGCTCCTGGCTCATTGAGCTGGCTGGCTGCCTTGGCAATCGCACTCAAGGCAAAAGCTTTGTCGTATGGCTCATCAACTTGCTCAGCGCTGGTGAGGGCTTGCTCTAACAGAGATTTTACGGCGGCTGGCTCATTGAGCTGACTGGCTGCCTCAAAGATCGCACTCAAAGCAGGAACCTTGGAGGATGGAAAATCAATTTGCTCAGCGCTGGTTAAGGCTTGCTCTAGCAGAGATTTTGCGGTGGCTGGTTCATTGAGATGGCTGTATGCCTCAGCGATCGCACTCAAAGTCTCAGCTTTGGAGGATGGCTCATCAATTTGCTCAGCGCTGGTTAGAACTTGCTCTAACAGAGATTCTGCGGCTCCTGGCTCATCGAGCTGGCTGGCTGCCTCAGCGATCGCACTCAAAGCATTGATGTTGGAGGATGAATTAACATCCATTTGCGCAACGCTGGTGAGGGCTTGCTCTAGCAAAGATTTTGCGGTGGCTGGCTCATTAAGCTGGCTGTATACTTCAGCGGTCACACTCAATGCAACAGCTTTAAAGGATGGAGCAACAATTTGCGCAACGTTGGTGAGGGCTTGCTCTAGCAGAGACTTTGCGGCAGCTAGCTCATTAAGCTGGCTATATACTTCAGCGATCACACTCAATGCAACAGCTTTGGGGTATGGATCGTTGATGGAATTAATGACCTGGAACGCTTGTTGATTACCGACTTTTGCTAGCACAACGGCTGCCTGTCGGCGAGAACCATCGGACATCTTTTGCTTCAAGCCAATCAGTTGCGATTGCATTTGCCAGCGCTGCCCCGGTGGACTTAACCAGAGCAGGAAGCCTGACAAAAGCAGCATCAATGTGGCGAAAGCTGCCCATCCCCATCGCTGGAGTCGCCGCCAACTTTGTTTGAGCAGTTTCTCTTTGTCTCTGCGATTGGTGCCCCAGACGAGATAGGCTTTTTGCTGGCGCAGCAGCCACAGCTCACGCCAGGAGAGCAAATAGCGGCGGCTGCGTCCGTTGCCGAGCCATTCATTAACGCGGCGATCGAGCAGGTGATTGGCTCGTTCTGCGTCTTTCAGCTCCTGCCCTACCAATCGCACCACAGCGGGAATAATCCGCTCGTGTGCCAGCTCATAGCCTGTCGCATCCTGTCGCTCGATCGCCGTGATCAGTCGTACTTCACTAGAAGCAAGCCAATCAATCGCCTGTCTTAGCTCATTGGATCTGACAACTCCTTTGAGTTTGTCTTCTAGCTCTGCCAGCGTCAGCACACCCGCTCTCAGATTTTGCTCTCGATTAATTAGTGCCAGCAGCACCTGAATCGCGGCTTGATAGAGATTATTTAGCTTTAAGACCTCTAGCGTTTCTGCGAGATAACGATTGAGCAAACCTTCTAATCCGCCCATCTGCCGATAGGCTGCCTCTGTGAAAGCGCGTCGGGTTGAGGGCTGCTTGCGTACTGTTTCTGCCAAGATTTGCAGATCAACCGGTGAGATTTTGCCTTCTGATGAGGTGAGGTCTTCCTTCACTAGCCGGGTGACAAAGCTGCGATCAAACTCCCAGCCTTCGGTTTCGCCAATCACCCGCAGCACTTCGACGGCTGCCTCTGGCTCAAACTTTTCCAGCTTAAACACGTCATAGCGGCTCAGCACATAACCCATCGTCCGCTGAAGCTCATACAGCTCGTGCAGTAAATCGGCTCGAATGCCGACCAAAATCTTGAGCGGCGCGGGTGGTTTTGCCTCATACCAGGCGGTTAAGGCATCAATAAACGGTTGGCGATCGGCTTTCTGCCGCTGATGTACAAAAAACTGCTCAAACTGGTCAAAAAACAGCACAACGGGCTTTTTGAGCACTTGCGGAGCCGCGATCAGCAGCCTCGACAAAGGCACCGATTCAGTTTTGGCTCGATTGAGTCGCGGTTCGGCATCCAGCACGGCATTGACCAACGCCTCTTTAACCATCTCGATTGGATTGCGATCGCTGAACTTGATATAGATGCCGTGACACGTTGACTCTGTTTGATTCAGCTTTGGCAAGATGCCCGCCTGCAAAAACGAAGTCTTGCCACAGCCCGACTCACCCATCAGCACACCAAAGCGAAATTCTTGACGCTGAAGCGACTCCAGGCAGGCTACAACCGCATCAGACCGTTGCAGCTTCTCAAACATATCGGCATCTTCAGCCGTGAATGATCGCAGTCCTTTGATGACCTTCCGCTCACTGCCCTCCTGCACCTCCAGCTTGGCGGCACGGGGCATCGTTTTGACTGCAACGGCGATCGCAGTGAGAAAGATGCCTGCCAGCACCATCCAAAAGACATCTGCATACCAAGGCGGCAGATCCAAAGCAAAAAACCGCTGGAAAAAGCCGATGATAATGCCCCCTTCCCGCTTGAAGCCAAAGAATAGAGCAACGTCAAGCAACAGCAGCAGCGTAAACCAGTTGCGCTTTTGGATCAGCTCGGCAACCCACCGCACAAACTCGGCAGACTTCTCAGTAGTTGATTGAACGATATCTGTCGAGACGGCAGTAGACAAAGCAGGGGACTGGTCTTCACTCATGGTTAGGGGAGGTGCTCGGCTTTACGTCGCTAAGGGTTGATTCAACCTTATCGCTCAAATTTCCACAGCCTGAACTGCTTGCATGTAAATTAAGGTTTATGCAACTCCACCCCCAGCATTCGCTTTGTTTGGCAAAGCATCGCTAACGTATCGAGTGACATTACCAATGTGAGTCGATGTAATGGCAATGTCAGCCAATGCAGAAGGACGCGATCGCGTTACAACATCAATGAATGCGATCGCTTTGCTGCTGTTACAACTGTTTGTGAGCAGAGCTTATAGCGATCATGTGGCGGCGTATGACAGCTTCGCCAGCTTGAACCCTATAACTGTTGCTAAGCATAGTGATGAAATGGTCTGATTCTAGGAATCGGTCGCTAGTTGCCACAATAAATCAACTCCATTGCCTACCCCCAACGCCTCTGGATTGGACTCCAGCCATCGCACCACAACTGGAAGAATTTCCACTGTCCTCATTTTTAGCTTGGCAATAGCCCCTGCTGCGCTCCCTCGGACATTTCTATCTTCATCTTTAAGCAAGGAGAGGAGGGCTGCTATGACCTCATCTGACACCTTTCCTAGCTCGCCAATAGCATTTGCTGTGCTCCATCGGACATTGCTATCTTCATCTTTAAGCAAGGAGAGGAGGGCTGCTATGACCTCATCTGACACCTTTCCTAGCTTGCCAATAATCAATAATGCTTTCCCTCGGACATTTCTATCTTCATCTTTAAGCAAGGAGAGGAGGGCTGCTATGACCTCATCTGACGCTTTGCCTAGGTTACTAATAGCATTTGCTGCGCTCCATCGGACATTGCTATCTTCATCTTTAAGCAAGGAGAGGAGGGCTGCTATGACCTCATCTGACGCTTTGCCTAGCTTGCCAATAGCATCTGCTGCGCTCCATCGGACATTGCTATCTTCATCTTTAAGCAAGGAGAGGAGGGCTGCTATGACCTCATCTGACGCTTTGCCTAGCTTGCCAATAGTATCTGCTGCGCTCCCTTGGACATTTCTATCTTCATCTTTAAGCAAGGAGAGGAGGGCTGCTATGACCTCATCTGACGCTTTGCCTAGGTTACTAATAGCATTTGCTGCGCTCCATCGGACAATTCTATCTTCATCTTTAAGCAAGGAGAGGAGGGCTGCTATGACTTCATCTGACGCTTTGCCTAGGTTACTAATAGCATCTACTGCGCTCCATCGGACATTGCTATCTTCATCTTTAAGCAAGGAGAGGAGGGCTGCTATGACCTCATCTGACGCTTTGCCTAGGTTGCCAATAGCATCTGCTGCGCTCCATCGGACATTGCTATCTTCATCTTTAAGCAAGGAGAGGAGGGCTGCTATGACCTCATCTGACGCTTTGCCTAGGTTGCCAATAGCACCTACTGCGCTCCCTTGGACAATTCTATCTTCATCTTTAAGCAAGGAGAGGAGGGCTGCTATGACCTCATCTGACGCTTTGCCTAGGTTGCCAATAGCATCTGCTGCGCTCCCTCGGACATTTCTATCTTCATCTTTGAGTAAATCTAACAACGAAGTGATCGCCTCATCCTCATCTCCCAAAGCAGCCCGATATTCTTGCAGCCGCACAGCATCAATTTTATCTGCGGGAGCGTTCAACAATTTTTGCAGGGCAGGTTGCTCAAATTTTGTTTCATGAAGGTTGCTCAGGGTTTGGAAAACCTGATTTTTGATTTGAGTAGAAATGAGGGATAAGTCACTGGTCTCTAGTGCCACTAACTCATCCAAGATTCTTTCTGATAGATCTTCGTCTACAGAAATGTTTTCCATTAGGCACGCTCCCGCAAAAAATAAGTTGCGGTGTAGCCATTTACCGTAGGGATCTGAGGACTCTAAGATAGCTTTCAGGCACTTACCAGGATTACTCCTTTTTTGTTGGGCAATTAGTAACAGCAGTACCTCGCGCCAGTGAGGATCATGCAGATGGGTTTGGATACGCTCTAAGACAATTTCAAAACCTTCTTCTTGAAGATCACGAATCTCCTGGGCTGTCAGGTACTCCTGAAAGGTTTTGTGGACAAAGGAATAGCAATCTTGCCCCTGCTCATTCAATAAGCCGGTGCGCTCTCGAATATGGCGCAAAAATCGTTCGGCTTCAGACTTAGCCTCATTGCGCTCCAGTTTTTTCTGCTCCCGAATGTATTGGCTCAACTGATTGATCAATTCATCTCGATCAATCAGAGTCCCTCCCTCATTGTCGCCTGTGCCGCCCTGTGTATGAATCCAATAGGCTAAACGTTCCATCAAGCGGCGCAGATCATCTAGTCCCAAGTATTGCAACGCTTTGTGGGCAGTAATCTCCCGATTTTGATCCCAACTAGTTAGCAAAGTGTTTACAGCTTTGTCGTAGAGCCGATATCGATCTCTGGGAAGTTCTGCCTGGTAGCGGTGAATCAGAGCAATGATGGTTAAGAGAAGCGGGTTTCGAGCCAGGGTTTTGATGCGCTCGTTGTTTTCAAGGGCTTTCTTCAAGCTGCTTCTGCGACGCTCTGATTCAGCTCTATCGGGCGTGCGGTTGTCATACCAATTAGTGATAAACCGTTCAATCCTCTCGTTGTCGAATGGTTGCAATTGATAGTGGAAATATTCAGACGTGCGGAAAAAATCGCGCCGATATCCCGCTGGTCTGGAGGTAACGATCGCTCGATTCTGGCTGTACTGACCCAAAAAGTTTTCTATTTTTCGGACAATTTCCTGGCGCTTGCCCTCCTCAGCAACCTCATCTAGTCCATCAAGTAAGATGAGTGCCCGTCCGCTCTCGACCCAGGCTTCAAAAAATCCTCCTGGTAAAGGGATACAGGACATCGTTTTTTCAGCAAACTGTTTGGCATAGTCGAGGATACTCATCTTTGGATACAGTGCCAGTTCTCGAATGCGAATCAGAATTGGTAGCCAATCGGTATCCGCAGCAAGTCCTAACGGCTCCAATTTCCTCTCTGCCAGCATGACCGCAAAGTAGCTCATGAGAGTTGTTTTTCCCGATCCCGGTGTACCTAATAGCACCAGCTTCTTAGCATTACTCTGGCTCAATAGCTGAGATGCTAAAACCTTAGCTCCCGACCACTGCTGTCCTGCCTGCTGCGCCTGCTGCCGTTGCTCTTGAAGTAGAGCTTGCTGGCGATGGTTGCCATTCTCAAACACTCTCGTGTCTAACTCAAGCTGAGCCCTAGCTATTTCTGATAATGCTTGCGATTTATCTGTATCAACTGTATTAACCTCTCTATATCTTGTCTCAGCGATCGCATCCGGCATCACAAAGATCTTTTGCAGTTCCTTGGCTTCTTCAATCGCTGTTCCTTCTATTTCAATCCCAGCAAACTTCACATCGTCATACCAGTTTGCCAGTTGTTCACAATAGTCTTCTTTTGCAATTTGAAACTGGATAGCACTGGTTTTACTGAAGTAAGCATCGCTAAAAGCTTCTAGCCAGGGCTTTAATGCTTTGACATTTAGTTGTAACCCACAGTCGCTCTCTACCTGCTTGAAGCCAGCTATCAAAAATTCCAGCCTGGGCTTTCCCTCATTGCGAAAAGGGCGTTGCAATTCTGTTTGAATGGTTGAGTCACAGAAAACTGCTTGCTTAAATTGCCGAACCTGGAGATCGTCGCAATAGTAGAACAGCGAAAAATCCTCCAAACTGCGCGATACTCCTGCTTTCATAGCAGATTTAATCCCACAGGCGATCGCCTGTTGCAGGTCATTCTTCTCCAATCGGCTTCTAACTTGATTGCCTGTCTGGTCAAACAGCACATCAGCCACTTTTGTTACAGCCCATTCTCCCAAAATGCCTGCGATCGCCCCTACCATTACCTGATGCCTTTTTGAACCATTACTCTGCACGCATTCTGGCACAAGAAATCAGACGCGTCATTGATAGTCCCCAACTGTATGGAGGACTTGAGCAGCCAAGATATGTGTAAAACAGTGTCACCTTTTTTGGAGGGATTGTCGATCGATCTGTTTTTGTTTTGCCATCGCCCTCTACTATCAAACCTACACTTCTTGATGCAGGATCTCAGGGCACGGTTCCTCAAGCCACCTCAAACCCCACATCAGCCTGCTTTAACTTCTCATCCACCACCGCCTGGTCTACTCCCAAATAAGCCTGGAGCTGCGACAGCGACTTGTGCCCACTCACTCGTTTTAGTTCATGCAATCCCCAACCTCGCTCATGTAGGTGAGTCAGCCGAGATCGCCTGAAGCTATGCAAGCTCACCCCTTCAAAGCCCAACAAATCAGCCGCTAACTTAACGTGCTTCTCCACTGCCCTAGTGGTGATGTGCCCAGTCTTGGAACCAGACGAAAAGAGATAACCTGCTGCTGGCTTGATTCGCTTCAGCACCTTTTGCAGTGGCTCCGACATGATCACCTTGCGGGTTTCATTAGTCTTCGTGTTGGGAACTGGAAAAACGACATATCCATTTCTCAGATGCTCAACCCGCAGGTTTACCACCTCACCAATCCTGCCAGCGGTCAAATAGCAGATTTGGGAGATCGCCCGGTAAGGGTCACCCAGTTCACCAAATAAATCTTGTAGTTCATCCGGTTCCAAAATTGCAGCGCTGCCGGATCGATTCGTCTTCCCATCACGCGGCATAACTCATCTCAGAAAAGTCTCCTCCCCATCTTATTCGTATTCCGGATGGATTACGAACGCACTCACTGCGTTTCACCCGGGCTTTGCTGGAATTAGCTAGAGAATAACCCCTTATTGCTCAAAATGCCTTCTTATTGAGAATGCAAAATCTTCAACGTTTGTGCAGTGAGACTGGTTAGACTTAGGCTAAGAGTTTCTAAAGATGACAATGGGCAAAGAACCTAACCCAAATGTCTCGACGAGGGTGCTGTTAGAGCGGAAGACAAAGATTGAGGCGATCGCCACTAAGACCGGACGCAACTTATCCCAAGTACTGCACGAGGCGATCGCCCTCTACCTAGGTGAAAAAGACGCTTCGACGGTCGGGGCAATGCTTTAGGACATCCTGAAGCGGATTGAGGCAGTAGAACAGCAACAGTCAGCGGTTAAGCTGCTGCTATCAAGGTAGGAGTAGGGATTTGGGTAATACCCTTGAGACTCGTACAGAGCAGACTTTTGCATCCTTTACCGAGGAACACTTAGCCAAGTACTTACTTGATTGAGTGTTCACTTAATCAAGTAAGTCAGTACTTACTTGATTACTTAAATCATGCATTACTTGATTACTTGAGTAAGTAAAAAGCCCTGCTGCGATTGGCAGGGCATAGAATTCACTTATTCACTTATTCACTTGCTTACTTATGATAATTGCACTAGCTAGCCTTAAGGGTGGAGCTGGGAAGACTACGCTAGCAGTTCATCTCGCCCATGCGATCGCCCTGTCAAAGAAGCGAGTCTTGCTGGCGGATGCTGATCCTCAATCCAGTGCTTCAGATTGGGCAGCAGCTCGAAGTGATAAGCCTCCGTTTCCAGTTGTAGGCATTGCCCGTAACACCCTACATAGGGACTTACCAGAGTTACTAGAGAACTATGACCACTGCGTCATTGACACCCCGCCGCGTGTTTCCGCCTTGGCACGCTCTGCTATCCTTGCCTCAGACCTGGTACTTATTCCGTGCCAGCCTAGCAGCTACGATATCTGGGCTGCTGCGGAAACAGTGCAACTGGTTGAGGAGGCAAGAGGGTTTAAGCCAGATCTGAAGGCTGCTTTCCTCATTAACCGCAGAATTGTTAACTCTGCCATTGGGCGCGAAGTTGAAGAGGCTCTAAAAGATTATCCTTTCCCTATGCTCAAGACAGCGATCGCCCAAAGGGTAGCTTTTGCTGAAGCCAGCAGCGGCTACACAGTGCTGGAAACCGAGCCGAATGGAACAGCAGCCAAGGAAATCAAACAGCTTGCTAAAGAAGTCTTAAAGCTGATGGGGGTAAAAACGTGGTGAAGCGTCCCAGGATTGCCAAAAAACCAACAACGCCCCCACCTGAAGCTGATACATGGGTTGAAAAAGGCGGGCTAGACCCAGAGATAGAACCGGAGCCAGAAACAGAAACAGCGCCGGAGCCGGAGCCAAAACCAGCGCTACTGGCTGAAAAGACGGAGAAAGGCGATCGCATTGAACTTGCACAAAAGCAGAAGACTAAGGGTAAATCCGCTGGTGGTGCCTTCCCGCATCGAATCAGCTTCGACGTTGATACCTTACAGTACAAACGGCTGAAACGTGCGGCTTTTGAGGAAGATAGACCGATGAATGAAATTATTCGGGAAGCCGTGGAAGAATGGCTTAATAAGCGTAACTACTGATGTACTTGATTAAGTAAGCAAGTGTTTACTGAAGTACTTATTTACTTAATCAAGTGTTTACTGAAAAGTGATGCAGTACTAAGGGTGACGAGAGCGAAGCTGTCATGAAATGCGATTAGGCTGAAACCATTATAGGTAGAGGTATTGAGAGTAGTTTAAAGGCACTAAAAATTTCTGTTGTATCCATCATTTGCCTCTACTGGCTAACAAATTTACGTTGTTTCAGGCTTGGGATTCGGACTAATTGCATCTGGTGACAGTTTCGCTTCAATCACGCTACGATCGCACGCCCAAAGAATAGAGGCAACTTCATAGCCTACCTTCAGTGCATTTGATTTTTCATACTTTTGAAATCAAACTGTAAGAGGGCAAAAGGGCAAGAGGGTAAAGGGCTATAGAGTCCTCGGAGCACTACATACAACTCGAAAACCGATATCGCTGTCGCGGCTGTCGGGCGTATTGAGGTTGCGACAGGCAGAACGGCAAGGCCTCGGAGAGACGAACCAGGAGCCGCCGCGTAGTACACGGCTCGCGTGCTCATCTTCACTTAGCCAAGCACTTCCATCAATTGGTGCGCCTTCATAACTACCGTGCCAGTGGTCTTGACACCATTCATATACATTCCCGTGCATGTCACACAGCCCAAAGGTATTGGCAATTCCAAAGTGGTCTACAGGGGTAGTTTCGTCTCGAAGCTCACCTGTGGATCCTTCATCGTAAGTAGATCTGCCGTCGTAGTTTGCTAGATCAGTGGTCAAGGTCTTGCCAAAGTAAAACGGGGTAGTGGTTCCGGCACGACAGGCATATTCCCACTCGGCTTCGCTGGGTAGGCGATAGGGTCTTCCCGTGTAGCTTGATAAGCGGGCACAAAACTCTACTGCGTCGTACCAAGACACCTGCTCAATTGGGCGATTATCCCCCTTGAAGCTAGAAGGATCTAGGCTCAGTTCTTGCTTGACCTGTGGCAGTTCTGCTACAAAGCGCCATTGAGCCTGAGTCACTGGATAGCGTCCCATAAAAAAGGCGGAAACCGTTACCTCATGCTGAGGTCCTTCATCTCCTGCTCGTTCCAGTTCGTCATCTGGGGAACCCATTGTAAATCTGCCACCTGGCACCAAGATCATGTCTAGCCCTACATCATCTCCCAACTTCTCAACGAAGTAGCGGGCTTGCTTGCGCTCTCGATGAATCACGAGTTCTGTCATGTAGAGCAACACTAGGGTGATAGTGATTTGGGAACCAGGTAACTCTTCAGCGAACTTACCAAGCTACCTGGCTCGGTTTGGATTTTTGGATGCTTCATCGTACCAATGAGAGCATCACTGGAGCAGGTCTGGACTCTTCTCAACACTCCCGGCAGATCTTCCACCTGCTCAGTTCTGGCACAGAAGAGTACTCGGAGCACTACAAACAACTCGAAAACCGATGTTGTTGTTCGTGTTGTCGGGCGGGTTGTAGTTGCGATAGGCAGAACGGCAATTCCTCGGATAGTCGATCCAGGAGCCGCCGCGTTTGCCGACCTAACCCCAATTGTAAGATACAGCTAAAGTGCCTACTCAACTTCTAAAATAAAGGGAATCTTTACGGAGAGCGGTTTTGAGGGTGGTTTGAAGACCCAGCGATCGAAAATCTGTCGGCGCAGTCGATAAGTGTCTCCATGTAACAGGTGAGCCTCCCAACTTTGCAAGCACTGTACCAGTTTTGGGAGGGAGATTGTTCCTGTGGCGTAATCTTGCTGAAGCTGTTTGAGGCGATCGCGCACTCGCCTCAAGTTGTCGTTTCGCACTCGAATGCGGTCAGGCAATACCCGAAACCCCACAAAGTTAGCACCCTGTCGAGTTTCAAAGAGCTGGCTTTTGACAGGATGCAACTTTAAGCGCAGGGTGGTTAAGTAGTCGGCGATCGCCAGCCATGCTTCTTCTAAAAAAGCGCGATCGTCTGAAAACAAAGCGAAATCATCTACATAGCGCAAATACTTCTGAGCTTTGAGCTGCTCTTTCACGAAATGGTCAAAGCCATTCAGGTAAACATTGGCAAAAAACTGGCTGGTGAGATTGCCGATGGGCAGTCCTTTTCGCCGTAGAGGAGCCAGCAGCTCATCACCTGGAAAATATTCAACGTCACCTCCTTGAGGATTGCTGCCATCAATGATGCGCTCGATGAGCCAGAGCGTTTCAGGACATTTGATTTTACGGCGCAGCAGCGTTTTTAGAATGGCATGATCGATGTTGGGAAAATATTTACGGATGTCACATTGCAGGATGTACTGACTCGATCGAGCAAAGTGAATGAAGCGTTTAAGCGCACGATGAGTGCCATAGCCGAGTCGATTGGCATAGGTATCGGCAATAAAGGTGCGATCGATCAATGGCACGATGACATTGCATAATGCGTGATGAATTACTCTGTCGCAGTATGGTGCCGCAGAAATCAGACGAGGCTTGGGGTCTTGAATCATGAAGGTGCGATAGCCTCCAGGCGTATAGATTCTATCCACCAGTTCGGTTTGGAGGCGCAGCAGCTCTTGCTCCAGGTTGTAGTTAAATGCTAGAACGTTGGGTCTGTATCGCTTGCCCTGCTGTGCCTGACGTGCTGCTAACAACAAATTGCCAAAATCAGTTATCTGCGACCACAGGTTGCCATAGCGTTTCATGCAGGTTGCTGCTGCTGCTGCTGTTTAATCCATCCTCCCAAATCACCTCCAATTGAGTTGATTTGCTGACCCACGTAGGCGTAGCGTTTAGTGGAAAGAAGCTGAAAATCGAGCAGCAAGCGAGTCTGATGCCGCAAAATATCGATCCGGGTATTCAGAGCTCTCAGTTGAGGCAGTTTTTCTTTTGCGTAACGCGCCTGAATCAACCCCTCTAGCAAATCATAAAGACCAGCAATAATTCTGTCGCCCAACATGAATTTGTGGTCGCGTGGCAACTGGTTCAAAATTGGCACGTACCACTTAATCAGGTCGTAGGTCTTCTGAATAATGGGCAAATCGCTCACAGCACTTTCAAAATGTTTATCTCGAACATATCTTTTCAGCTTGCTGCTGACGAACTCTCAATTTTTAGAAAGTTTTCAGAAACTTAGGTGGCGCAAAGGGCAAAAGGGTAAGAGGGCAAAGGGTTAAGTCCTCGGAGCACTACAAACAACTCGAAAACCGATAAGGTCAGCCGTGTAGACGGGCGGGAAGTAGTAGCGAAAGGCAGAACGGCAAGTCGACGGAATGCGGAACCAGGAGCCGCCGCGTAGTACTCGCTCTGCATTCTCATCCTCACTTAGCCAAGCACTTCCATCAATTGGTGCGCCTTCATAATTGCTATGCCAATGGTCTTGACACCATTCCCAGACATTTCCATGCATGTCGCATAATCCAAAGGCATTCGCAATCCCGAAATAGTCTACAGGGGTGGTTTCTTCGCGATACTCTCCTTTGGGTCCTCGTCCATAAGAACCTGACCAATTGAGTTCTTTGTTATCCGTTCCCCGGTAATTCGCCAAGTCAGTTGTGATCGTCTCGCCAAAGTGAAAGGGGGTACTATCCCCACTACCTGCAGCATCTCCTGGTTGGGATAGACCAGACAGAAAGACAGGTGATGCTCGACAAGCATATTCCCACTCTGCTTCTGTAGGAAGGCGGTAGGGACGACTTGTATAGGTAGAGAGGCGCGCACAAAACTCCACCGCGTCATACCAGGACACTTGCTCAACCGGGCGCTTGTCGCCTTTGAAACGCGAAGGAGCTGGCTTTAGTTCTCGATTGACTTGCGGCAATTCTGCAACAAACCGCCACTGGGCTTGAGTAACAGGATATTTACTCATGAAAAATGCGGCTACACGGACTCCATGCTGCGGTCCTTCTGAGGGGGAGCGATCAAGTTCACCTTCTGGCGACTCATCAAAGTTGCCGGGATGGCTATCAAACAGACCAGGGGAGCGATCGAATTCACCTTCTGGCGACCCCATCAGAAATGCTCCTGCTGGAATCTGCATCATTTCGATACTAATGTCGTCGGTTAGCCGTTCTAGAAAAAACTGAACCGTTTGCTTTTGTCGTTGAAGCGTAAGCTTAGGCTGTTGATTCTGAGGAGCC
Organism: Leptolyngbya sp. FACHB-671; assembly: GCF_014695745.1. Classification (NCBI taxonomy): domain Bacteria; kingdom Bacillati; phylum Cyanobacteriota; class Cyanophyceae; order Leptolyngbyales; family Leptolyngbyaceae; genus Leptolyngbya; species Leptolyngbya sp. FACHB-671. The sequence continues at coordinate 31,277 of NZ_JACJOV010000036.1, read as the reverse complement.
GTCATAGTTTTGAATCGAGTCTGACTTCAAAATGAAAACTTTTGCTTAAAGCCCGCAAAGGGCAAAAGGGTAAGAGGGTAAAGGGTTAAGTCCTCGGAGCACTACAAACAACTCGAAAACCGATATCGATATACGTGCTGACGGGCGGGGCGTAGAAGCGACAGGCAGAACGGCAAGTCCACGGAGCGAGGATCCAGGAGCCGCCGCGTACTATACGATTTGCACTCTCATCTTCACCTAACCAAGCACTGCCATCGGTTGGTGCACCCTTATAGTTGTCATGCCATTGGTCTTCACACCACTCCAACACATTTCCATGCATGTCGAACAATCCAAAGGCATTGGCAATCCCGAAATAGTCTATAGGGGTAGTTTCTTCGCGATACCTTCCTCGGGGTCCGCCGTTGTAAATGTACTTGCCGTTATAGTTTGCCAGATCGGTCGTGACAGTTTCGCCAAAGTGAAAGGGAGTTGTGGTTCCAGCACGACAAGCATATTCCCATTCAGCTTCTGTGGGTAAGCGGTAGAGTCTGCTTGTGTAGACAGAGAGGCGCGCACAAAACTCTACTGCATCATGCCAAGACACCTGCTCAACTGGGCGTTTGTCGCCTCTAAACCTGGAAGGATCTGCTTTCAGTTCTTGATTAATTTGCGGTAACCCTGCCACAAACCGCCATTGGGCTTGGGTGATGGGATACTTACTCATGAAAAAGGTGGCTACATTGACCTCGTGCTGAGGGCTTTCTGAGGAATCTCGTCCTGGCTCATTTTCTGAGAAACCCATCAAAAATGATCCTGATGGAATGACAACCATTTCTAGCTGAAGATTACCGCTGAATCTCTCAACGATCGACTGGACGGTCTGTGCCCGTTGCTGGAGATTACTACCTAGTGTCTCAACCCATTGGTAGGTCTGTCGTCGCTGCTTGCGAATAATCCACTCACTGCGCTGCTCATCGCGTCTAAACAAATTCTGCAAGAAGCCTGATCGTTGCTGTTCCGTATTCCGCTCAAGAGTTGCCACCTCAAACTCAAACAGCTGCAAGTCTTCCGGTTCATTCTCAAAAACAATGGTGACAACTTCAACCTCTTGAGTCTGCAAAGTAGGGAAGATTAATGGATCGACTAATTGAGCAGTGGTAAATTCGAGGATTGACAGGTTGGGAAAGGGATAATCTGATGCTGTGAATTCTGAAGGCTGCAATTGATTGGCGATCGCTTCAAATTTACCTCCTAAGCCGCGTAATATCTTAGCTGTAACAGTTGCAAATGCATCGAGAAATGCTGTCTCTGGGGATAGGGGTTTTCCTCTCGTAGGGGTTCGCAATAATGCCTTAAACTCCGAAACTGATCTACCAAGCCCTTGAGCTACATATTTAGAGACCTCTTCCAATACCGTCAAGGCATCAATCACAAGTGTCCCTGCCCGTAGGCGATCGCGCACCTCCTCATCAACCAGTTGATAGGCAATCCGCTCTGCGTTTTCAAAACCTGGAACTTGTGAGCCACTGACCTTCAGCAATCCGCTCATCAACACTTCAGCCATATGCACTGCACCGGCGTTAGGGAGTAGGGACTGTTTGACCAATCGCATAATTGGCAACGTGATGACTGGAGCAGAAGCTAATAACCCTGCCAACTGGCGTGCAGTGGGTGAAGACGTTAGTAGAAACGAATCAATCCGCTCTTTTAGAGATGAAGGGGATTGAGATGATAGCTTTGACGCACTAAATGTCACTGGTGGAGCATCCCAAACAATCCCTAAAACACGAGCATGGCGATCGCCAGCTACAACTTTTGCCCAGCTTGAGATTGCCTCTTGCTCAACAGTCACAATTGGTAGCCGGACATTGCTGGAATTGAGTCCGGCTGCAAGCCGCTGTCGATCCCAATAAGAACGAGCAAACGGTTTTAAGTTATCACTGGGTAAACCGGGCTGTTTACCTTGAAATTCTACTGTTACTGAACGTGCCAGCGCTGTCCGAGACCACAGCCGTTCTGGAAAAACCTGGAAGACAACGGTCGGCAACTTAGCTGACCAAGCCGCAATCAACGCTTGCATCTTGCCGTTGTGCCATGCTGGTGCAACACAATCACTGACAATTACTACCAGGCGACGGCGATCGCCTGTCAGTAACTCACTCGGTTTATGAACCGTTCCATTCCGAGATGTTAGGGTGAGTGCGCTCGCAGCGGTCGATTGCAGAAACCAGACCCGCAGGTCACGAAACTCTCCGTAGCGAGAAAGCAATCGCTGTATGTCCACACCCAGCCGCTGCCATAAACACATGGATGGACTGGTATCAAACACCAGTGCTACATCCAACCATAATTCAGACTCAGGCTTGAGTATTGGCTGCCATATTCCTGTTTCGGCAATGCGATCGACAGTCGCCTCCTCATCCAAAATCGTTGGCAGCCCCACTGCAATTTGACGAGCCAGAGGACGCAATGCCCTCGCTAATTTGAGTGCCTGAGAGATGGCAGGTGCATCGGGGACTGGAATCGGCTTGTAGTTAGGCGGAAGTGCCAGCGTAGCTGTCTTTTCGACAGGTGCGGGAATGATTTCCGCCTGCGGTTCGAGAGGGGGTGGAGGTGGAGGGGTGGAAGGGGGTAGCGGTTCTGCCTCTTCAATCAGGATATCGATGTCTTCTGAGACAGGTTCAGCAGGAATATCCAAGGTTATCGTATCGCCATCTGTCTGAGCCGCCAGCCAAATCGCTTCAGCAATCTCTTCACTCGTCAACCCGAGCTTGCTGAGAGTCGAAACTAATCGTTGCAGCGGTAGACTGAGAGACGATTCGATGGCTAATCCTCCTCACTTAATCCCTTGAGTAGCAATGACTGAAGGCTGTCTCGCTCATCGCGATCGGGCTTCACTTCACGGGTTAGCAAGTAAATCACGTTTAACAGTTGATCGGTCGCAACATCTGAGGTTTCGGCTTCACCCTTTTTGACAAAACTGTTTACCAAATCTGTTACCTCATGCTGGAGCCTTGCCCAGCGGTCTTCATCCTTTCCTCTTTTCAGGTGTGCCTCGACAATCCGCTCAAGCGCAGCTTGATTTTGACTGGGGTCGGGCATCTTCAACCGCAAACAACGACGCAAAAAGGCAGGTGGAAAGTCTCGTTCCCCATTGCTGGTCATGATCACAAAGGGAAATTCACGGCAGGAAACCCGTCCGCCTTTAATCGTAGCGAACACATCCAGATCAGCAGTCCGCACGTTCACTGACTCGTATTCATCTTTAGCGCGTACTAATTCTGGAATTTCGTAGCTTCCTTCCTCAAATAGATTGAGTAAATCATTAGGTAAATTGATATCGCACTTATCGATTTCATCAATCAGTAACACCCGTGGCAAGTGCGATGGTAGGAATGCGGTTCCCACTGAACCCAAGCGAATATAGTCGCCCATTGGTCTTTCTCTCTTCAATTGGGCATCTTGCAACCGAGCGACGGCATCGTAACGATAGAGCGTGTCCTGTAGGGTCGATCGAGCATTAATGGGCCAGGTAAGGACAACACCTAGTTCTAGTTCATGAGCAACCGCATAGGCGAGTGAGGTTTTGCCTGAGCCTGGTTTGCCGGTCACCAGTAACGGACGACGCAGGTGTAGGGCAGCATTGACAGCGTTCAGTACGTCCGTGTAGGTCTCTTCTAGACGAAAACTCTTCCCCCGTTCCCTACCCCGGATGTCATGTTTCGCAAGTTCTTGGATTTGTTCCCAACGGCGATCGCTTTCCGCGCTTTCCGCCTCAAACTCCTCATCAGTCATAAAAATACGCCAACCTGGAGCCTCTGGCATTTTTGTTAATGCGCTCGATCTGCCATTACCAAGGAATAGTTTCCATATAGGGGCTGTCATTAAAGAACTCCAATCAATTCAAGTTCCAGGCCAAGAGAAAAACTGTTCTTCTTTAGGACGGGGGACTTCTGGCACATAGTTAGGATCTTCATAAAAGACTCCAACACAATAATTGCAGGTTCTTTGTTGCTCTTCTCGAATCAGGGGAATTCGATCGAGAAACTCAAACCGCGTGCTATCAATGAGCCGATTAAAAGTCGCTTCGATCGTCTCTCGTTGAGACTGCCCTTCGCACAGCCACAGAGCTAACGGAATCCCTGACTGAATTAATCTCTGCCAATTCTCAAGAAATTGCGCCTCTGGTTTGAGCCATCCTCCATAGCACCGAAACCCTGAGTAAATTTCAAAGTTCTCCTGATGTGCAGTGTTAGAATTCAGCCAGCCCAAATTCTGAAGCACTGAGCCAATCCGGTCAGGAACTTTCTGTTGAAATCGTTGCCACCCACGTTTCAGTTGATTGTGCAGATCAGCGGCTCTCCCTGGTTTATCTGGGTCAAAGCGATCTGAACATCCTACGACAATGGAACGGCTTCGCAATAATTCCCCATCCTGTCCACACCATTTTGATAAGGGGTAACACAGCGTATCAATGGGAATAAAAAGCTCGATAGTTAATTTCCAGGGATAAATCGGGTCAGGAAAAAGCCCAGAAAGTTTGCTGACTGTAAAATCTACAAGCTGTTTGAGAAATTTCGGAAAGTCCTTCAACTCAATTGAGCAATCATCTTTCACCAGGGATTCCTGAAGAATCTCATGAGTCTCTGTATTCCGGTAGCAAAGCTTAGGCTGAACCCGCAACTTCTGCTCACTCGGCTTTTGCCAAAAAATGGCAATCACGAGATGAGCCGAACGAGGATCTTCCTTCAGTTCGTCCTCCTCTACTCGTGCTGGAACTACAGTGTTAGGGTACGAACCTTCAATAACTCGGTTTGATGGCTCGACAGACAACCAACCTCCCCAATTAGGTTCATACGCCGACAGTACAGCTAAATTGTCCCTGACAAAACTTTGTAGCGCAGGATTTCCAGGATTTTGACGAGAGGCTCCATTCACTAGATCGGTGAGTTTGCCCTGAGCTTTTGCCCACCGCACCACCTCTTGAACTGCAAACTGATACTTGGACTGCCCCTGAGTAATCGAGTCTAAACTTTCACCGAGTTCATCCTCGATCATCAATTCCAGATCAGATTGCTCAGGAAACGCAGATATTAAAGCCTCCCTCAATTCTCTCTGTAAAGTCCTCCATCGGTCAGCCGTTAGCGCCATCTGCTGCTCTCGTTATGCTTCATTGTCTCTTTCATTGCTTCAGCCACAGCTTGGCTAATTCCTGTAGCTTGGGATTCCCTGGATTCGATCGAACCGCTCCTTCTAGAAAGGATTGCACCTTACCCTGAGCTTCTGCCCATTTCACCAGATCCCGAACGGCAAATTCATAGTTGGGTTGTCCTTGCGTCACCAAATTAAAACTTTCGCCGAGTTCATCCTCAATCATCAATTCCAGGTCAGTCTGCCGGGGAAATGCAGAGATTAGAGCTGCCCTTAATTCTTTGCGTTGCTCCACCGTCAGCGAGAGAAGGGAAACTAGATTGGGACTCACCGATGGCTCAGGCAAACCTACAATTTCCTCAAGCCCCCGAATCAACCGATTCATGTCCTGATGAAAATCCGGGTCAGGACGGGCATGGGCAGCATTGCGGTAAGCCAATTCCTGCAAATCACTGGGCAAATCATTGGCACTGGGTAACTGCGCTCCTCCCACCAAGAGTGGGATAACTGGAATAGCTCTTTCCAGAGCGACTGCAATCTCAGTACGCACCCAATCTTGAGACTGATTGAGTCGTTGCTTTAAGACCTCTAACCAGGTTGGTCCGATCACGGCAATTAGCACCTGGCAACGACCTACTTCCTGCTTTAGGTGTGTCCGAAAGTTCACACCGAAGGGAATTGAATGCACATCCTTGAAAACGACCTCTCGCCCAAAATGTTCAGCAAGGCGATCGTAGATGCGTCCAGTTACATCATTACTATCACTGCGTCGGTAGGAGATGAAGATTGCGTTTAAGGGGGGCATGGTTAAGAGGTTAGTCCCGGTGAGATTAGAGAATCATTCCTCAACTGCTATTAAAACCCCTAGGCGAACTGTCTTGCTAAATCGGTAAGCTTCTCTTCACAACCACTGCCCCCCAAACTTTGCCGAAAATGGTCACTGGAATTTGCTGTTTGTTCTTGCTAAAACTTCCACTAGAAGGTTTTACCAGTGGAAGCGAAAGGTTTAACATTGCCGAGTTTACTCATTTTCGGCAATGATGTTAATTGCTAACGTTCCTGGTCAGCGGTGTTCGGTGTTTTTACTACACAGCGAGCGGTTTCGGGAAATCCGCTGCACCAGGGTTGTTATGCGGTGATCGCTGAAGCAGTGTAAGTGTTTGGGTGTGGAGTACTGCGTTTCCTTCAACAACCTATTCTACAACTCAGTAACCACACTAGCTTCCTACCCATGCTCGTCCTACTCCATGTGCGCCCCATACAGCAGCACAAATTTTGAGGTTGATACTACAAGTCTCTTGTAGGTTGTGTCCAGTGCAAGTATGCAACTCATTCGGACCAAGCCCGTAGATAACAGCATTGAGTGATTCATACATCACTCGCCATTCATCGCCTGTCAGATTGAGCGACGGCAATCCCGCTTCAGTCTGCAACCGGACTTTTGATTCCAAATTGCGTGCGGCTTCAACATAACCTCCAAGTATATTTTGGATTACGCGTGTAGAACCTCCGCCGAAAACCTCTACAAAGACAAATGAAAGAACCCATTGCTCTCGTTCATTGAAGGCGATTGTAATATTCATCGACACACATGTTCTGCACTAGCAACTTATAGGCTATGAAACAAATTTAAAGACTATGCCCTACTGCTATTTTCAACTAACATTCCAGACAGACAAGGTAGCATAACGACCAAGATAAGCGGCAGCAGATAACCTTTGCATCACCACCGAAATCTCTCAACTGCCCGCTTCATCGACTTGTTAGCTAGCTGGTGCTACCAACTATCAAGCCGGGAAAGACGGTTCTCCACTCACTTGTGAGGATTAACACTAACCCTCAAACACTCGACTTTCTACATTGCACCGCTTCAACCACGCCTTCCAAAGCAAAATTAGAACCGTTGTCTTTTCGTTGCTTAGTGACGAAAAGACAACGGTTCTGGTGCAAGGCATAAGCGTACTTACAACAGTCCTCTATAGCGAATAAATATGAGAACGACGGCCCACGATCCCAAAGCTACTTTGATTGCTACCAAAATATTCAAAATTGGCAAAATTCCACCACTCAGCAAAGCGCCGAAATCACCGTGGGGAAGTTCAAATCCGGATAGCGTTATCACCGACAGCAAAATAAATACGAGCACGGATATCTTTTCCCAGGCAGCGGCGTGCCAATGCTGATAAATTCCCTGCATCCATTCCGTAGATGAGGTCATAGCAATCAGTCCGATCGCCGTTCCCCCAGCTACTCCAGCCGCAAAGCCGCCTCCTGGGCTAAGATGTCCACGAATCGCTAACTCAACTCCCACCAGGGCAGAGATGGTTGCGCCCAATCGCGCCAGAATAACGGAAGATTCATCGCTAAATTGGTAGACCTTTTTAGGTGTCCGTTCATTGGATAGAAGATACTTCGTTCCCATGATGGCGATCGTAAAAACCACCACTTCAAAAATGGTGTCATACAAGCGATTACGCAAAATAATACCCGAAACTGCATTCGGTACGCCGCTATCCTGAACCACCGCATCGACGATGGAGAACGGTAAGGTAGGAGCTGGATTTTCAGACAAAAATAGCATTTTGAAGAAGAATGCAATTCCTGCGACAATATAAACCCATTTCATCCCTTTATCTCCGATTGTGATGAGCTGTTGTAATTAAGCCGTACAGGAATAGAAGCCATTTCGGCTTGCAAAATCTCATAGATACGAGGGAGCCGTGTCGTTGTTGTGTAGGGAAGCATTGCTTCGGTCTGTGATTTCCCTTCTAAAGGCTCCGTATAGGCACAAATAGCATGTACATCCTTGTCCAAAAGGGCTTGATTCAGATCTTCCTCGTCTATGTAAGGCACGAGTTCGACTCGCATATAATGCTTGCCAAATACAATGCGCAGATTTTCCAGTAGTTGGCGGAAGGACTGTTTTTGGGGAGGTTCCGTTAAGTTGCTAGTAACAGCCTCATCTTTTAACACCCCCAACCGCAATACCAGGGACGATCGCACAGCCACCGCATACAGGCTAATCGCTAACAACGTTCCCACCAATGCCTCGGTTAAAGCCACGTCTGGAGCACCCAGTACCGTGTAGACAAGAGCAGCGATCGCGCCCAAAATGCCCCGAATCACGAGAGCATGATAAGGGTTCGTTTGAAAGATCACCATTGCAGCCGCCAGCGGCAACAGCGCAACGATGATATAAACATAGCTATCCATCACTACGCCTCCTAAAATTGAGGGTACGGCTGGGGCTGCTACTGGAGCAATGAGCCAAGACATAGCCCAACATCGTATTCCACAGAGCCAGGGAAAGAATTGCTAGGAGCAGGAGCGGCCACTCACGGGGGCGGAGCAGGAGCAGACCTGTAATGATGCTGATCGACCCCAAAGTATCTGATACCGAAAGGTTGTGGAGTTTGAACAGCACCGATCGCCGGGTCAACAGAGACGAAGTACCCCAGAACCAGAAGATTAACCCAACTCCAATACAGAGGTAGCTCAACAAGTTAATCATGAATCCCCCATCCGCTTGAGAATATGGGCCAGCAACATAAATCCAGCATCTCCCACACTCAGGATGATGACACCCGCAACACCCAGCATCCAGTCATCCCGCAACACCGAAATCAGCAGAATCATCACTGCGGCTTTCGTGGCCACACTAGAAAATGCCAGCATGGTTTGCCAAATGTCCTCATCCTTCCATGCTTCGTAGAGAGGGATCAGCAGCGCCACAATCATTGCCATCAACGCCAGATTGAGAATCATGGCTGTTTCCTCCTACATACGCGATGAACTTCGTACCAGCCGTCTTCGTGATACTTCAAGACGGTGGTTTTAGGGGTAAAGGTAATTAGAAATATGTCCAGGAAGATAAGACCAGGTGTTCGCCTTGTCTTAACCCGCTCCATAATAATTTCTTCCTGAGTATGGGGCTGCAAAATCAGTTGAATGGCTTCCGAGTAGGCTTGAGGAATGGCTCGAACAATTTTCCAGATTGCTTGTAGCAACTCCTTTAGTCGTGTGGGTGAAGTTGCGCCGCGAGGTAACAGTAATGCAACACTCACACCAATGATGATGTTTGCAACACTCAGGTTAGCCGTCAGTAGAAACCAGATTACTAATCGAAGAATGATATGTGCAATCATGCCATTGCCATCCAGAAGAGCGCGACTAAACTTAGTCCCATAACACCGACTAAATGTTCAAATTCCTCCAGAACACGGGGTAGTTTCAGAACCACCTGCCGGAAAATTGCCAGGTAAAGAATCCATCCCAGGAAGATGGTGCCTAAAGGCTTCACAATATTTGCGAAGGTATATGCCTCGTAATACACCACGTTAGCCGCGAACAATCCACCCAGAAGCAACACCATCGCAGCCCAAAAACCGGGTTGAAGAGAGGGTCGCTCTGACTCATCCAGGTTTTTGTGAGGCAAAAAGATGAACTTTGCAAACGAAATAGAGGTTCCTAACGCAGCAACGTTCATCGCAATCACCTGCCAGGGCAGCAAATTCTTCATGGTTAACACCTTTGCCCCAAAACCCGACAGCAAAGGAAATCCTGAAATTGAGAAGCTGGCAATCACGAGGGCAATCCAGAGGGGCGTATGGAGCGATCGCTGGTTAAGTTCTTTGAAACTGCGGCTGGGCAGTTTCCCCGCTTGAAGAAACAGAGAAGCCTTTACCAACCCGTGAGTCAGGGCATAGAACCCGCCTACCTCTGGAGCTGCCAGGATGAAGCCCAACTGCGACACCGTATGGAATGCCAGCATCCGTTTTACATCCTTCTCAAAGACCGCATAGAATACCCCTAATAGTGCCGTTCCTACCCCAAAAAAACGCACAATTGGGTCCATCTCTTCTAGAAAAAGGGCGAAACGTGCCATCGGCAGAATCCCTGCCTTGACAACCATTCCAGACATCAGTGCCGAAACGGGCGATTCTGACTCAGAGTGGGTGAGTGGAAGCCAGAGTCCTGATACAAATACGCCTGCCTTAGTCAGCAAACCTAAAAAAATGAGGGCGATCGCTTCATAAGGTGCTCCCCGTAACCCTTCAAAACCAAAGGAATGATGCGCTTTATAAACCAGTACTGCTCCCACCAAATAGAACAGCATCGCGATGTTACTAATGAATAGATAGCGCAGTCCAACCCAGATCGATCGATCTGTTCTTGGATAAGTAATGAGCAAGAATGCAGCAATACTCAAAACCTCTAGTGCTACATACAAACTAATCAAATCAGAGCAAACCAGCGCTGCATTCACACTGCCGTGAAGGATCAGGGTTTGTGCAAAAAAGAAGGCAGAGCGGTCACTTTGCCAGCAATAAAAAATGACAGCAGTTGTAACCAGAGCATTGGTCAGAATAAAGAAACTTGCTAACGGATCTAACAGCAGGCTAACCCCAAAGTTATCCAGTAACCGTAGCGTAATGGGTTCGGATGCAAGAAATAGCCATATAGAATAGGCAACCGAAGCTAGAGTGCCAGCCAGAGCAAGCGAGCGCGAGAGGCGAGGTAACAGGTAAATCAGAAACCCTACCGAAAACGGGAATCCAATCCAGGCTAAAGTAAGGGCTGTCATAATGTTTGATTCCGCTCAATCTCGTTGCTTTCCAAGGTGGGATTATCGCGCGACAGCTTCATCACACCGACCAGCATCAGAGCCTGGATCGAAAAGCCAATCACAATTGCCGTTAGGATGACCGCCTGAGGTACGGGGTCAGCATAGGCTTGTGGCGTCCCCTCAGTGACAATAGGCGTAAACAAACCATCTCGTGCTGCTATGACGATGTAGTAGGCAATCACCCCAGTACTCATCACATCCATCGAGATGATTTTCATGACCAGGTTCTTCTTCAGAATGATGCCGAAGAACCCCAGTAAAATAGTGGCTAAAGCACAGGCTTCTAACACAGATTCTTCTAATAACATCTGCATAAGTACTTTCAGAAAATACGTCACACAAGATCAAACGACACTTGCATGGCTCGCTAGAACCATCTAAAAGATTGATTTTTATCTATGATTAAACGGAAGACGATAGTAATCTAACTATGCTCCGTTTTGGTTACTCCGGCTATCCTTGGTTCCAAAAATCATGCTTTTGTACAGCTGAATAGGGGCGATTGAAATGACGCTGCAATCACCCCGTAAGGAACAACGTTGAGCCGCCTGAGTATTGGTGAGGACGTAACCAACAGATGCGCTGTCGGTGTCTAGAGTCAAATAGGTGCGAGGTCAGCGGCGTTTACCCAACCACGTACTGCAATCATCCGTTTAGTAAGCAATGTAACGTTGCAAAGTTGTTACTCACTCGCTGCCTCTACAGGCGTGGTGAGTTCTGGGATGGGCTCAGTGGATGAACCAAAGGCAACCCGCAAAAAAGGTGGAGCCAGAAAAGTTGTCAAGATCACCATGATAATAATCGACACCTCCAGAGGCTTGTCCAAAACGCCGCTAGCTGAGCCGATGCCAGCAAACACTAGACCGACCTCCCCGCGAGGAATCATCCCAACCCCGATCGCGAAGCGATTGATTCCGGGTAGTCCAAACACTCCCCAGCCCGTCACCAGTTTGCCAACGATCGCCACCCCTACCAAAAAGACAGCAATCAATAATCCTGCCCGATTCTCCGGTACCGCCGGGTTTAAAACACCGAGGTCAGCACGCGCTCCCACCGTCACAAAGAAGATGGGTACCAGTAAATCGGCAATCGGTTTAATTAATTCATCTAACTCGTTCCGGGCATCGGTTTCATCGAGCACTAAACCCGCAGCAAAGGCACCCAAGATCGCTTCGAGATGAATGGCGTTCCCTAAAAATGCCATAAAGAAAGCGAAGATGAATGCCGGAATCACAATATTTCCACGCGTCTTGAGCGTCTCCACGATCGCCACAAAACTTTTGTTAAAGACACCCCCCAGCAAAATTGACCCAACCAAAAATGCCGTAGCGCTGACAATCAAGTAAATGACATTAGCAACATCGATCTCACCGGTCTTGGCTAAGCTGGCGACGACAGCCAGGACAATAATGCCGAGGACATCATCAATCACCGCCGCGCCAACAATGATTTGCCCTTCTTTGGATTTGAGTTGACCTAACTCTGACAACACTTTAGAGGTAATGCCGATACTCGTTGCCGTTAACGCCGCCCCCGCAAAAATCGCTGGAATTGCTGCGACATGAAAGAGCATCATTAACCCTGCCGTGCCCGCCGCAAACGGTGCCGCGACTCCGACACAGGCAACAACCGTGGCTTGAATGCCCACTTCCTTCAGTTGCCGCAGATCGGATTCTAATCCAATCTCAAACAGCAGAATAATCACGCCGATTTCAGCCAGAACCGAAATCACTTCACTTTGCGACTCAAAGATCCGGGTCAGCGCATCCGGTGCCAATTGATTCAATCCTTGCAGCGCCGTCATAATCACCGAGTCAGAGGCAGACAGCCCCCCTTCGGGAAAGATCACCAGGTGCAACGCCGAAACGCCGACAATTACACCGGCAACCAGTTCCCCCAGAACGGGCGGAAAATCCAATCGCCTAGCGACTTCTGCGCCGAGCTTGCTAGCTAGATAAATCACCACTAGCGTCAGCAAGACACCAGACAGAATAATGGGTGAATCCTCAGCAACAACGGTCGCTAGGACTGGTATCGGAGTTATGAGAGCGGCGATTCCCCCATTGAGAGGAGGCAGAATATTGGACAGAATCATGAGTTTAAAGTGATGAAGGTTAAGGGTCTGAGGAAGTCATAAAACGGCGGGGGGTTACGAAAAAAGCAACCGATCAAGGACGGTCATGCTTTGGCTTTTTGAGTAACGGACAACAAAAAGCCGGGGTCATGACCCGGCCATTTAGGTCTGCGTCGCTTCGATTCAACAGCCGTCTGGTCCACAGAAACTGTGCCCGTACAGTACCTCCGCGTCACAGATATAGATCATGCCCGCATAATCGAGGAAAAACTTGATTGCGACCTGGTCCGCAATATCCTCAGCCATATCCCGATCTGGGGTGAGTATCTCGAACTTGATATTCGCCGTGGTATCAGAAACACTGGGTTGTCCCGATGAGCGCACGTTGCGACTGCCTTTACCGCCAGTTTCCACCACCGTATAACCCGTCGCTCCGGCTTCTTCAATGATCTTGGCGATCTTTTTCAGCAGCAACTTTTCTGTGACGATGACAAGTTTTTTGGCTGGCTTGGCCATGTTGGTTACCTCCTTACCTATGCATACTGATCTTGTCTATTGAGTTGCTTGGTCTGTCGAGTCAAGGGAGTGTTGACAGACCGCGCCCGTCTGGAATTAGATGCCGCCGAGCGCCTGTGCGAGCCCGAGGAAGAGCGGTATACACAAGCCGATTGCAATGGGTGTACCGATGGCCGTGGAGGCACCGATGTAAGCGGAGGGATTGGCTGACGGGATACCGGCTCGCAACGTGGGCGGACCTGAGATGTCTGAACTGGAAGCGGCGATGACGGCTAGGATCACCACACCGCCCATGCTGAATCCTGTGGCGTAGTGGGCAACTAGTCCGAGTCCGAAGGCGATGAATCCATGCACTAGCGGTGCCACTACGCTATACACGACGTACCACTGGGCTACCTTGCGCAATTCGCCAATCCTTGACCAAGCTTCCATCCCCATGACCAGCATCAAAACCGAAAGCAATCCGCGGAAGAGGGGATCGTAGAAGCTTTCATAGACACCTTCCGGACGGGTGAACAGTCCAAGAGCAATGCCGAGTAACATTGCCGATAGAGCAGGACCCTGGAGGCTTTCCTGGACGATTGGCCATATCTTGACCCGATTATTTGCAGGAGCCTTCTGCTTACGATACTCTTGTCGGCTGCTGGGATAATCACCTGCGCTACCGGAAGACGTGCCTGCGGTACTGGAATAATCACCTGTGATACTGAACGTGTCTGCGGGGATAGATGCGCCTGCGGTACTGAAAGCCACACCTGCGGAACTAGGATATTCTCCTGCGGGACTGGGATACTCTTGCTTGCCGAGAGACTCTTGCTTGCTGAGAGACTCGCCTGCTGCACTACGCTTCTTCCTGTGATTGAGATAAATGTTGGCCACCACAATCGCCGTGACGAGTGCTGGGATATCCATGAAGGGATAGAGTGCGGCAGCCCATGCCTCGTATTGCATGTTTTGTTCTTCCAGGAGTGTCAGGGCAGCAGCCATAGTAGAGCCACTCACCGCACCAAACAAACCCCCGGTCGCAATCGCGTCGACGGTTTTCACCTTCGGTAGCTTGGCTAACGTATAGCGCGCGATGAATACAACAAGAATCCCTACTGCTACAGCAAACACTGCGGGTAAAATCATTTCCGTCAGGTTGGAATTGCGGATCGCAATTCCACCAGTCAGACCGATTTTCGTGAGCAACATGAAGATGATGATCTGACAAATCGCCTCTGGAATTACCAATTGGCTACCGAGAGCGGCAATGACCATCCCCCCAATCAAAAAACCGAGTGTTGGGGACTGCAACTGCTTAACAAAGTCCATCAGAAAAAAGGACAAAAAATCCACGAATACCTCCTTCCGCCTCCTCTGAAGAGGAGTGACTATTGTGATAGGTGAGCTTTAAAGGGTAAGGGAGAAGCGTTTCACTCCTACAGCACAGGTGTTCCGCGAGAACAGGTCGCCAGGGTATTTAGAATGAACACTCTCCCAATGGGGCTGGAAGATTATAGCTGTCCGGCACTAACATCCATAGAGTTTTATCTACTGAAGTTAGGACTTCCATGTACTTAAGTCTATCGTTGTACTTGAGTCTATCGTTAAATCCGTACAAATTTGCGATCGCTCTACATGAATCTGCTAAGTAATATCAAATGCAAATCATAAGGTTTTCTTTATATTTCTAGAAAACCCGTGTGCATATTTCTGGTCAATCTGAATTGCGGTCGCAGAGTTTTCTCACTGCGACATGCTCTCCACCAAAGAGCCAAATGACTGTCATTCTCCCTTTTTGGTGGTTTGCGCCGTCCTTTGTTGTGATTGGACTTGGAGTGTTGGGACTATTCGTCCAGCAAACATCCGTTAACGGAACATCAATTAAGCGCTTTACCGAGTGGTGCGAGACAGATCGTTCTTCGCGCCACTTACCTGGCTAGACCTTCACAACACCCCGGTCGCAGCAACAACCCCTTGGCTAGATTGGACTAGCTGACCTGGTTGCATCTGCGGAGCACAGAGATCCGCGATCGCACCTGCCCTGTGCAACCAGAGAGCGTCTGTCTCTTCTCGCCGACCGATTCCACAGCGCGCGATGAATACAACGAGAATTCCTAATGCTACAAAAAACAGTGCGGGTAAAATCATCTCCGTCAGGTTGGAATTGCGGATCGCAATTCCACCGGTCAAATCGGTTTTGATGAGCAGCATGAAGACGATGATCTTACAAATCGACCCTGGAATTTGCAGTTGGCTAACCGAGAGCGGCAATGACCATCCCCCCAATCAAAAAGCCGAGTGTTGGGGACTGCAACTGCTTAACGAAGTCCATCAAAAAATAGGACCAAAAATCTACGAATACCTCACTCTATTGGGCACACAACTATGCTTACAACAAGATGTGTGTGAAAACTGGCAAGATAATCCTCAAAGCCTTGCTGGATTAGGTTTCTATGACTCCATTCGGCAAGTGCATCAAGCCGTTGAGATTCTGTCTAATCTCTCTAAAGCGTTCTAACTGTCCCTCAAGTTTCTAATTGTCAAAGGACTTGACTTAGTTGTTTCAGAATTTAGTGAACGAGGTGCCAGGGGAAAGAGGACGTACTATCAGGAGCACGGAAGGACAACTTCTCTAAAGCCAGGTCTCCAGTTCTCATGAATAAACCGCGCGTGTACTGCTCTTTAGTTAACCACAGACAAATTAGATACTTCGGCAAAGCATCGTATGTGGAAGCTGCGACACACGTTTAGATATACGATTCTTTGCCGAAAAGAGGCATTTTCGGCAAAAATCCATACAAATATCGTTCCCCGTTTCATTAGTTGACACGCAATGTTCCTTATTTGAGATTCACCTGGTTCCAACGCAGTCCGATCTCCTTTTTTGCTCCACAAGACGTGATCGCCCCTCCATCTCCTCACACTTCTAGCTCTACCCCCAACAGTGACGACAGTTTCCCCAGCTCTTCAGAGGTCAGTGCAGATCGTTAAGCCTGTTCTACTAGTTTCAAAACATCCTGAAGCTCCTCGGAACTCAGTTGACTCAAGTTTTCCGCCAACTTCAAGAGATTAGGCTTCGCGATCGCAGTTTCAGGAGAAGCTTCCAACTGTTGAAACAAGTGACGGTCGATCGCCTCATAAATCGGACGCAGTTTCTCCTCGGGTGTGCAACGCTCATACATCTTCCGCAGAGTCTCGACACTGTGACCCATGGCATAAGCTAATGAGTGCAGCTCCTGGTCACTCAATCCGACTTGAAACGCCCAAGTCGCCCAAACCGAGCGCAGCATGTGAGGTGTGATGCGCTTCCCTAGAATTTGATAAGACGTGCGCTCGAACGAACCTCCAAAAGAAGTACCATTGGCAGGCAAGCCTGTCTTAGGAACAGGAAATAAGTAGCCAGATCGCCAAATAGGAGACTGCCGCCGATTTGGAGCTTCACAAACGTCCTGTGGTTCAAACTCTGCTCGCCCTTTGGTCACCCAACGTCCCCGCCGTCCCCTCAATTGTGAATCCCACCAGTCATAAGCCTGCAAATTCTTTTTGCCTTCTGGCATCCACCAGCCACACAGGTAATGGTCGAGATGATCGTAAAAGGCAGTACCATCTTCAAACTGGCGATCCGGCAAAATCATTGAATAAACGCCGTATGTTTCGTCAGTTTTGAACGAAGTTAGTTCAAGAATCCAGATTCCCTGGCAGTAAACTTTGCCTCTGTAGGAATAAGTCCTGTACAGATAGTTGTCCGCTAGGGTGCCGTCGTAGTTTTTCTCTCGTTCTTCTGATGGTGGCAAAGGGAAATAACAGCCATCCGCCGGAACATCAGAAGGACGATCAACCGGACAAGACAATGCGATTTTGGTTGTTCGATAGGCTCGCTGCCGCCGCGGAGGAGCATCAGTGACGAGCGTCCACTTCAAATAATGCTGATGGGAAATGGCAATCACATCACCATCGCGAAAAACCCCATCTTTGCGCCGTGGACGGCACTCCAGCCTTAGAGGTTCAACAATTTCACGTCGGATAGTCGTCAGTGCCGTTTCTCCCTCAACCGCGTCAGGCCATTTGCGCTCTTGATTGGCAACGTAGGTTTTGGTTCTCTCCCACTTCTTCTTCAAAGCCACAACCTTACTAATTTCAGTCTCCAAAGTGATGAGGACAGGAATAGAGCGATAATCACCTTTTTGACTAATCTGATGCCGATAGAGATAATGTCCAATCCGTTGCAGTGCGACCAACTTGGCAAGTTGAGTGCGTGGGCTGGTTGAATTGTTGCGGTCTCGGATAAATTCAAAGTACTGGCACAGCCACGTTTCCAGGTAGAGTTGCTTCTCCTTCCAAAGCTTTTGTTGTTGTTGGTAACTTAAACCCTCAAGATCGTCCTCCGAAACCAGAGGGACGACATCTTCTAGTCTCAGTTGCTCAAGTGGCACAGGCTCTTGCTTATGCCTGCAAAAAAAACCCAACATTAGCCGTACATCTTTCATATAGGTGTCACGGGTTGAGGGCTTGACTGGGTCAAAAACTCGTCCTGGGTATCGGGGAGCAACAAGATAGTGATCTAACCCTTCAATTTGTGCCTGTAAGGCTGGAGGTGTTTCAGCGTCAGTTAATCGATAACGAAGGTACGGACCATTACGACTAGTCAGCGGCAGGTCGGAGTAGTGCCGTCGTCCACTAATCCGTTGAGGTGGGCGGCATTGATTTTGAATCCTTAGCAACCGCTCACACGGCCACCAAGACTGCTGCTCACACCATTGCAGGAACTGCTCAATCCGATTTCCATAGGTGTTACGGCTTGCTTGAGTGACATCGGCTTTGTCAAAAGCGACTTTCAATAACTCCCGTGCTTTAAGCAAACGTTGCACGGAAAGTTGCTTAGTGTAGTCTGTTGCGTCCGCAACATCAATACTACTCATCTTGCGCCCAAGGCTTGTTCTTTTAAATCCCCATTGAGGCAATAAAAGGCGAAACAAGGCAGAGCGAAACTCGTTAATAATTCGCTCTGATTGCTGAGCAGAATGTTGATTTCTAACCTCCTCAAAATAAAGCTCACAAATCTCGTAAAGCATCAAAAACTTGGTCATAATAAATCTCCTTCAGAAACTAGTAAATTTGCTTTGTATCAAACAGCTATTATTGAGTAGCTAAATAAAGACGGTGTAAGCCTCTCCAGAAAATACTGAAAATTGAATATTTATTATTAAACGAAACCAGGCAGGTATCGTTCTTCTTCCGGTACGTACCGACCTTATTTTCACTATTTAGCACCTAACACTTGATGAATACTTGATTTTGGACAAACTCGCCGGACTCGATTTAATAAATAACTTCGAATTAGGTAATATATAAGAGGTCATAAATAAAACCTGAAGGCTTGGAATTACAGGTTTATTAAGCTCTTCTAAAAGAGGTTTACTTAGGAGAACAAGAATGGACGTCACCCCTACAAGCGGGCAATGCGTCACTCCGCTCCACTCGCACACGTCATGGCTCGTTTCCGCTCAGCGGCGATTCTCGGACGTTGTTTTCCCGGACTCAGCAAGTTGAGGAAAATCACCCCTGAGCGATTGAAGCTTGTAGAATTAGGGTTGATTTGATGGCTCAACTGTTTTGGAGACAAGCTCTTCCAGAATTACTTCTTGCCCTAAGTTCTCTTTCAGCTCTGCGCCGACACGAGCAAATCTCTCCAATAATTCGCTTGCAGAAATCTCCAAATCTAGGCTTATTTCTTTCAATAAGCTTACAGCTGTAGGGGTCAGGCTGTAGGATGCGATCTTCTTGAGTTCTCCATAGTTCGTTTCTGGAATTCCACGCTGAGAACGCGCGGTTTTTTTCTGGCTCAAAAAGTGAAGAGAGTGCGGTTTTTTCTGAGATTTTTTTGAACTACACACGGTTTTTTCCTTCAAAAATAAGGGCTTGTTAACTATAAAAGTCAACCAGCCCTTAGTAGGGTTGATTAATATTCAATGCCTGAATATTCTGCTAGCTAAAACAAAATGGAACGGCGACATATTCCATATTGATTAGCTTGTGCAGACCTTCACAAATTACCAAGTTTCTGTTTCAGATCCCAAGAAGTGTACGACTAAATTGATTTCTGTAACGATTACGTTACAAAATCAGAACCCACTCGATTAGGACGTCGTTTAGCCTTACGTCCAGTAGGTAGCCGCTTGCCATTCTCAAATTGGGGCAATATCCATAAGGAATTGGTTCTACACTCTCGTCCCCAAGCTCTTAATGCCCGCTGAAAACCGACATAGGCTCTGCTGTTCCTGAAATAGACATCGTCTGCTGCTTCTGCATAAGCGAAACAAAGCAATGCTTCTAAATCACCTAGAAGATCGTCTGCATGATTTGCGTTTGTGGTAGATAAAGGCAAAGTTCTAGGATTCGCAGTTTCTAAAATCTTGGCGATCGCTCGGCAGTTGGTATCGACGGTCACTTTGCTCTCTCGATTGCTTGCCTGTCCAGTAATCAACCCAGAATGCCAAAGCATGTTTTCAAAGTTTTGCACTTCCCAAGCAAACCAAACCGATTCAGGTGTAGGACGATTTGCTGTTTTGAGTAAAGCTACTCGCTCAAAAGTAAAATGAGCCAGATCAAGAACAGCTTTTGAAAGCTCTGCCCGCACTTCAACCTTTGCCTCTGCAGAATATATCGGCTTGGGGGGAATAGGAATTTGTTCTGAGTCTGCTGCTTGGCTTTGGGCTACCAGGTAGTCGAGCCACTCAGCTTGAGCAGTTTGTAGACAAAGGAGTTTGCCGAATTCATCCATTTCGTCTTCGGTTCCCGGTTCGAAACTCCACTTAAACCGAATGAACTCGGGCAACATACTTAAAAAGAACAAATAATCCTGCCAAGTCGGAGACTGGTTCTGAAAGCGCTCCAGAATTTTGGGTAGCTCCGTGTGTGAATTTGGAGCAAATTTGAACGTGGAATCTACCATAGATATCCTGAGATTTAAGACTGCCCTAACTACTAAATGGTGGTTTGTGCCGAAAATAGACTGACGAGCTAGGATTTTATCCTTTGTACGCAATTGATATTTGCCGGCAGATTGATCTGAAATCCATGATAGGCGAGACTTTTAACCATTGAGTTTTTTGTAGAATTGTCAAAATTAGAACATAAAATGCAGAGCATCCAATGCTTTCAGGCTTAGTGTTGTTTTTTGTTCCGTTAATCAAAGAATCCTAAGATACGGTGGATACACCCTGATTGAAATTCATTGAATTCGGCGCAAATCGGAGACTTTCTCTCTGATTGGATAGAGTTCTCCTGCCCACAGAACAGCAGCAAAACTACCATCGACGGTTTGCACAGTTCCACGCCAACCACGATTGCGCTTTTTGCCGACTGTCAACCCTTGCCAGTTGGAAAAGTCGGAGCGGTCGGCAGAGTCGGCACTGTTTTGAATGCAGTCGGCAAGTGCCGACCCTTGCCCTATCTGGGTTTGAGTTCTGTAGTCGGCTGGTCGGCAGTCGGCAGAGTTGGTAAACGTATTTTCTGAATTCATCGCAGTTTGAGCAGATGTATTTTCAGAAAAAGATGAAAAATGTGCCGACTCTGCCGACTCTCTTTCAGAAACGTTGATATTACTGAGTTGTAGCGGTCGGCTAGATTGCCGACTCCTGCCGACTGTTGCCGACTCTGCCGACTGATAGGGTAAATCATAGGTTCCATCCAAGTTTTGGAGAACCTTACCTTTTTCTTTAAGCTGCGATAGCAGCGGTTCAAGGTAGTCGCGTTTAGCTTTCTCCTTTCTGCCGACTGGCTGAGCATTGCAGATCTGCTTGAAGGTCATTGGTAGTTTGCCAGCGGACTGCCAAGTTTCCAGCTTCTTAAGTAGTCTAAGCAAATCGCCTGTCAATTCCTCATCAGGGCTGTTATGCGCCATGAGAAGCTTAAATTGTCCAATAAAGTAGTCCGTCCAAACACTTGCAACCATTACGGTGTGGTCAGAAATTGTTGGCTCCGGGAGCTTCCCATCAAGGGTTGCATTCACGATGTGAATCCACAGGCATAAGCGTGCGAAGTAGCTTTCAAACTTTGGAATAGCTGCTTTGAAAGCAAGACTGTCTGATTCCCTGGCTTGAACTACTAGAGCGTTTTGATAACTTTGCCAGATAGGTTTTGCTTCATTGCTGAGAAGGTAGTCAGACTCTGCTGGCACCTGTTGAAGTCCTACATACAAGCGTTTCAGCAGTTCAGGCAATCTGCTGTGTTGGTCATTGTCCAGGTTGATGAATGGGGTTGGAATTTTAGGAGCGCAAAACAAATATCTTGACCATTCGCCCAACGCGTCGTTGTGATCACCCATCAGATCTTTCAGTGCTTCAAACTGGATCGAGCCAGTTCGACAGATGCCGGAGCGGTGAATATACAAGCTTTTTGTGCTAACACGGTCACGGGTTAGGGGCTTGCCGTTAAATTCTTGCAAGTCGGCTTCGAGTTCACCACCGTCGCCCTTTCCTTTACTAAATCGCCCCCTGGTCGTGACAAATCCAGATCCTTCGTCTTTGTAGAGCAGTAGCCCACGAGGATTTTGAGCATGAATTTCAATCCTTGCTGCTAGCGTGTCATCTGTGATAACAAACCGCCTGCGTCTCGGCTCAGGGTCGTTAAAATCTTTGCCAGCAGCATCTCTGGTGCTGAACCAGTTTTGATATTCCCTTTGATACTGCTGGTAGGCTTCCCTTTCCAGGTCGAAAAGCGGGTCTAGGATTGCTCCTTGAGCTGGTGATTTTTTCTCGCCAGTCAGAGCTACACACAAGGTTCTAAGGATGGCAGGTTGCGTATATCCAGCGCTCGGTTTTATCACAATCCGGCTTGTCGCAAACTGTGATGCAGCGGCTGGTATCAATGTTGCCCACAATAGTTCTGGTGCAGTCGGCATTGCGTCGGCTACCCGGATCAATTCGTTTGCCAGCTCCCCATCACCGCCATACAACCCTAATTTGATGTCCTCCCTGATGTCGGCTTTTGCTGTTTCAACGAGAGCATCTAAATTCTTGCCAGCATTTTCTAGCTGTTGCTTGCGTTCAACACTCTTTAGCGCAACTTCGTAGAGCCGTCTCAGTTCGCTAGAATGTCGCCCCAAAAGAGTAGACATCTCTAGTATTTTTAGCTCTACATCGTGAGACGTGATGCCCTCTTGCGCCATTGAAGTGAGAATCGCATTGACCTCCGCTAGCGACAGGCTACTGTCCATTTGCTGAGGCTTTGCACCCTTCCACTCTCGCTTCTGCTCAATTGCTGCCGTCAGAATCTGAGCAATTTCTAGCTTCTGTTTGCCTTCTGTCTTCAGCTCGCTAACCCAATCATCAAGGTCGGCTCCACCGTCCTTTTTTGGATATCCCCAGCGCTGCTGTTCTCCAGGGTAGGCATACAACCATTGCATGTCTGCTGCAACGTTCTTTAGAGCCGATGCAACTTCATCCATGTGTGCTAAGCCTTTCTGATCCTGGTCAGGACAAAGAATGATGCTAGCGTCTTTAAGAACTTTGATTGCATCTGGGTTGTACGCTTGTAACTTGCCAGCACCAGCTATCAAGGTTGTGGCAGTCAGTCCAAGTCCATTTAATGTGTCAGCCGTTTTCTCGCCCTCTACAAGAAAGATTGGCTTACCATGGGTGAGCGCTTTTAGGACAGCAGGCAGGTTGTACAAAGGGATCTGCCCTTTAACTGTCTTTGTGCCGCTCAGCCATTGCCGACCGTCCCAGTAGGATTGAAAAAACTTCTTCTTTCCGTCTCCACTATCAACTCTTTTGACTTTTACTACTGGTTGCCCACTAGCATCAACATAAACGTATTCTTTCTCACTTTTGGGTCTATTCAGTTTCTGCCAAGACTTTGGTTGCTCGTCGCAACGGACATACTTGCCAGTCCTGCCGTCTGAATCAATGCCGATGAACTTGTAAGTTCCGATCGGCGTATCAACTTCGTCTGGCGGCTCTGGGATGCTACTCGTTCCACCCTGTCCTTTCGTATGACAAAGGACGGTTTTCAAATCGCTAAACCAACGACAATCTGTGTCGTGGTCGCGCCCACAGACAGGGCAGACTCCATCTTTTTGGCTTTTCTGGTCGGGCTTTCTGGAGGTGCTTACCATGCTGCACCTCCTCGCGCTAATCCAAAATTCACGATGCCAACATTGACATCTACTCGTCCCGATAGGGTACGATAGAAGTAACAAATCATTGAGTTAACGTTCCAGCCTTTGGCTGGGGCGAGATCAAAACCCTTGCTGTCCTTGTCGCCAAACTAGTCAGCGAGGGTTTTTCAATTTTTGCGAACCGAACGACAACAACAACAAGCAGTTAACTCTCACCTCAGTGAGGGTAACTAGTTGGTGATCACGGCTCAGCGTGGTTAGCTGAGGCTCTTTTGCGAGATTCAGTAACTAGCAGTTCAGCAAACTGTGAACCAAAATGAGCTAACAGCGCTTCCCTAACCAAGCTGGAGCGATCAACTCCTCTTTTCGCAGCCAGTAGCTCAAGGGCTGCAGCCTGGTCATTGCTGAGCCTGAACCCTAATGGCTTTGTTGTGAGCGAAACACCTGGCATCTGAACCTCCTAATGGGGTGTGAACACCCGCGAATGAATATGCCCAAAAAATCAGAAATTTAGTGCGATAGCCGAATGGTAGATCAAAAGAACTGATGGGTCAATAATTTTTGCCAATTCTATACCGCCAATAGCGCTAAATTACGATATAATGCGCGACCTTCCGCTAAGGATAGCGTACAGTTCTATTGCTTAAGAAGAAAAGTGCTGCCCGCGCCTCATGATGGACGGTTTTTGTTTAGCCTCTTGCCCTAAAGACTTGAGCAACAGACAGTTTCAAATTTGGGAAGACTTTAGAGCGCACAGTCTCATCGGCAGAGAATGTGCCGAACTCCTCATAGAATCTGCCTCCTAACGTCCAAACAGAGATATAGCCTTCCAAAGCGTTCACAATCCAATATTCTTGAACACCTGCATCTGCGTACTCTGCTCGCTTGGCTCCAATGTCTACTTGAGCATTGCCAGGGCTGACAACCTCAATCGCCATCAATGGCGGATTGCCAACCCTAAACACTGCGGTCTGATCTTGGAGTGCTTCCCATTGCTCAGTCGTGCAGACAAACACATCAGGTACACGTCCGCGAATCTTTCCTCCCGACGGGGGAATTTGCACTTGAGCGGCATAAACTCTTGCAACTAGCAAAAGCCCCTGATCTTCAAAATAGCCCTCTAGCTTGCGATACAGGTACATCGCAATGTCGGTATGCCGTCCCCTGGGTGGATTCAACTCCACAATCTCCCCATCAATAAACTCAGTGCGCCTACCGTCGTAGGGACGCTGCAAATACTCTTCGTAGGTCAACAGTTTCGCTTGGGTCATGGCGATCGCCTCACTCTTCCTCACTGCTTCCATTTCCATTAGAGCGGTTGCCGTACATCTCTTCAATCATTCGCCGCATCTCAGCACGGTCTGCTGCTGCTAGTTCTACTTGTGAGAAGAACATTTGAGTTAAGTCCTGAATGTGCTCATCAGTGCGCTGCCCTGACTCCTCAAGCAACCGTCGCGTTTCAGCAAGTGCATTGCTGTTAGCCTCAATTGCCCTAGCATTTGAGGCAATCTGCTGATCGGTCGCCTCAGACCGCAACGTAAGTTGCTCTAGAATTCGCTCGATGCGGTCTAACCGCGACGGTTCTGATGTTGTCATGGCGATTGCCTCACTTACCCTTTGTTTGTTGCCGTTCCCTTGCTTGCAACGTAACTAAGGCTGCTGCAAGGTTTGCAACCGTTCTAACTTCTTGATTTGCCCACTCTTCGAGGATCGCGTAAACGTCATCCTCAACCGAGATGGTCATGCGCTTAGTCATGTCATTCGTTTTGTTTTGCATAGATCATAGTTCTCTTCTGTAATAAATTGTGATCTTATGCTATCAGCATAATGTTCATCTAATGCCATTCACATAATCTGCATATATTTATGCTAATATCGCCAGCATAAAGCGGCAAACGCAGGCAGATGACCGCAAGCCGACGCAAAGTAATTCAGGAGAGAAGAATGGCAACAGAGATCGCCACCAGGGGCAAACATACGCGCCTGGTCAGCTTTGAAAACTCGAATAGCTGGATTAAGCGCCACGACAGTGAGGGAACGCTAGTAATTCAGGCAGGCTACCGGGAAAATCCAACCGCCTATGCCCGGCACGATGATGAAAACCCCATCGTGATCATTGATGGGCAGCTCCCCCGCTGGTATGGCGCTTTAGCCTGCCAAGGGCAACACGTTCGGATTCATGGGCGCTCGAAGATTGAAACTGCTCGCGAGGCGTTTTCCGCCTGCCTGCGTCCATCCGATGACGGCAGAGATCTAATCGTGGTTTCGTCTCACTGGGATGTTCGAGCGTTAGATTCCCTCAAAGCTGCTCTAGAGGGTCAATACAAAGTTATTCGCAATGGGGTTGAGATTCGCTGCGTCGTGACTCAAGTGCTTCCCGTGTTGGAAGGGATGGGCACATACAACGCGCTTCAGCCATCCCTCCGCCCTGGCTCTACTCTTCTAATTGAGCTTGGCTTTGGTACCGCTGAAGAGTTCCTGATTGATGCCTCTGGCGAGATCGTTGACGGTCGCCCAGTCGATAACCTGGGCATCTACAACCTGGTGAATGCGATTGCCGATGACCCAGCAGTTCGAGCCCTGGCAACAGATGCCAGTGGAACGATCAACATTTCGCTGATTTCTCGCTGTCTCCAGTGCAACACGCTCGGCAAGATTGATGAGCGCAACTGGCAAGCGATCAAAGCAAAGTACGTTGCCGAATACCTCAAAACCTTTCAGGGCTACATCAAGACCAACTACGCTGCACAATCTCAGGCAATCACAAACATTGTTCTAACGGGTGGTGGTGCTGCATTGCTTAGCTCAATTCAGCCGAAAGTAGCGCAGGTTTTCACCATTCCAGATCGCCCTCAGACTGCATCTGTTCGCGGCTCCTATGAGCATCAGATGAGCCTGGTTGGGGTGTGAAATGGCTCAAAAATCCCGGTCGGCTCAGTTGACAGCAACCGCTTGGGAGTACTGCCGGGTACTGGTTGAAGCCGGAGAGTATTGCTCCATTGATGATGTAGTTTCTGACCTCATCATGCAGGCAAGACGGAGTACTACTCATCCGCCGACCCCAAAAGTAATTCAACCCGCATCCATACAGCCAGTTCCCATCAGTACTCCCCCAGTACTTGCCAGTACTGAGCAAAAGCCAGAGAACCCTATCCAGGCTTTAGCTGAACTCAGTTTTGATTAACATCCACCCCACATGACAGGAGGTCACATGCCATCTATTCGACTCTCAGGAGATGTAGAGGCGATCGCCCAAACGGTTTCAGAGCAGAGAGGTTTAGGCAGTACCAGGACGGCAATAGAGGCGATCGTTCGCTGTTACTGGCAGGACTATTTAGGCGGGAAGCGTCCCTCTATCGAGCCAGCAGATCCTTCGCTAGCGGGCGGCTTTGCCGATACCGCAAGGGTCGCCTCTGCTGCTGAATCTGTGTCTACCGACTTTCGATTCACAGAACCCATTGAGCTATGAACCAGCAACTCAAACTCATTGCCGCTCTATTCCTCCGAAACCTCAACAGCCAAGCCCCGATTGAGCTGTTTGTCGCTGCGCTGCTGGCGCTCTTGATCGGTTTAGCACTGCCTTGGGTGTTCAAGTTGCTAGCACTCACCATCTTCCTGGCAATGGTCATCGGGTCAATTTTTCTACTGATGTTGGGGCTAACCAAACTGTTTCGAGGACTGCTCAACGATTAACCAGCCGCCTCTCCACCACAGATCAACGGCTGGCAACTCCCACAAACACCAAATTCATAGGAGATTCTTTCATCATGGCTCACAAAGCAGAATTACTCGGATATCAAGGCGCTACAGGCGATTTTTTTGACACGCTTCAGGAGCTCTACGGCGCAAGGCTGGAAGCCATCAACGTAGATGAAAAGCTGCTCCTTTTAACGAGCATCTTTGCCTATCACCTCAACAGCACCGGCGAGACGATGGAGGATGTCTGGCAGCCGGATCTTGATAGTCCTCGCTCCATCGAGATATTCGGCATTTTGAAGGGGCTTGAGGAATTCGATTCGTTTCGTCAGTTCGCCTTTGCTGAGGCGCTGCTGAACCAGGTTAAATCGTCCTACAGGCTGCACGAGCAATTCCTAAAGCAACTCACAAAGGCAGGAGTCGAGGAAGCGTTAGCGGCTCAGGTTGCCGCAATCCTTGCGAGTGGCGGCGATCGCACCGAAGCAGAATGTGAACTGGTGAGTGAAGCCTGGGCGCAAGTTTTCAAGGTTGATGAGCGCCTTGCTAAGCGGATTGAGCAGGCAATGGGGCAGGAGTAAACGCATGACTCATCAGTTTTACGCCCGAATTAGTGCAGGATGCCTCGCTACAATCCTGCTCCTGATTGGGATTGCCTACGTCAAAACATCTCCATTCGGTGACTTAATCCACGACCGCCTGGAAGCGGCAAGAGAGCGACGAGATGGCTAAATTTACAACGAATAAACCGGGTGGTTCTACCGATTCTAGCCCTGCTAATACGAGGGGGAAGAGTGAGTTTGATCAGCCTGAATCAAAAGGGTGGGAGGGGTTAGATGCTGCTCTAGATGCCATGCACGATGTGCTTACCCTTCTGCCTCACATTTACCTATGGGTGACCGGACGAGGGGCAGCAATTCTGTACGGGATTGCCACGATCTACTTTGTGTTTGTGTCGGCTGAAGGCTACTGGCAGGTGCTCGATCCCGGTGCCCCGAGCTTTGTGTTGAAGCCCTATGGCGGTGATGATGCTAGTCCTTTAGACATCGTTGTTGCTGCCGTTTCCATTAGCTTCTGGTTCTCATTCCTGTTCAGTGCTGTCATCAACGCTATTCAAGCGCGGGTGTTCCGAGGCATTGCTATCAATATTGCGAAGCAGCGGTTGCGGGAAGTTGAGGGGGAAGTTCTACCCGACAAGCCTAAGAAGGCGATCGATATTGTTGGTGTGCGGTGGAAGCAATACAAACGAGCTGGGATGTTGGAGATTCGCAAGCAAGGCTTTGTGATTCTGTCCACCTATGCCGTTGACATCATCATGAGCTATCAAAACCATCCCTTCGGTTACTGGTTTGGAGTCACCATCTCCCGCCTGGTCTGGTTCATTCTGTCGGTTGTGGCGGCTGAGCTGTCAGGCTCGATGTTCTGGGATGCAGTGGAGGACTTCAACCGTACTCGCAAGACCAAGACCGCTAATTGATTTGTTGAACGGAGCGGGAAAACCCGCTCCTGTTGATGCTTTTAGAGGCTAACGCCGATGAATTTTGAAGACTACTTACTTCAGGGGAAGATCTTAGACGCGCTGCGGTATCGCGTTGGAGTTTTGCAGCGCAGCGCAGACAAAGAACGCAGTAATTGTGATGGGGCAAGACTCGTCAGCTTAGGGGCGATCGCCCTCTCCCTGCCGTTTGTTGCTCCACTGCCGGGTGTGGGAGTGATGGCTGGCATTGCTGGGTTTAGCTATCTAGGTACGGTTTGGCGAGACTTTCAAACTTCTGGCAAACTGTGCCTGCTGCCGGGGAGTCGAATTGGTGCAGGGGACATTCTGAGCATCTTTGGACTGGCAGGGGAGGAAGTATCACCCAGGGAGCAGCAACTAATGCGGGTAATGGATTTCCTGCCCTATGAGCAGCGGATTGAGTATGCCGTCCTGGTTGATGATGAACCGGCGATCGCTGACCTCTTGAAGCGACTGCCAGCGCAAGATCGGCTGGCTGGCTATGCCTACATGGTGCGTCGAATGGCTTTAGGTGATGTCAAAGCATTGGACTTGGTTGAGGTGAAAGCGGCGATCGCGGCTGAACCAGCAGAGCCAAGTGATTCCGCTCCAACTGCCCAACTACAGCGACCAGGCGCAGCTCTACCAGCGGTCGAAGGCAGCACTACTCAAACAGAGCTAAGTGATCGCCCTGCTGTGAACCTTGCCCTCAATCCAGAAATCAATGTTCATAACCATTTGGGGCGGTATGGCAGCGCTGCTCCAAAAACTGCATCCCCCGCGCAGGCTTACCGGCAAACAGAGGCACCCGACCTGACCATCTACCCAGATGTGAGGGAACGGATGAAGGCACTGTTAAAGGCAATGGCACAGAGCGGCTGCCCACTTGGAACATTGCTCAATCAACCCTTCTGCTGGTTCTGGGGCAATAGTCAGAGCGGCAAGACCACCCTTGCGACTCTGCTGGCGATCGCTCGAATGGGCATGGGGCATGAAATTGGTTACTTCTCAACGGATAGTGATGTTGCTCCGCTGCACTGGACCCGGATGGAAGATTCTCCAGAAGGTTACTCCTTTGCGCTCGATGACGTAGCCCGACGCATCAGCAAAGCTCCAAAGGGTTCGCTGAAGGGCGAGGGCTGGGTGTTTGATGAGATGTTCGCTGCTTATGGCACCTATGAACTGGAACTGAACCCACTGCTCAATGCTGCCTTGATGAAGCTAGCTAAGACCTGCGGGACGTTAATCGGCATCAGCCAGGTAGATACCAGCGGTGCACACGGACTGAAGAACATTGACGCAGCCTGGCGATCTGAGCGTGTCAGCATCCAGGCAATTCATGAGGAGGATGAGCTGGGCGATCGCAGCCCAACTGGTCGCTACATCGTGACTCGCGGGGATGAATCGTTCGAGTGGAGCATCCCTGAATGGATGCTCACCGAGCTAAACCAATGGGGACATCCTGATCCGGTTGTTTGGCTCCTAAACCGTTTTCCTGAACTGTGCAAGGGTCAATCTGGCATTCAACCAGCGCATCGTTTAGAGGCAGTTGTAGCAAGATTAGACAAACCTAAAGACAGCGCAGATGGGTTTAGTTTCAATGCGTCTGGATACGACTTAGAAACGCTAGAAAAGCTGTTTGAAGAAGTGATTGGTGAGCCTGAACTAATCACTCGAACTGCACCTGCAACCAAGCCCAATGAATTACCAAATGAAGCAATCGCCATCCACGAATATGCACTGAAGCGGTCTGACGAGTGGGTGAAAGTTCGAGATATTCAGAGGGCAAGCTTAGCGGCACTGAAAGGGTATGGAGTTGAGCAGATCAGGGAATTAATTCTACTACTTGAAAAGCATCATAAAGGTGATGCAGACGATGATAGCCCGACAGCATACAAGCCTGTCAGATAAGCCCCAAAATGCCTCTACCCGACGCCCGACATTCAGCACTCGATACCCGACAGGTTACTCGACAAATTCCTAAAACCCGTATCTGATAAACCCGACAGGTTACCCCATAACTTTTTGCCACTGTCGGGTAGCTCCCGATACCCGACAGCACCCAACAGGATACCCGACAGTTTTTTGAGCAGCACCCGACAGCGCTAAAAAAGCAAAACCCCTCGTCTTTGTAGCGAAGTGTTTTTATCAGGAATATGCGGCAAGACTCCTCAATTTCTTTAGCCTTCACTAAAAATTTCTGAAGTCGTTTATCGTTGAAGTCAATGGTCAACAATTAAAGGAGCAAGAATGATAACGCGCATTGACATTGTTACGTACTCCATTAATGGAATTACTGAAGAGGAAACCGCAAGAAAAACGGTCTATGAGTTACTCAACCGCCAAGTGTATGAGCAATTTTTAGCTACAAGACTAGACATTCAAAGGCAAATTGAAGCTGTAAGGCTAACCATCCCAACTATCTTTTAGTGGCTTGCACTAACCCCGCCGCCGCTGGCTTTTATTGCCTAACTGCTTTTCTTGTACAAAACGTTGCCCTGATGCGCCTTTGTATAGTAGTGGTTGCTGTTGGCGAACGTACTACAGGTGTCTCATGGCGGTGCCAGTGCTGCAAAACGTGACACCCGAAGTTTAGGTAATGGTTCTCCCTTAAGCCAAGACACAATCCGAGCAA
>NZ_JACJOV010000035.1:0-4245 GCF_014695745.1 Leptolyngbya sp. FACHB-671 | reverse complement strand
CCTATGACGCTGTCCGCGAGGCAGAATCACCGGATCAGACGTTGATAGAGTTCTTGCAAAGCACCTACGAAGCTGCTGCCAAGTTCGGCAACTGGAATCAAAAGGAACTTCAGCAGTTGACGTTTAAGTCGCAACTGCATTCCTAAATTGGCGTTTAACTGGCAGATCTTAAGTGGTGAAATGTATGACAATTTCGCAGACTGGTTTATTGGATGCTTAAACCTTGATCGTGAAGGTCAATTCTGCTGAACCGATGGCAATTACTCCAATTTTGGGAACCCGTCAGGGCATACTGGTGCGATCGCTCCCCTGGGAATGCAGATAAACTCAAATTTTTCCTCACCCTGGAAGGAACTCGTTGGTAATACACCAACGATGTTCAAAATTTGGCGGCCATCAGCCTCGACACCTTCCTCAATACTAGACACTTTGCCCTGGAAGAGTGCGGAAATGCGATCGCGGATCACATCCGTCGTTTTATGACCACTCACGTTGCGTAATCAAAGGCTATCTCACGAAATCATCCAACATGAAGGAAACCAAACCATGAATAGGGGTTCTTTTATTAACGGAACAAAAAACAACGCTAAGCTCAAAACTCGTGCTATGAGAGCATTTCAGGACTGGATCATTTGCCAGACGATTGTGTTCGTTCAATAGCGCAAGGAGAACCCTGGGAGGGATTGAGGCAATGAATATGATCAGAAAAGGACAAGTGAAAAGAGTTAAACAAGCGAGCAGTGTTTCTCAAGCAAAATTTATTGAATTGCTCTTTGGAATTCCTGCTTAAGGGAATGCAAGCGATACCGATCGGTTGCCCCTAATAAGTTTTTGTGACACAACCCTTAGTAGCGCATCTAAACTAATTTGCTCTTAGAGAGAGCGTTAGTTCTGGCTAATTTGCCCGACCGCTGGAGCAGCAGAAACACCGCCGGAACAAAGTAGACCGATAGTAGGGTAACACCACCTAATCCGCCCGCAATCACAATCGCCAGTGGATTCCAAAATCCAGTTGGGTCAAATAACAAAGGAGTGAAACCTGCTGTATCCGTAATGGTGGTAGCAACCAGGTGACGAGTTGCGTGCATCACAACTGCTTGAATGGCAATGCGGTGCGAGGTCATTTCCTCTGCGGAATAATCGTCCACCTTTAGCGCTGCATTCGATTGGAGAGCGGAGACAACAACGGTTGATTCATTTACGCCAATGCCGATTAAGCCGATTGTACCGAGGATAGCGGTGAAGCCAAAGGGATAGCCGGAGATCCAAAGTGCCAGAAAGCCTAGCCCCGCCGAAAGGAGGGCGATCGCACCAATACAAGCAGCCAGTGCAAAAGAGTTGAAAGTTAGCACCAGAGTAGCAGCCATCAACACCGCTAGAACACCGACTGTGGAGAACAGACTGGCGATCGATTCGCTCCGCTCAGCAGATTCTCCTCCAAACTCCCAGGTATAACCCGCAGGCAAACTGAACTGGTTTTGCTGTAGCCTTTGCTCAAATTGACTTTGAACTTGAGCAGGCAAGGTTCCAGCCGTGAGGAATACTTGCACCGTGTTGACCCGCCGACCGTTGCGTCGGGCAATCACGGGCAAATCGGGAACTAGATCAACTTGAGCAACTGAGGAGAAAGGAATGGGCTGGTCTTGATTGCCACTGGTGACTAAATCCAGTCCAGCAACCTGATCCAGATTGGCTCGTTGAGCATCAGCTACTCGTACCCGCACGGGCAGTTCTTCCGTTTCCTCCAGAATCGAACCGCCCCTTGCCCCTTCCAGTGCCGTATCAAGCTGTTGAGCAATCGCTGTGCGGTCTAATCCCACCAGTTGTGCCTGTTCTTCATCTATGGTGATAGCGAGTTTCGGTTGGGCTTCGGTTAGACTAGCGCGAGTGTGAATGACATTGGTGATCGGCAGAAACTCAGCCCGAATCTGCTCTCCCACTTGCTGAAGCGTATTCAGGTCAGAGCCGTAGAGCCGAACTTCAATGGGCGCATCGTAGGGTGGGCCTTGCTCAATCTGTCGTGCTACGACACGAGCCGCAGGAAATGCTTGATTGAGTTCAGTTTGCAGAGCTTGAATCACCTTTGTCGGTAGTACACCCCGACGCAACTGTACCCAACCTTGAGCATAGTTCGACTCATTTTCCCGTTTGCCAATGACGTTGTAGTAAAACGTGGGCGCACTCTTACCCAGAAACCAGTGAATATCTGCTACTTGGGGATGCTGTAAGATGAGGTTTCGCGCTTCAAGCGTTTGCGCTTGGGTTTGCGTCAAAGCCGTTTGCTCTGGCAATTCAAAATCGATGTAAAACTGGTCGCGTCCGGTAGGCGGAAAGAACTGCTGCCTCAGGTGCGGCACAACAGCAAAGCCTGTGACAGGTAGGAGTAGAGATAGGGCGATCGCCAGCATTGGACGGTGTAGCGCCATATTCAGGCTACGCTGATAGAGTCGGGTTAACCGAGGAATTGTGATTCCGGTTTCTGCCCACTGCGGCAAATTTAGCTGATGTCCCCAACGGTGCAGCAGCCCAGATAGGGCAGGCAACACGGTGAGCGAAATGATCAGGGAACTGGTTAATCCTAGAATGCCGCTCAGTCCAATTGTGCCTGTAAACTCTCCAACGCTACCCGGTTGAAGTGTGATAGGCAAAAATGCCAGCACCGTGGTGAGTGTCGAACTGGTGAGAGGAAGTGCCATGTGTCGAGTGCTGTCGGCGATCGCCTGAGTTGGAGTCATGCCCCGATGCAAGCGGCTTTGTACTTCATCTACCATGACGATCGCACTGTCGATCAACAAGCCGATGGCGATAATCAAACCAGTCAGCGACATCTGATGTAGCGGCACGCCTAAAAGCCGCATCCAACCAAAGACAAGGAGACAGGCAAGGGGTGAGGCAATTCCTACTACCACCGCCGATCGCCAGCCCATCATTACAGTAATCACTAAGGTTGCCAGCAGTGACCCCACAAACAACTCCTGCATCACGCCATTGATGCGAGCATTCACATATTGACTCTGATCGAGAATAGTGGCGATTGTGATACCAGCAGGTAACTGAGTTTGAAAGTCTTGCAGCAATTGCTGTGCTTTATCAGTCCATTGATCAACTCGTTGAGCCGCCTCAACCGTTGCCGCTAGCACGATCGCAGGCTTGCCCGAAACAAATGCCAAACTGTCGGTTGGTTCCCGAATGGTGCGATCGACCTGAGCAATGTCTCCCAGGCGGGTCATTTGTCCATCAGCAGCCGTGCGAATTGGAATTGATCGAATTCGCTCTAAGGAATCTAACTCGCTGGATAGCTCAAACACCAGATCTTGATCACCGTTGCGAAGCTGTCCGACACTCACTTTGGCATCACTAGACTGCACCTGTTGCGCCAATCCCTGTGCTGTCAAACCCACCATTGCTAGATCAGATTGTCGAATTGCAACGCGAATTTCTTCTTGCGGATCGCCAAATACTTCGACTTGATCTGTACCTGCCAGGAAACCCAGGGTATCTTCTAGAGTTTTTGCCCAGCGTCGCAAAATTCCGTAGTTGACAGGAGCATCTGAC
Organism: Leptolyngbya sp. FACHB-671; assembly: GCF_014695745.1. Taxonomy (NCBI): domain Bacteria; kingdom Bacillati; phylum Cyanobacteriota; class Cyanophyceae; order Leptolyngbyales; family Leptolyngbyaceae; genus Leptolyngbya; species Leptolyngbya sp. FACHB-671. The sequence continues at coordinate 690 of NZ_JACJOV010000035.1, read as the reverse complement.
TGCCAGACTAAGCCTAAAATTAGCGCATTAGCTTTTACCTCTTGATCCCCATATCTCGGCTCCAGTGCGCTCCCTGGCAATCGAGGAACTGCATCATCTACCTTACTGCGAACTTGTTGCCACACTGGTTCGACTGCTTTAACGGTTTCTTTTAAGTTAACGGTGACAATGGAAATGCCTAAGCTCGAAGTAGACTCCAAGGTGTCAATTTCTTCAACTTCAGATAGCTCATCTTCAATCACCTCCGTGACCAGGGCTTCAACCCGATCGGCGCTTGCTCCCGGAAACAAGGTAGTAATAGTCGCTGCGCGTTGATTGATCTCCGGATCTTCCAAACGAGGAAGAGAAAAGAACGACGAAGCCCCCCAAACGACTATGAGAACTAGGGTCAAAATCAACAGTCGTCTGTTGCGATAGAACAAGGCAGTCATCATTAGAGCTCCTGAATGAATGCTGTTTAGGAGCGTGAATGGTAGCGCGGCAGGACCGCGCTACCATTCACGCAGGAGGTTTATTGAAGTATTCAGGGAATTGATTGAGCAGACTGACCCGGAACCAAGCGCTGTATCCCTTCTGTCACAACTCGATCGCCCGCTTGTAGTAAACCCCGCACTAATACTCGATCTGTTTCTGTATGCAATACTTCCACATCGCGCCGTTCTAGATTGTCTGCCAGCACAAAACAGGACC
>NZ_JACJOV010000034.1:0-31194 GCF_014695745.1 Leptolyngbya sp. FACHB-671 | reverse complement strand
GTACAAGCTAACTAACGTGAAATCTTTGCTAGACAAGGGTTTCAGCCTAATTGCCCCTCATAGCACGTTCGCTTCAATTACCCCTTTAAGCTACCTCAAACCCCGCATCAGCCTGCCTCAACTTCTCGTCCACCACTGCCTGATCCACACCCAGATAGGCTTGAAGCTGAGACAGAGACTTGTGACCGCTCACTCGCTTTAGTTCGTGCAGCCCCCAACCTTGCTCATGCAGATGGGTCAATCTCGATCGCCTAAAGCTATGCAAGCTCATCCCTTCAAAGCCCAGCAGTTCAGCCGCTAGCTTAACGTGCTTTTCTACAGCCCTGGCTGTGATGTGTCCAGTCTTGGAGCCAGACGGGAATAGGTAACCTGCTGCTGGCTTGATTCGCTTCAACACCTTTTGCAACGGCTCTGACATGACCACCTTGCGAGTCTCATTGGTCTTCGTGTTGGGAACCGGGAAAACGACATACCCATTTCTCAAATGCTCAACCCGCAGGTTCACCACCTCGCCAATCCTGCCAGCAGTCAAGTAGCAAATTTGGGAGATCGCTCGATAGGGGTCATCCAGTTCAGCAAACAAGTTTTGCAGTTCATCCGGTTCCAAAATTGCAGCGCTGCCGGAACGATTCGTCTTCCCATCACGCGGCATGGCTTACCTCAGAAAAGCTGTCTTCCCATCTTATTCGTATTCCGGTTGAATTACGAACGGACTCACTGAGTTTTACGCCACTCTGATTCGATGCCAACAGGAAATAACCCCTTATTGCTCAAAATGCCTTCTTATTGAGAATGCAAAGGTTTCAGCGTTTACAGAGTGAGACTAGCTAGACTTAGGATAAGAATTTCCAAAGATGACGATGGGGCAGACAACTTAACCCGAATGTCTCGACGAGGGTACTGCCAGAGTGGAAGGCAAAGATTGAGGCGATCGCCAACGAGACCAAGCGCAATTCATCCCAGGTGCTGCATGAGGCGATCGCGCCTTAAATTAGGTTCATATTGGGGTAGATGTTGCGACCCAAAGCGCTGTACATTTGCTCATATTGAAAGCGCAAAAGCATGATTATTACCGTCAGCTCGTTCAAGGGAGGTGTAGGCAAAACTACAACCGCGATCCACATCGCAGCTTACCTTCAAACTAAAGGCGAAACAATCCTTGCAGACGGCGACCTCAACCGCAGCGCTACTAGTTGGGCACAACGTGGTGAAGCTCCGTTTAGGGTATTTGACCAGGATGATATTGACGAGGCTGGGGAGTTTGAGCACATGGTAATTGATACCCCTGCTAGACCTAGTGATGAAGCTCTAATTGCCTTGGCTGATAGCTGTGATCTGCTTGTGCTTCCTACCACCCCTACGACTTTTGCAATGGAAGCTGTTGTGCAGACTTTGGATACCCTCGAATCCATTGACTCGGACAAGTATCGAATCCTGCTGACCGTATGCCCACCTCCACCTAGCAGAGAAGCTGAGAAGGCTCAGGAGAGCCTGACCAAGGCAGGGCTATCAGTCTTTAAGTCCCGCGTTAGACGATACGCAGCTTATCAGAGAGCCGAAAATTTGGGAGTTATTGTTAAGGATGTTCGCGGCGATCGTAATGCAGGTATTGCTTGGAAGGATTACACGTCAGTGGGGCAAGAAATCCTAAAATGACGAACTTTGACAAGATTCTGGCAAAAGCTAGAGAGAAAAAGGACAGGGAGCAGGAGAAGGAGCAGCCGCAACAGCAGCGGTCTGGAATTGAAGCAACAATCCCGTTGGATGACATCAAGGATAGAGTTGCTGGAGATACCCGCCCGCTTGACCAAAAGCACGTAGAGGAGTTAGCAGAGAGCATTGCAGCTATAGGACTGGTGCAGGCGGTTACCGTTGATGCTAAGGGCAGGCTGCTCGCAGGTGGGCACCGTCGAGCGGCAATTCACCTGCTCAGGGAACAGAACAGAGATGCTTACAAGCGCCAATTCCCAAATGATAGGGTGCCTGTTAGGGTCATGGACTTCGATTCTCAGGTAGAACCTGATCGAAGTCTGGAAGTCGAACTCTCTGAGAACGAGAAGCGCCGGGATTATAGCCGAACTGAAGTAGTAGCGATCGCCGAGAAGTTGAGAGCTGCTGGCTACCAGGACACACCAGGTAGACCTAAGAAGGGAGAGAAACGGCTCAAGCCTGCTTTATCGGTAATCTTTGGGAAGAGCCTGCGGACGGTTGAGCGCTATTTGAGCGAACCAGAAACCCCGACAAGTGGCGAGGTTTTTCCTAGCAAGTTACTCAAGCAGGCATTGCCTAAGCTGAAGCAGTGGCAGCAGAGCAAGCCCAAGACACCAGCAGAGAAGGAACTAGCAGCTTCTCTATCTGGACTAATTGAACTAATTGAAGCAGTTTTGCAGGAGCAGTCTGAAAGTTGAGCGATTCATGTGTGGAGGGGCACTTGTACACATGACAAAAGTGGCGATCGCCATTCCCGTTAAACTTTAGCTTTCTCGTAATACTCTACTGCTGCCTTTAGCCGCGCAGCATATTTGTAAATATCATCCATTGTGTCGATAGAAATTTTCTCCTCTTGCTTTTCTTCCTCTCCGTGCTCAAAAAAGCTAATACGTTTATTGCTTTGGGCGTTTAAGTAAAGCCTACAAATGGGTTTTCGGTTGTTATCGTCCAGCAGAATTCCAAAGTAGGTTTGAACGTCCCGATATGCAATTCGACTAGGATCGACGATTTCCCGAAGGATGGATTTTACGATATAGAATCCTTCCATCTCCTCTTCTGTAGTCACAATTTTATTTCCTGCCTTTGACTGACTAGAATCATCAGTGATGCTAGATGAATCGGAAGGCTGTGTATGAGATTGTGCCGGAGAGCCATCCGTAAAACCTGAAGCATCGAGCAAATTACTAATTTGCTCTCTTACAAATTGCCTCAGTGCTCTTTTCATGTAATCAGCAAACTGCTGTTTTGCAGTGGGGCTAAACACCTTGCCAGGGCAAAGTTGGCTATAAAACACTTTAGTGAAATCTTCTGAAGGAGTAGTTAATTGCTCTGACAGCATCGCTAGTATGCCACCTACATACTTCAGTTCAGTAGCCGCCGTCACCATCTTATCAATGTCAAAAGCAGACTTTGTAACCTTCTTAAGCTCATCAACTAATACTTCCTTGAGATTCAACATATCAATCTCAAGAAATGGCTTTTCGTCCATTTTGTGAGCTTTTTCTAAATCTGCATAGAAGCGATAAATTACCCCATTAGTTAAAACTCCAATTCGGGCATCCGTTGCCGCAAAGTAATGAAAGAGCTGGCTGTACGCGTGGCATTTATCAGCAAACTTCTCCTCCTTGCTTTTGCACTCAATTAAAATGATGGGCTTACCATCCTTGAATATGGCATAGTCAAGTTTATATTTTTTTGCGGCTCCTACATTTGCATCAAACTCTGGAACAACTTCTTTAGGGTCAAAAACGTCATATCCAAGAGCTTGAATAAAAGGAATCACTAAATACTGTTTTGTAGCTTCCTCTGTACGGATATCATTTAGTATGCTTTGGGTTTTTACTGAAAGAGCTTTGATTTGATCAATAAAATCCATATAAATTCCTAGAGCCTGGGTTACACAAATCTTCCCTAGAGTGCCCAAAGAAACCGGGGAGTGAAATAGGAAAATAGCAATTTCACCTGCATGTTTATGAAATCATCACGAAGACTTCTCAGTAGTAGGGGTAAAGGTAGCAATCGTCTTCACTCGACAAACTAGTCCGTTTGGGAACACGGCTTTTGAGTGTAGTTAAACTCGCCTTTGTATAGCAGACGAGAAAAAATGGTCGCTAAGGACAAACTGTCCCGTTTACGATAATTGATCCAGTTGCAGTAAGAGGGGTAAAACAACGCAAAATCAAGCTTTTAGAGTACTAACTGTCCCAAAAACAGTCATTTCTTGGCATGTTTTAGCTAAATTACGGAAATTTTTCTGAAAGCCTTGCATGGCAAGGCTTTCAGGCGCTGTGTGGCGCTTTGTTGCAGCTACGCTACCTTTGCCCCAAAAACGACCGTTTTCTTTGTGCCAAGCTTTTCACCGCAATAAGGTCTTGATCACCACAAAACAACTCATCAAGCAAGCAAAATCAGGTTACAGGGTCACTTGGTTAGATCTCAATAAGTTCAACGCTATCGCGTCGTGTGCTCTCGTAATGACTGTGAATTGTTGCGACTGAGTTTCCTACAACCTTAGCAATGTTGGCTGCCTTGACACCTGCATCAAGTTGGGCGTTTATGTATGTATGGCGAGTTGCGTAAGGTGTGAGATATTGGGACACCTTTCCTTGCTCAATTAACGTGGGCAGGACACCTGTCCCTAGTCGTTTAAGTCGTTTTTCGTTTCCAGCCCAGTGGAGGCTGAACATATCGAAATTAATTGGAGCTCCTTTACTATTCTGAAAAACGTAATCTTCAGGGCTGTAGTTTTTCGGTCGGATATTGAGTAATAAATTTTGTAGTTTAGTCCCGCAAGGGAATGCTCTGGATCGAGCGCCCTTTTTTTGAGTTTTCAAACCTTTCAATACCCTTAGGCGATGATTATAAGATGATCTAAAAGTAATTTTACTGCCATCACTAGAGACATCACGCCATGTCAGTCCTGCACATTCTCCGTGTCTGGCTCCAGTCCAGAACAAAAACTTAACAACCACATCCCAAGGAGTACCGTCACGTTGTATAAGGCACATGCGCTCTTCAAAAGCCTCAATGATAGCGTTGGCCTCTTCCAACGAAAAAGCACGGTAGTCGTCATCAGTCTCTTCTGCAATTCCAGAATCGATTAGCTTCTGAATCGACTTTGGAGTGACCCTTTGAGGGACGGGATCTATATCCTCACTGTATTGCTTGTACGCGTTTAAGAAACTACTTGGCAGCAATTGGTTGAGTTTCGCCCACTCAACCATGCAGGAGATAACAGAAAGCAATTCTTTTGCCTTTTTAGAACTGTAATTTTCAATGAGGAAAGCACGAATCTCTAGCCCATCATGTAGATTTTGTGGACATTTAGAGAACGCTCTGAGATAGCTTTGACGATAGGAGAGCTCAATTGTGGTCTCTTCTAGAAGTCCTGATTTGTACTCCAAATATTGCTCGAATATTCCAGAAAGCGTATGCCGATTAAAAACCTTGGAGATAGCTTTCTCTAACGCCCCTTGTTGTTGACAAGTTGGCTTGGGGCGATACTTCTCTAGCGTGTTTAAGTATCGCTCCAAGGTTACGTCAAAAGATTCTTCGTAAATATCTAGCTGGATGTCCTTGGCGATTATTTCTGCAATCAGCATGTTTTGTTCATTGTTTGACAATCCCAAATATAGGTACTTCTGCTTGATTCCCCAAACCTTTTGGGATAACTGAGATGGGAATTGAATCCGGAGTACACCACGATCGCAGCTAATGGCTGTTGAACCGTTACCGACCCGTTTTGATTTTTGGCTAGGGGTTTTAACTTTAGTAGGCATAAATATGTGATTTTCAGTTTTTATGTACTATACACAGTTTTTCGTTTTACTAGAACATACAGGACACGGAAATGCTATGTTCTAGTAACAAAAACGTTATAGGGCATGCTTTCTAGATGCCCCTAAAAGATGGCTTTTAGGGGCATCTAGTCAGTTTTCTAGAGAAGCGAACGGTATTTTCTCAACGTTCTGACCCATATCCAGCCAACTTTGTCTGGGTCTTTCAGCTTTGTCCAACGAGGAAACTTTTCTTTGTTCCTATTGTTTTTGAGCATTGTATCCGTAACCCCTAATCGCTTCGCCAAATCAGTTTGCTTCAAAAACACGGGTATATCAGAGATAGAAAGCACCCTGTCTGGCTTAGTATCATCCGGTATGTCACTGACCTGCTGGGAAATCTCTGATCCAAGAAAATCAGAGATGAGTCGGGTTAGCGCCTCTGCGTCACTCTCGATAGCGTGTTCTTGTTTCCATTGTTGATAGAGAGCGTGAATATTTGGCTCCATTAGGAGCTTTGCAGAGGGTGCTGTAGTGTTATCTTTTATCAAGATGCCCATCCAGGAGCGAGCCTCAGATGCTTTGGTCTTGCACACTTTTATACCGAGAGTTTGCAGCCAAGTATGAATGGCTCCAACACTGGGTAGAAATTGGTTACCCTGTACCTCTTGCTGCAATCGCGCTAGCGCCCAGCTTGGTATATCGTTTCGGCTTGATTGAACTGCTATCAACCGATTTATGCCGCCCGATCTATACCTAGAAATCCACCTCTGTACAGTCACTGGATGGTATCCAAGCGCTATAGCAACATCTTCTTTAGTAGAGGCTTCACCGGACTTAAGAAGGCATAGAGCTTTAACTTTGTGATATTTCAGTTGGGTTGTTTGTTGGGTACTTAACTTCAGTAGGTAATCAAGAGATTCAGTAACGAGATCAGCTAGGCTCACTACGGTTTGGCGATAGAAGAATTGCTTGAATTTCTTCATTAGATAGCAGGGGGCGGTATTTTTGCAAATGTGGCACCCATAGCCAGCCAACTTTGTCTGGGTCTTTCAACTTTGCCCAGCCTGGAAAAGTTCGTTTAGTACGATTGCGAATTAGCATATGCGGGTCAACTTTTAAGCGTGCGGCTAATCTGTTTTGATTAAGTAATTCGGGGATGTTGTACGGGATCTCTGTCGTTAATGGCGCTTGGGATATAGATTCAATAAGAGTCTTGCCTGGCTGCTGAAGAGGGCTGACGAATTGTACTGGACGTACTTGAAAAATTTCTCCCATCAATTGGTTCAGCGCCTGGGTTTCATTGGGAAAACCCCTTTCGGCGCTCCATTCAGAAAATTGTTTGTAAACGGCTTTAAGAGCTGAAGCTTCAATCTCTCCTGCACCAGCCTTCCCGCCTTGATCTGCATGGTGTAACCGTTGCATAGAAAGCACCTTAAATCTTAGTAATCTCTGTAGCTTTCCTTGAGGAATTGAAACGCCAAATTCTTGTAACACCCACTCCTGAATGTTTTTTATTGGAGGGAGAAACTGGGTGTCCTGATACCTCTCAACTAAGCGATCACAAATCTCAGACGGAATGCCAACAAAGAGATCTCTCCCCTCATCTTCCAGAAGCTTCTGCAAACCAACCTGTCGATATTTCCTTACCCATCGCCTAACCGTTCCCTCGTGTCGACCTATCAATTCAGCAATATGTCCACAAGCTCTGAGACTCTCAGTTTTCAAGAGGTAGAGAGTTCGCAGCTTTTGATAGCGCATCAAGTCCTTCTCCTGCTCCAAGAGTTCAGAAAGGAACTCGGCAGTTTCAGTAATTAAGACTTGAACTGGCTTGCCCATGTTGTGCTTTGCACTTATTCCAAGTGTCTTAAAGATCTATAGTATGCAGAATAAGTGCAAAGCAATGCTCTTATCTGCGGTAAAGATGGCAATTTGGTGGGGAGCCATTTTGCCAAACCTACGGTCGGTTTGCATTGACCTACTTCCGTCCAGTGCTATTTGGGGGTGAGGAGCAATGAAACAGAAAGTACCGTTAAGGCTGAAATGCTTTACTGGTAGCTGCTTCAAAAAGTGCTTTTCAGTCTCAATGAGACGTACCACTTGAATTCTAGGTTATTTGGCACAGCCATGAGGAACGGCATGGCAAGGGTTTGAAGTTCCTAAGTTTCAGAGAGTTCAACTGGTACACACTGATTTAGCAGGTTTTGGTGTCATTAATTGTCCCCATCAATAACTAATTATTTTAGTCTTCTACTCCTGGTTGATCTTGACGATTGCTCAATCAGCACCCGCCAGAATTAGTCTGCCATAAGCGATAGAGCAGCAGGCATAGGTCAGATTCCGTCAGCTGTGATATGCGCCTACCCTGGAAGTTCTCGGCAATAAACTTCTGTGCCTCAGCTGCACTCCAACCTAGAGATTTGAGCTGATGCCTCCGTCGTATTGATCTGTCTACCGCTCCCATTTTCTTTTTCGCATCAGGCATACACCAAATTGGTGCATTAATGGTGTACCAAAAACATCGAAAGGGTGCATAATAGATTTAATATAATTTAGAACTTCGAGGAGGAAAATCTCGAAACATGCCTACTCTCCGGCATCATTCGCCTGATGTCCAGGCACAATCCGGGAAGGTTGAACTACTTATGGATGAATTTGCAAATCAAACAGGATTTGAATCTAGTATCGAAACTGATCGTGTAATGCCTCACTATCAAACTGATGAGAAGGAGCCTTTAGGTTCTAGCAAAGCGCGATCCAAATCTAAGCACAAGGTTGAGTCTACTCAGCCACTGCACACAGAGGATGCATCTCCTACCTCTAAGCCAAAGAGAATGTCCATCAGCTTGACTGCCACTGATGTTGAAAAACTGAACTGGTTAGCTGAATCTCAAGACATCTCTCAAAGTGAGGCATTACGGAAGGCAATAGCCACAGAGCAGTACATTCAGCGGGCTATCCAAGCAGGTAGCAGAATCATTGTGGAGAAGCCCGACGGCACCAAGATGGAGGTAGTTTTTAGGTAGGTTCGATGATCACTCTGAACTTGTACCCCCTAACAATATGGACAAGGACTGTGTTCCGTATTCATCAGAATCCAAAGAATTTCAGCTAGAGATATTCATAGAATCGGAAAAAACTCTAGAGGAGATTTCAGAACCGACTGAGCATCCTTACCAACCTGCTGTCCTTGCTTTAGAACTAGTTGAAGACAACTCTCTAAACCCGGTTCTGAACGCAAATAAACTCATAACAAACACCCCTTCTCTTAATGAATGGGAACCGATCGAGCGCCCTCTAAGGCAGCAGTCTTTAGATCTGCCCAGTTTAACGATGTTGGAATGGCACTCATCAGAGAGGGGAAATACGGAAAGTTCAAAAGACGAGCTATTAGGAGTTTCAGATAACAGGTTGTTACCTGCCCCTGGAGATTTCCTCACTGCTCCATTTCAGCTCTCCTCTGCATCCTACGATTCGACTGATTACTCATACCGTTTTAACGTTGAGCAGGATGTTGGAGGCGCTACAAAGCTTGATTCAAGTATCATTTATGCCTTTGGATTTACTGGATTAGCCTTCGAGAATGATTTGCTATCGAAAGGTTTTTCCAGTTCACAAAACATTCTTGGACTTCCTCGCATTGACAAATTTAATGAGTTGAATGGCGGTGAAAATTTGTATCCTCCAACATAGGCTATTTCAGCGTCATTTCTAATCAAAGAAGGTTTATAGCTGATTTGCAGAAGAGATTCTGTCTGATTCTCCTAACTGCCAGACAGCCTTTTTATCAATCTGACGTTCTAACTAATGTGAGAACCCAACCATGCACACTAGTGATACACATGATGAATCTCGTCCTCCTTTTAACCCTGATTCAATCAATGAGATTGCTAATGACGCAATACGTGAGATTTTGCGCCAATCTCGTTGGAGCTTCAATCTATATTTTGTGACGATCGCAGCCTCTACTGCTATCGGTGCTGTTGGGGGTGGGCTACTTCTATCTGGACTTGTAACAGAGGGAGTTCTAACTACTGCCACAGGGGTTGTTTCTAGTGCCTGCTGCACTCAGATTAGCAAAGACTCACAAGAGAAGTTAGAGAAACTACTAGAGCGATTGGAAAACCTTTCTAGCGGGTCGAGGTAATTGAAGCGTCGCTGCAACGAGGGGCAATTAGCGATCGCAGTAGCAGAATTCCCCTATTTTTGACCTCATTTAAAAGCCTGGCTAATTAATTTTGAGATTGAGAATTAAAGTCAATAACTCAGACTTATAGATTAGAGCCTAGCTAGCTTAGATGAACTATGAAAGGTTGATAGCCACAATGTAACAACAGCAATAATTTCAGGCTAATTGCCCCTTGTTACAGCGACGCTTCAATTAACCCTATTAGGCGATCGCCTCCTTCAAGGTAAGGTTTGATAATTCCTCCCACCACTTACAGCCAAACCCTTGAATAAGCTCTACACGGGCTTTACAGCCCTTGATAGCGAGAATCACCAAATCCCCCAAGCTTTTGCCATTGCTCACGCGAGAACCAACCTGCATTTCTTTACTTGGGGGAGGGATTGGAGATGTTTGCTGTGCGTCCATGATTTCTAAAGGGGATTTGGCTACATTACTGCAAATCGTGGACGCGGCTTCGGAAAGCTTGCTGGACGCGGCTTCTAGCATCTGGAAGTAAAAGGTATTGACCGGAATTCCCCAAAGGCGATCGCGGCTGTTGCCTCCACCAGGGCGGCTCACCTCGACGCTCTTAATTCCTAATCGGCGGATCAGCTTGTTAACGATGTGAACTCCTGTTTGCTCCTCTTTGATGTCGAATCCCAGCCAATAACGAATTTCATTGCGGTAATGCAATGCCTTCTTTCTGATTGCCTTAACCGCTGGACTGCTGTTGCTGTAATCTGCTTTGCTGTCTATCAGTTCTTTAATTCCCACCTGGCTTAATAGCCAAGCTTTGACATGACCTTTGGGCAACTTGTGAGGCAGATTCAACCGACCTGTAAGAGCATTTTTAGCTTGCTCTGACTCAGCATTTTTGGCAGATTCGAGGTTATTCATCTTTGCGTAGAGCAATACACCACGCTTCATTGCTCCAAACTCAGCAAATAGCCCTTCATAACACTCCTGTGGGTCGTTCCAGTCAATACCGGGGAACTCATCCCGACAGATAACTTTCAGTGCAATGTTAAGGGTATCAGTGGAAACGTCTGACGCTTCTAAAGTTCTCCTTGCCCATTCGACGGTCTGTTCTTGCAACGGGCTGCACTCTGCGAAGGCGATCGCGTCTTCCTGCCAAATCTCCTGAGAGAGAGACTCCAGAACCTGGCTCATTTCCTTATCAATCGGGCAGTCGCAGCGGGTGATGGTATGCCCTGACTGCTTCAACTGATTGATCAGGTAATGCAAAGAAGCTGCCTTTTGTGCCCCAAAGGATGCAGCCTGACGGGTGTAATATTTCTCCCAAACCTCTTCGATTAGCCGTTTCTTGGCTAAATCGGCTTCATTGGTGGAGCTTGTGAAGTCATCCAATGAATAAAGCTTTTTGAAAAATGCTGAATTGAACTTAAGCCGTTTTTGAATTCGGTCGGCTGCACCTAAAGCCTCGTCGCCCGTTGCCGGGATGCAATGCTGTGTGTAGATTTTCCTGGGCACTGGCAGACGGTAACGGGCAAGCATCTGCATCCACATATCAGGATGCAAGTTGCAGAAATACCCAATCACAATGTCAAAACCTGGTAGCTCGATGGAAATACCCGATTTAGCGCTAGGGCTGAGGATCAGCGCGTCTGGCAGTTCTCCATGTTCATTTTTATAAGCTTCTAGGAACTCGTTAGGATTGCGGAAGAAGCCACTACAAGAGCCTTTTTGGTTCGTGTCGCTGTCAACACGCAGGATACGAATGTGTGGATATTTTTGGCGCAAGCGCTTCTCCAGCCGCCGCCCCTGAAATTTGGAAGTGGTGACAAATACAGCTTTTTTGCCCTGATCAAATACTTCCTCTTCAATGTCAGACCAGAAGCCAGAAGCCCTGCCTGTGCAGATTTGGACATCCCAAGAGTGATTGGTGGCTTCGTGCAGGATGAATCGCTCTTGGTCGCAGCTTGACAAATCTTTGATAAATTCCAGCGATCGCTGATAGATCGGGGCTTCTGCAATGGCGATCGCTCCTGACCTGATTGCAGCTTGAGCAACTTCGTGGAACAGTTCAAGAATTTCGGCTTGACGGCTTTTGAGGGTGTTTCCTTGCACCAATTCTTCAATGACCTGATTGACTTCATCGAGTATCAGTAGCACTGGGCGATCTCCATTCCAAAACCAGCGCGGAACTCTGTGCAGCGAGTTAACGCACAGCACAGCACCATGTGAATGGCTGATATCGGTATTGAATAAGCTCACTTGCTCACGACTTTTCATGTCGTAATCGTGGATGTGAGGCAGTTCCCACTTTTCAGCGGTCTGCTGTCCAAGGCTGTTTAGTGGGGAAAGGACTAGAACATTCCAGCCGTCTTCAATGGCTGCTATCACCCAATCCCGAAGCCGTGTGGTTTTGCCCGTGCCAAGCCCGGACTGAATGACATGAATTCGAGCCTTTTGGATTTGGGGTAGATCAGGCAAGTACTGCCCTGAAGTTGCTCGTTCTGCTGTGCTGGCATCTAAAGAATCAGATGCCAGTTTCAACATATCGAGCAACCATTTACCCTTGCTCCATACATCTAGATCAGGAGAGTTGTTCAGCAGTTGGTCTATCCAGAGTGGGCGCTGTGCTACCTCCATGCCTGCTAGAGCATCATCAACCCCTTTTCCGATCGCTCCATCCCAGGACGGCACGAATACACGACACTGCCGCTTCTGTAGCTGTTTCCCTAGCTTCTTGATTTGTAGGTTGACATTTTTGACAGTAGAAGGCTTTTCGTCTTGGTCGTAAACAATGAAAAAGTCTCGTCCGTTGGTGGCAAATTGTTCAATTTGCGGGTGAAGCTTGTCAGCAGTGCCTTTGGGATGCCAGCAGCTCACCCCTCTAAGGGCGATCGCTGGAACACCTTGACTTAGGAGTGATAGAGCTTTTTTCAGTCCTTCAGTAATTGCTATTGGAAGATTGCAGCGCCAGACAGTATCCCAGAATGGCTCACCTTCCAAGGGTTTAGCGTTATAGCGACTAAAAACTAGTGCTGCTGTCTCTGCGTCCACGATTGGCAGTAATGGCAAAGCCTGAGTGCCTGATGGTGTTTCGTATTTAACGGCTTTGAGCTTCTTCGGCTCAAAGCTCATGCGAGGGTTATCAGGCTTTGCATAGGAAGGTTCAGCGCAGATTGCAAACCAGGCTCCACGAGATAAAGCCGTGTAGACTTCCTGCTCTGATTTTTTGGTGGGTTGAAGTGGAAGCCCAAACTCTAGCGCTGCAATATCTCCACTAAGGTGTTTCACGTTCGCAAAAGTCAGAGCCTCGCTAACAGCGCTTCCCCTAAACTCTTCTAAGACGTGTTCAGGCAGTCCAACCAGTTCAGATTGACTGCCACTGGCTAGCGGTCTGTAGCGGTTTTCAACATCCCTTCGCTGAAGGGTTCTTAGATCCTGCCTATTGCTGTTCTTGACGGGGCTAAAGCCTTTATTGCTCATGCCTCACCCCCTAAAGCACTTGTTATAACAAGCTGGGTGAGGCTATGATTCTGGAATAGCGGTCTAACAGTTGCACACTGTATGCAACTCACGATAATATTGAGTTTATACACGACTAGTTTTCTGCCCCTTGGGGCGTATCCCTAGTAAATCGGTGTTGGTCGCCAAACTTTCAGCCGATTTTCTAGAGGTTTACATCAACAAAAGACCCTGGCTTAGTACCACCTAAGCTGGGGTTTTTTCAATTTGAGCATTTGAATAAAGCTCGATCGTTTTTCTTGCAAGCGTTCTGGGCGGAATGTTTTCGGTTGCTGCAATGCTGTTAAGTTGCCGAATCAAATCAACATCCATTCGTACTGCATAAGCTGTTTTGGGTGGGTTTTTCACGTCCGTTCCTGTCAGTCGTACTACGCAATATCTAGACTAGTTCCTTATTCCAAAAAAGTCCAGACCTATTGCTGTTATTGACTTTTGCATACATTAGTCAATATTTTGGCTACCGCAATCAGCACTACATTTAGTGCTGATTGTATGCAGTAATTAGTAATAAGCGATCGCCATTATTTGTCAGAACTTTGCCGCAAGGTTTGAACTGCTCCTGAGAAATTTGTTTCAGCCATCAAGATGCAGCGTTTAAGCAGATCAATATCCAATTGATTGAGCCCAGCAAGTTCACTACGGTCGATCTGCTCATATCCAGTGGGTCGAAGGTGATAAAGAGTAAGTACACCGTCCTGCCAAAACCAAACCTCAGGAACCCCTAAAGCTTGGTAGCGGGCTAGTTTGTTTATGCCACTAGTGAAGATTACTTCGATTGACAGGTCAGGGATTGGCTTTGATCCACCAATGCAATAGGACTGGTCAGCCTGAGCTGAAGCAGTACCTTCCTTGTCTTGGTTCTTTGACCCAGTTGGCTTGAAATCAATGCTCATATCCAACAGGAATGTAGTTAGCAGATAGCCAATGATGTGGGCAAAGAATTCGTGGTCTTCTCCAGGCATGAGAATTTCAATCGTTTCACTGTAGTAAGCCAGCCGCACCCCCGGAGAATCTTCAGAAGCTTGCTGAAGCAGCTTAAATTTTTCCCAGGTCCCCTGAAGGATGATGCGTTGATCTGTCGCCCTCTGTTTTGGAGGCTGTGTAAGTTGTGCAGTCATAGCAATCACCTCACTTGCCTTGTTTGCTGTCGGTCGGGGGCTGTTCCTCCGACATGGGCACCTTGCCTTGATCTATAGCTTCTCTAATGGACGCTTCTAGAAGAAACGCCGCTAGAGTGGCAGGCTTGTTCTTCTCTGCTTCAGCCCAACGCTCTAGAGCTTCGCCTATTCCATCTGGCAAGGTGACGAAAAACCGCTTGCTCACACTTTTATCAACCAACTATATTCCTCCCATCCTAAGGCCTAGTAACGCTTTGACTACTAAATTGCAACAACTTTGCTAGTTGCTATCTTATCAGTAGTTAAGTAGTTACTAATATGCTAGCATCATGAACATGGAAAGGATGACAAGCGAACACGCTACGGACACAGGAAAATAAGCGGTCGCCTTTCCCTCCGTTGCCTCTGAACCGGCTCCAAACCCAGTAATTACAAAGCTTTTACCAAATTCAACAGGAGAAAAAACGGCATGAATTTAGCGTTGTCTAAGTCCACAAAAGGGACATTGAGCGAACGTTCAGAGAACACAGGACTCATTCGCTCTTTGGTCTGCTTCGACGGCGGCAACAGAACACTGCAATGGCTTGATCCTTGCGGTCGGGTCCGCAGCATTCCAGCATTCATCAAGCACTTTGACCCCAGCTGGCAGGACATGCAGCCGGACGATCAAAGCGTCGTGATTGAGTTTGAGGGGGAGCATTTCGTTTTGGGTGCTGTTGCGCGTGACAACGCTGGAATTCCAGTGGTCCAGGATGATAAGTGCCAACTGGCAAGGAAGCTTGTCCTGGCTGCCTTAGAGCCAAATCTAGGGCAGAACACAGTGCGGGTAGAGAGACTAGCGATCGCCCTTCCGACCAGCCGTTCTGAGCTAGCAGTTAAGCAAGTCAAGGCGATCGAAGGTATCCACGAATTTAGCCGCAACGGTGAGTCTGTGATTGCCACTGTTCACAAGGTTGAGCCGATTGATGAAACCCTTGCTGCTTATCGGTGGGCATCGCTCCATCGGCTCTACAGCAGCAGGCAAAACATCAATGGTGTTCTGGATTTAGGCGGTGGAACTGGTATCGGCAGGCTTTACAGCGTCTCTGGATCACTAATGCGAGATGCAGACCTGATTTTGCCGGGAACTAAAGAACTGGCAATCAAAATTAGCGTTCGCCTGAATGCTCAAATCGGTGCATCCGCCCCGCTTGCCGCAATTATGGACGGCGTTGAGCGCGGTGATTATGAACTGGGAACCTCTGGCATTAACTTCCGAGGTGCTTTTGAGAATGCTCGTGCTGAGTGGCTGGATGAGATTCGAGGTGAGGTCAAGACTCGTTGGGGGCGCTGGCTTAGCTCTGGTGAACTGGGCGAAGTTCTGATCATTGGCGGTTCAGCCCCACTTGCAGAACCATTACAGGCAGCGACAAAGGGACGCTTTAAGATTGCTCCTGATCCGCAGTTCATCAGCATTCTGGGCATGGCAAGACTGTGAGGGCGAACTAATGGCAAACTCCCGCATCGTCCTCGACCCAGACATTAGAGCAGTCGTTGACCAAATTCAATCCAAGACCAAGACTGCAAGCCCCTCGCAGGCGATCGCCCTGATGGTTTCTCGGTATGGCAGGCACCTGATCGAAACCTGGGAGCTTGACCCAAATCGATACCCTGATCCGTCTCCATCCAGCTACTACCCAGCGGCAATGACGCAAGCGATCGCTCTTGTCCCTTCTGCTGAATCTGTATCTCCCGATTTCCGGTTCACAGAACCCATCGAGCTATGAACCAGCAACTCAAACTCATTGCCGCTCTATTCCTCCAAAACCTCAACAGCCAAGCCCCAATTGAGCTGTTTGTCGCTGCGCTGCTGGCGCTTTTGATCGGTGCCGCACTGCCTTGGGTGTTCAAGCTGCTGGCACTCACCATCTTCCCGGCAATGGTCATCGGGTCGATTGTTCTACTGATGTTGGGGCTAACCAAACTGTTTCGAGGACTGATCAACGATTAACCAGCCGCCTCTCCACCACAGATCAACGGCTGGCAACTCCCACAAACACCAAATTCATAGGAGATTCTTTCATCATGGCTCACAAAGCAGAATTACTCGGATATCAAGGCGCTACAGGCGATTTTTTCGACACGCTTCAGGAGCTTTACGGTGTAAGGCTGGAAGCTATCAACGTAGATGAAAAGTTGCTCCTGTTAACCAGCATCTTTGCCTATCACCTCAACAGTACCGGTGAGACGATGGAGGATGTCTGGCAGCCAGATAGTAACAGCCCTCGCTCGATGGAGATATTCGGCATTTTGAAGGGGCTTGAGGAATTCGAGCCGTTTCGTCAGTTCGCCTTTGCCGAGGCGCTGCTGAACCAGGTTAAAACGTCCTACCGGCTGCACGAGCAATTCCTAAAGCAGCTCACAAAAGCAGGAGTCGAGGAAGCGTTAGCGTCTCAGGTTGCTGCAATCCTGGCATCTGGCGGCGATCGCACTGAAGCAGAGTGCGAACTGGTGAGTGAAGTCTGGGAGCAAGTTTCCCAGGTTGATGAGCGGCTCGCTAAGCGGATTGAACAGGCAATGGGACAGGAGTAAAGGCATGACTCACCAGTTCTACGCCCGAATTAGTGCAGGGTGCCTCGCTACAATCCTGCTCCTGATTGGGATTACCTACGTCAAAACATCCCCAGTCGGTGACTTAATCAACGATCGCCTTGAAGCGGCAAGAGAGCGGCAAGATGGCTAAATTCACAACGAATAAACCCAGTAGTTCTACCCCTTCTAGCCCTGCTAACACGAGGGGGAAGAGTGAGTTTGATCAGCCAGAGTCAAAAGGATGGGAAGGGTTAGACGCTGCTCTAGATGCCATGCACGATGTGCTGACTCTTCTGCCTCACATTTACCTGTGGGTAACCGGGCGAGGGGCAGCAATTCTGTACGGGATTGCCACGATCTACTTTGTGTTTGTGTCGGCTGAAGGCTACTGGCAGGTGCTAGACCCCGGTGCCCCGAGCTTTGTTCTAAAACCCTATGGGGGTGATGATGCTAGTCCCTTAGACATCGTTGTTGCTGCCGTTTCCATTAGCTTTTGGTTCTCATTCCTGTTCAGTGCTGTGATCAATGCCATTCAAGCGCGAGTATTCAGAGGCATTGCTATCAATATTGCGAAGCAGCGGCTGAGAGAGATTGAAGGGGAGGTTCTACCGGACAAGCCAAAGAAGGCGATCGATATTGTCGGTGTCCGGTGGAAGCAATACAAGCGAGCTGGGATGCTAGAGATTCGCAAGCAAGGCTTTGTGATCCTCTCTACCTATGCCGTTGACATCATCATGAGCTATCAAAACCATCCCTTCGGTTACTGGTTTGGAGTCACCATCTCCCGCCTGGTCTGGTTCATTCTGTCGGTGGTGGCGGCTGAGCTGGCAGGCTCTATGTTCTGGGACGCGGTGGATGACTTTAACCGCACTCGCAAAACCAAGACTGCTGATTAATCAACTATTGAACGGAGCGGGGAAACCCGCTCTTACTTAATGCTTTTAGAGACTAACGCCGATGAATTTTGAGGACTACTTACTTCAGGGGAAGATCTTAGACGCGCTGCGCTATCGCGTTGGAGTCTTGCAGCGCACCGCAGACAAGGAACGGAGCAATTGTGATGGGGCAAGACTCGTCAGCTTAGGGGCGATCGCCATTTCCTTGCCGTTTGTAGCTCCACTGCCCGGTGTGGGAGTGATGGCTGGCATTGCTGGGTTTAGCTACTTGGGTACGGTTTGGCGGGACTTTCAAACCTCTGGCAAACTGTGCCTGCTGCCAGGGAGTCGGATCGGTGCAGGGGACATTCTGAGCATCTTTGGACTGGCAGGGGAGGAGGTATCACCCAGAGAGCAGCAGCTAATGAAGGTGATGGATTTTTTGCCCTATGAGCAGCGGGTTGAGTATGCCGTCCTGGTCGATGATGAACCGGCGATCGCTGACCTCTTGAAGCGACTGCCAGCGCAAGATCGGCTTGCAGGCTATGCCTACATGGTGCGTCGGATGGCTTTAGGGGACGTTAAAGCGCTGGACTTGGTTGAGGTGAAGGCAGCGATCGCGGCTGAACCAGCAGAGCCAACCGATTCAGTTCCACCTACCCAGCTTCAGCCATCAGGCGCGGTGCTGCCAGCCGTCGGAGCAGACAAAGAAGGCGATCTCGAAGAGATACCCGCAAGGGGTCGTCCTGCTGTGAACCTTGCCCTCAATCCAGAAATTAATGTTCACAACCATTTGGGGCGTTATGGCAGTGCTGCTCCAAAAACTGCATCCCCCGCGCAGGCTTACCGGCAGACAGAGGCACCCGACCTGACTATCTACCCAGATGTAAGGGAACGGATGAAGGCACTGCTAAAGGCAATGGCGCAGAGTGGTTGTCCGCTTGGAACATTGCTCAATCAACCATTTTGCTGGTTCTGGGGCAATAGTCAAAGCGGGAAGACCACCCTTGCAACTATGCTGGCGATCGCTCGGATGGGCATGGGGCATGAAATCGGGTACTTCTCAACGGATAGCGATGTTGCCCCGCTGCACTGGGCACGGATGGAAGATTCCCCAGAAGGTTACTCCTTTGCGCTCGATGACGTAGCACGACGCATCAGCAAAGCGCCAAAGGGTTCACTGAAGGGTGAGGGCTGGGTGTTTGATGAAATGTTCGCTGCCTATGGCACCTACGAACTAGAACTAAACCCCCTGCTCAATGCTGCCTTGATGAAGCTAGCTAAGACCTGCGGGACGTTGATTGGCATCAGTCAAGTAGACACCAGCGGCGCACATGGATTGAAGAACATTGACGCAGCCTGGCGATCTGAGCGTGTCAGCATCCAGGCACTTCATGAGGAGGACGAGCTGGGCGATCGGAGTCCAACCGGTCGCTACATCGTGACTCGCGGGGACGAATCATTCGAGTGGAGCATCCCTGAATGGATGCTCACTGAGCTAAACCAATGGGGACATCCTGATCCGGTCGTATGGCTGCTTAATCGTTTTCCCGAACTTTGCAAAGGTCAATCTGATACTCAACCAACGCATCATTTAGAGGCAGTTGTAGCGCCATTGGGCAAGCCAGAGGATAGCGTAGATGGGTTTATTTTCAATGCATCAGGAAGCGACTTAGAGGCGCTGGAAAAACTGTTTAACGATGTGATTAGTGAGCCTGAGGCAATCGCTCAAACTGCAACTAAAACTAAGTCTAATGACTTGCCAGGTGAGGCGATCGCCATTCACAAATATGCACTGAAACAGGCTGATGAATGGGTAAAGGTTAGAGCAATTCAGCAAGCTACTCTACCAGCCCTTAAAGGGCAAGGTGTGCAGCAGATTAGGGAATTTATTCTAATACTTGAAAAGCATCACAAGGGTGATGCAGACGACGATAACCCAACAGCCTACAAACCCTTCAGATAGCCCCAAAACAGCCACTCAACACTCAGCACCTAACACCCAACACTTTACCCAACAAATCCCTAAAACCTTTACGTATCAACACCCAACAGCTACCCAACACCTTACCAAACACTGTTGGGTAGCCACCCAATGCCCAACGGCACCCAACAGCTTACCCAACGCTTTACCCAACAACCTGAAATGAAAAATCCCTTGCATTTGTAGCAAGGGATTTTTGCTAAGAGAAAGGTAATGAATTACAGGAATTAGCGGATTTACCTATTTCCTTTAGAAACAGCATCAATAAATTGATCTAAAGTTAACGCTGCTCCTCCTAACTCAGTTACCACTTTAAGAAGATCCTTGTCACAGGTAACTAGCACATGAGTATTAATTATTGCTGTTTCAGCAATAAGAACATCTTCGACGTTATTCTTCTTTCCTTTATTAAGCTCATCAAGATGGTTTTTGATTTCGTAAAACTTTTCAGGATTACTTGCTTTTGCCCTGCCAGGAATAGATATGCCAGGGACAAAAGATTCTGTGTGAACTTCAATACTAGACATTGCATTGAATATGCTGGTTAACTGAGAAAGTCTTTCCGGGTTTTTCGTTCTTTGAATTTCACCAAATTGAACATGGGTAACCAAGCAGGTGTTGTCAGATGGCAGGAAAGATAGGTTAATGTCTCCGTCCAAAATTTCATTGAATATGTTTGTGTCAAACATATAGTTCGCCATGTTTGCAAACACCTCACTCTTCGTTCATTAGTTCATAGTACAAAAATACTTCTTGCTCTGCTTTTTGACGAGCATTCTTCATCAAAAAGGCAGTTCATCACAATGCAGGCAGTAAAGCTGGGTGCTGATCTGCACCTGGTAGAAGTACCATCCATTCTCATCAGTCCCCAAACTTAGGGTGACGTGTTCCCCTGCTAGCTGATAACTGTTCTGGAGCGATCGCCACTTCTTGAACTGAATCCAGGCAGTTTCAAAGCATTTGTTGGTGAAAGTCATGGTTCTCCAAACAATCAGCACACAGCTATACATTGCCCGTGGGACAGGTTGATTTTGCAACCCCATGTAACTGTCCTAGAATCAATAGCTCATACGGAAGCAGTTCAAAGAAGTTAGATATTCCCAATAGATGACAACAAATTTTCATTGTCTGGTCAATTCTCACTCAACCTGGGCACATTGAATAATAGGAGCGCTGTCTAGCTGCTCCGGTAGCTCTGACCCACAGAGATGTCCCGAAAGGGAAAGCTATTTCCGGCTTCCTCATCTCTTTCGGGTCAATGCTAGCTTCCTTAACAACTCATTTAGTAGCTCTACACCAAAGCCTACATTGCAAAAGCAGTGTGGGCTTTTTGGCTTTCTGCCCATCGTCTGCCCAAAACCAGCAACCGTCGGTGTGGGCACTAGAGAAGTAGACGGCTTTAATCCGGAATCCCGGACTCAACCACGGTCAAAACATGCCCACTTTCTGCCACTATTTCTGCGAGATAAACATGAACATCAGTCTGGATGACTGCTCCATTAGAGAACCGCCCTTAATTACTGGGGGAACTCTCTCTCGGAAACGACAGAACCTGCCGCAGCCGCCAAGCCAGACAGGTTTTGTCTTTCACCGTCCGTTCAGTTCACTCAATCAAGATAATGAACATGCAAAATCAGGCTAACACACCGGAAAACGCAAAACTTCAAAGCACGACTGCACCAGTTGTAGTCGCAACTGAACCTCAGCCAGTGCCGTACAGCATTCCCAGTCTTCCCCAGCCTTCTGGTGGAGATATCACAACTGCTGTACTGGCTCTTGCCGCCTTAGCGCTGGTGCTTAGGTCGAAGCAGTAGCGAACCTGCCAGTTCCACAAGTGGGTTTAAGATCCGGCTTGTGGAACTGGTGGATTTTTGAAACCCGATCCAGTAGGGTATAATTAGAAATCAGCAAAAACCGCTGCAACAAGCATGATTTATTCAGCTTCCTACTTTTATTTTTGGTTTATGGAGGTTCACCTGGGGTGAGTCCAGTTTTGCATGGAGCCTTTGGTGAACCGCAGACTACAATCTGCGGTTTTTTGCTTTTCAGGGTTTGTTTTGAGCCATTCATTTAGGAAGTAGAAATGCTGATCCATCTCAATAGCTGGTTTTACGGCTTTTACTTTTTCTGGACCAGGGAAATACCCGGGTGAGACGGCTGTGCAATCTTCTACCAACCCGGGACTCAAGCGGTTCCGGGTTTTTTAATGGTTTGGTTGCTCTTGTTTAACGCTCTTACGGTTCGGTTCTCACAGGTCGGTTGCTCATAATTCACACCTTGTCTACACAACTACGTTTTTCTTAAAGGAGTATCCAGTGCAAAACGCTAAACTCGCCGCTAAAGCTGCTCCCAGCCATAAAACCGTCATTCAACTATCCGAACACATTGCAGTCGGTGTCCAGGATTCGCTGATTGTAGGATCCCCTTGCTCTGTTGAAAGTCAGTCCCAAATGGAGGAAGTCGCTAGCCGTTTAGTCACCGCTCGTGTCCAGTCCCTTAGAGGCGGCGTATACAAGCCTCGGACTTCAGTTCGTGTTGGACACTGCACAGGAACTAGACTTCTGCACCTTGGCAAAAATTCTTTCTGAAACGGTGAATAAACCCCTTCCTAAGTTCATAGAGGTAGGGTTTGATAGTCAGATACCAAGCACATCTAGTGCTTTAGTACTAGATGTGCGGACATCTATCGACTACTCTAGATGCTCAACCTCATTAGGTTGAAAGTCCGAAGTTCGGTTACGGGGACAAAAAGGGCATCAGTATTTGCATTTGCAGTACTAACGCCCTCGACAAACTATTTTGTTAGGTGACAAGTATGCCATATTTCCAAATGGAAAGACCGAAAAGTAACAGACAAAACTCAGACCAAGGTCTAGGTTTCTGGTTCAAACTGTCTCCAAAGACAGTCAATACAGTGGTTTGGTGGTTCCTGCTCGCATCATTTGGATTGCCTCAAGGCGCTTCCCTGATGCAACCGAACAACCCACCACCGCAACTTCCTACCGTTACAGACCAAGCTCAGAGTGATCAACCACAGGCTGACAACCAGAATAAGTTCAAGTAGTCAGTTGGTTACAGCCCCTATCAGTATCAAGCTTGATGGGGGCTACTTCAACTTCCAATCCAAGCCAGCACAACCCTCACCTCAAATCACCCAAAATTGCTCTTCAATCAAGCCTTATTAGCGGGACCATATCTCAAAGCCAGAGCTAATTGCAATATCTGACCCAAAACCTGTTGTTCCAACAGCTAGGAATAAAATTGCTCTAATTAACCATCTCCGCTTTCTATCTCTAAATGAGTCCATTTGCTCTATAGCATTAATGAAGTTATCTGTAATATATCGTTTGCATTCCTCATCTTTTTTGTAGTAAAAATCCTCTCTCAATTCTCGTGGTGTCACTATTGCGCCAGTTTGTCCAGGCAGCAGTCCTACAACACTGCAAAGAACAGATGCAATTAGCAACAAACAGATTGAAATTTTAGCTATTACTAACCATTGGTTACCGGCTCCTAGATCACTGGTGAAGCGAATCAAAAGACCACTAAAACCAATCACTGTGGTCAACTTCGTATCTAGTGCATTTATACTATCATTAACTGTTTTGTAAGCTGATTCAGTGTATTGCTGAATCACATCAATGTTGTTTTGCTCTTGTTCTTCAATCGTGAGGTTATCCATGACAAGTGAACCCCAAAATCAACAACCCAATCAACCTGCACAGCAAGAGCCTAAAAAAGCAGCACCTCCTATACAGACTACTCCCAAGCCCATGAATACTGTCAAACACAGTGAACCTATTGGTAATAATGCCTATTTTGTCGTAGAGGCTCAGAATCAGGAATGACTTCTGAAATTCCCTTCTAAGCCACCTCAAACCCCGCATCAACTTGCTTCAGTTTCTCATCCACCAGCGCCTGATTTACGCCCAGGTAAGCCTTTAGCTGCGACAGCGACTTGTGACCACTCACTCACTTCAGTTCGTGGAGTCCCCACCCCTGCTCATGCAAGTGAATCAGTCTCGATCGCCTGAAGCTATGCAAGCTTACTCCCTCAAAGCCTAGCAGTTCAGCCGCTAACTTGACCATGCTTCTCGGCTGCCCTAGCGGTGATGTGCCCAGTCTTAGAGCCAGACGGAAACAGATAACCTGCTGGTGGCTTGACTCGCGCCAACACTTTTTGCAGCGGCTTTGACATGACCACCTTGCGCGTCTCATTGGTCTTTGTGTTGGGAACTGGGAAAACGACATACCCATTCCTCAAATGCTCAACTCGCAGGTTCACCACCTCACCAATCCTGCCAGCGGTTAAGTAACAGATTTTGGAGATCGCCCGATAGGGGGCATCCAGTTCACCAAACAAGGGGCGTAATCGGGATCTGTGTAATTTAGTGCCACGAAACACCAAAAGACTGATTGCTTCTGATGTTTAGAGATCAAAACTGTACCTCGTACTTCTGAAATCCTTGATAGTACAGGTTTGGACTAGTTGAGGACTAAGTACTACTCAGGAATTGGTAGTACATCGCCTACTTCTGAGGATTTTAGGAGGCTGAAACCCTGATTCTTTTGTTGAGTAGTTGCGCCCCGCAGCAGCAAGTCAAATCTGTATAGCTTAATAGAGCCATCTTCTATACTCCTTACAGGATAAGCATTTCCATCTTTCGTGGTACTAAATTACACGCATCCTGATTACATCCCAATACCATCTTGAGCGATTTGATTTGAATACTTCTGCAATTGATTTGGAGGTACTAGAGAAGCTGTTCAGCGAAGTAATTGTTGAACCTGAACCAATCAATCAAACTGAGCCTGGAACCGATGGAAAAAATCCTTATTGCATGGTTTGAGAAACATCCTGAGCAGTTCTACACGAAGCGGCAAATTGTTCAACTAAAAGTCAAGCTCTCGCATCCTGAACCATTAGAGGAACAGTTAATCAAGCTCGTAAAAGATGGCTGGCTAGAGGTTGAGGAAACAGCGCAGACAACAAAATTCAAATGGCTTCCCGACTAATTTAACTAGCAAGGACTGAGGAGGTGTAGACAGGTGTAGATGGTGTAGACGATCCCCTGACAAATGTCAAAAAGGGGCGTAAACAGCCCCTTTTCTACGTCTACATCTTTTTCGTCTACACCGTCTACATACTGTCTACACTTTGGTTGAAACCCTTATGCATCAACCTTTCTACACCGTCCACACCTTTCGTCTACACCCTGTCTACGGTGTAGAAGGTGTAGACAGCCTCTTTCTACACCTATCTACACCTTGAAAAGGCAAACCCCCTGCTTTTGTAGCAGGGGGTTTCTGTTAAGTAGAGAGGTTTTAGTGCGCTCGTAAATTCTTAAAAAATTAATTAGAAGACATCAGTTTTTGTTCATCGAGAACATGTCTTGCACCTGTGTTACCTGTGTTATTTTGGGTGCAAGGTATCTTTACCTACTTACAGTGCTCCACTTGCGAACCATTGTCCTTGAGTCTTCTTACTCTTGTAACCATGAAAGATACCTTCTTCAAATTAGCTTGCCGAATCAAGTCTTCAAATGTCATAGACAAAAGCGCTGATTTTCACGACTTAGAAACCATTGAACGCCAAGTCATAGCGCTGAATGCAGAACGAGGTCAGACTCATGAATACTTCGTTGAAGGGGTAGAACTGAGTGCTTTACGGACCTGGGAAGTAACTGCATTAGCAGAAAGAGGAAGGATTAGCATAGAGCAGCTAGAACGGTATTCAAAGACAGATGCTTACCGCCAGCACACTACCAGCCTTGAAGAATCGATCCGGAGAGTACAAGTCAAAGCATGCTAAGCCGTAATAGGGCTAAGAAACACAGCGCAGAAACTGAAGGCGTTGATCAAAAAGTGGCGCTGTGACAGTCGCCAAGCAAAGAATCAATCATCCTTTTGCCGTGATTGATCGCTTCCTCAGCATTTCTCCACTCAAACCTAGAGATTGCAGGGGGATAATTTCCTAAGTTGTAGCTCAGCGTCCATGTTCCCAACCTGGGGTTGGGGCTAGCCTTCAAGACATATCCGCGATAGGAGCACTGATATGCAAGCCCTGACCCTACCTCTGCTTCCATTTTCATCAATCACGCGATTCCTCTTGTAAGTCTTGCCCATGCCCAGTCGAGTGAGTGAGCAACAGATAGGCTTTGTGCTAACTAGCTTAAGTACGAAAATGTACAAAGACTTCCCCCTATGGGCAGTAACCACTATTTGCAGCTCAATCAGCGATTACTGCCTGATCACGTCCTCCAGGTTCAGCCCGATAAAGGGCTGAACCTGCAAAAGCAATTGCCATCAAATGCCATCAAATTTCGATAAAGCTCCGGCAACACTGCCGGAGCTTTTATTTTTGCTCTACTTGGGTTGCGCTGCTACTGAAACCTTCCAGTTCTCACCTCTATGCAGCACATCCGGGTCACGTTCTACCACCGAACGCAACCCAGCAAAGTGACCCCTAACTGCGCCGCCGACTTTTGTTGCCTGGCTGCTGAGAAGCCCAGTACTCAATGGCTCTTTGGTGCGCTCTAGCATCATGGCGATTGATGCGCCAATCCTTGAGAAGCTGCTGGTTGTAAAGAACTTTGCCGCCCACCTTTATCCAGTGAATTCCTTCAATCCATTCTTTGCGATAGGTATCCAGAGTTTTTGGATGCACATCAAGCAGGGGAGCAGCTTGATACTTATTGACAAAATCAGCTTCCAGTTGCGGCAGCTTTTCGAGAAGAGGTTCTAGCCGCTCAAGGACATCAACCAGTCTGTTGATCGCAGCAGCAAGGGCAGCTTGTTGGTCGTTCTCCAGCATCGTGTTGCTCCTTCAAATCGCGCTAAGGGCAACAGTAATCATAATTCTCAAAAAGCCCCCTTCTTACAGCTATGCCCCAGGTACAACTCTTGCCTACCGCGTGTTGTAATTGTCAGGAGACGTAAAAAGAAACATAAAAAAATGGAAACTTCTCAGGAGCGAGATAATTCGGCGGATTAACATGTAACCATCTACGTCAGGCATACTCACATTACTGACTAGAATGTCTGGTCGCCACTCCAAAACTGCCTGGAATGCGTAATCAGCAGAGCTAACTGCTGCTACCTCTGCACTGTAAGTCTCGAATAGGAAAGCGAGAAATTGAAGGCTGTCACCATCATCATCTACAACCAACACCTTCAAACTATCTAGACTGAGATCAACATTGGGGGACATGGATCAGGAACCTTGACGGAATTTGTAGGAAAATTTGATACTCCCACAAAAGGTTTTACTTTCCGTCACTGTCGCCCAACAAGCTTGAGAATCTCTTGAACTAACTCATCAGCGTCTAAAGGCTTGGACATAAAATGCTGAAAGCCTGCTTCTAATGCGTTTTCAGCGTTGGACTCCCTGGTGTAGGACGTTACCGCAATGGCTGGCAGTTCACCCCAAGTGCCCTCCAGCTGCCTGATCTGTTCAATCAGCCAACGTCCATCCTCCTGGGGAAGCCTGACATTGCTGACCAAGATGTCTGGTCGCCGCTGTCCTAATTCTCCCAGAGCTTCAAGGGCAGACCTAGCAAGGATAACCTCAGCTCCGTACTCCTCAAGAATGAACGTAAAAAGCTCAGCAATATCAGGCTCATCCTCAACGAGAAGCACTGTCAGCCCTGCCAAAGGCGCTAGAGAGGGAGAAGGCTTGTTTTCTGTGTTTTGCATAGCTGTAGTAGAGAACACAATTGCCTTCATCAAGGCTGATCAGGCGGCTTTTATGTTCTCCCATAAGGCAGGAATGTACTCCAAGGGGTGAAACACTGGAAAAGACTCTACCCAAAGATGTAAGCTCTTGTACGATACAGTACTTAGATTAAGTACGAAAGCCTATCTACTACTCACTCTGAGGACTGAGCAGCAGCCAAGACTAAAAAGCAATCGTATGACGGATGGAACTACAAATAGAGAGCCAGAACCCGAAAACCAAGTTTCCTATCGTGGGTATCTTTTGAAAGCTACTCAAAACCGAGAAACAAAGGTCTGGACGGTTAGCTACAACCTGGAGGGCAATCCCCCCTTCAACTCCAAAATCAAGTGGCAAAACCCCAAAGAAGCGCTTGATCACGGCAAAAAAATGATTGACTTTTTGCTGGGGAAGTGAAGTAAAAAGACTTACTAGCAGCGCAACGAGCGCAATCGAAATTAGTACTCGTTTCTAAGCTAGAGTGCCCAAGTGCAACGAAGTGCCATGCGATCGCTACCTTTCTCCCTCTTGGCTCCGTCTAGAGCCTCTGGATTAGGTAGGGATGCCAAGCCTGTGATGTTACCTTCAACTACCAATTTTCTTAATTTCAACCGCTTAATCAGTTGTTAACCTGAGAAGGTTGGCATTTAGTGTCTGACTGTTATGAACTTCCAGGAAGGGGACCAGGTTTATTACAAAGGCGAAGACCCAAAAGTTCTCCGGGATTACGGCAAGCGGCGGCTGACTATTGCTGCTGTTGACCCTGTTACAACTGCCGTAGCTTGTACCGCAGAGGATGGTCGTTTCGTGGTCGGAATTGACCCTGTTGATTTAGAGCCAGTACAATCAGCCTCTAAAGAACAGCCATAGCCCGATCACTCAAGCAAACAATCCTCCTGTTTCCCGATAGAGGATTGTTTGCTTGAGTCAAACGATAAGGGAGACCCTGTCAAGTGTGCCAAAGTTTTGAATAACGGCGATCGCCCCTACTCTTCAACCCAGATATCCGCGTGTGGAGTCCCCTCGTTGCCATACCAGAGGCCCTGGCTCTTGAAGTACTGGTGCCAGCATAAGGAATGCCCAGCATTAGAACAGCAGCGATCGCACAAGAAATTAAAACCCGCTTCCATGAGCTGTTCATAGTAAAAGCACCTTGACGCTATGGGTAGAGGGTCCAGATAGAGAGGGCAATCGCTACAGCAGAAATAATTAAGCTCTCATGACAGTTTATAGATCCTTCAAATTTTACCTAGTGATTACCCTTGCTCACTGGGAAAGATTTAAAGGAAGTTTTTGGTAGAACATTCAATGCAGCCACAATTAAGCTCAGGAACCGCATATCTTTTATGGTTGTTATGCTTCATAGGAATTTGCGGAGGTCAAAGATTTTATTCTGGGAAAGTGGGTAGTGGATTGCTGTATCTCTTTACTTGTGGGCTTTTTGGATTTGGACAACTAATAGACTTGGCTCTAATCCCAGGAATGGTTAGAGATCGCAACACGTACCTTAGCGGGAGATATGGTGGAGTTACACCAGCGGTTACAGTTAACATCGGTCAACTTCCCCAAGTTCAACAACCCCAACCTGCTGCTTCGCCTGCTAACAAAACGGCTCCAATGCAGAAATTACTTAGAGCAGCTCAAGAGAATGGTGGAATGCTATCAATTGCTCAAGCAGCAATGTTCACTGAATTAGAGCCAGAAGAGGTCAAAGCTCTGCTACACAATGCTGAGAAGCTTGGTTATGCAGAAGTTACTAACGATGATAAAACTGGTGCTGTTCGCTATCGCTTCGATGTGTAGGCAAGTCTACCGCTTCGCGATACAAAAGTTTTGAACTTACTTAATACGGCAGCACAGCGATCGCCCGCTGCTTATCACCCTCAGACGATGTTGTTGGCGAAAGTGTTATAAATATCTCTACAAGAATGTTACAAGCCTTGTGGGCAATGAAATAGCAGTCATTTCGGCAGGTAATGTGTCGTTACTAATTTTGCCTGACGATTTTTTGAATCAGCCAGCCACCATCGGGATCGGGTAATCTTGCACTAGCAGTCAAATCTATCTCGTTTCTGCCCGCAACCTTAAGCTTGCAGTCACTCATACTTCACCGCCGCGATCGGATAACCCAACAATACAAGCTAGGAAACGTAACTTATACTGAGCAAGATGTTGCTGATGGCTCAAACCCACAGCCTGGAAACTTTTCCTAGCCTCCTTTCATGCAGAAAATCCAGAACAATGTCTAACCAAGCGTCTGATCGGCTTCAGCAAAACGCTGAAAGAATTATGCAAATGTGGGAAGCTCGGGCGCGTGATGAAGTCAGTGCATCACTGCACCAGGACTCTCTTATTCTACAAAATTCGCTGCCTCAATTCCTAAACCAACTCGTGGCTGAACTGTCAGCTACCGGTGAAAGGACATCCGCCCAAATAGAAGCCCATAACGTAGAGAGCACTCGGATTGGCAAACTGCATGGACGTGAGCGAGCCGGGTATGCTGATTACTCGATGTCTCAACTCATCTTTGAGTACCAGATCCTGCGTCAGGTCCTCTTTCAGGTGTTAGAGGAAGAAGCACCTTTAGAGCGGAGGGAACGGGACATCATTATTAACTCGGTTGAGCAAGCTGTGAATGATGCCGCAACTCAATTCTCACAGACGCTCCAAGATATTCAAGAGCTATTTATGGTGACGCTGACTCACGACTTTAGAAACTCAATTAATATCGTGAAAATGGGAACTCAACTGACCCTGCGTCGGCTGGAACGAGGAGACAGCCACATGGATGTCGCAGTGAGGATGATTAGCGCGATCGACCGACTGGATTCGATGATTCAAAATCTGCTTGATGCAAGTCGGTTGCGGGCAGGGCAAAGCCTAAAGTTTGAATTTCAAGAATGCTGTTTACACACGCTAGTTCAGGAGGTTGTGGAGGATTTAAGATTCACCCATGGGGATCGGTTCGTTGTGGTCTCCAATTCTGATGTCAAGAGCTATTGCAGCCGCAAAGAAATCCGGCGAGTCATTGAGAACTTGGCAATCAACGCTGTGAAATATGGTGCTCCTAACACACCGATTACACTCACGCTTGAGCAAACGGAAACCCACGTCAACTTGACTATCCACAACCAGGGTAATCCGATTCCTCCTGATGCCCAGTCGATCCTGTTTCAACAATTTCGTCGAGCCGCCTCTGCCCAGGGGCAAAAGGGTTGGGGACTGGGATTATTTCTAGCAAAGAGCATTGTTGAAGCACATGGAGGGACGATCACGGTTGAAAGCACTGAAGACAAGGGCACAAGCTTCTTCATCAAGTTCCCCATCCTGCCACAGATTTGCGTTTAACAAAGTGCTAACTGGCCTTAGTTTTAGCCTGTCGTTTACAATACTCGCCTTTGTATAGCAGCCGAGAAAAAATGGTCGCTAAGGACAAATTGTCCCACTTACGATGACTGTCCTGGTTGCAGTAAGCAGGCAAAAACAACGCAAAATCAAGCTTTTACAGCATTGACTGTCCCAGAAACAGGCAAAACTGGGACAGTTCAAGCTATTGTGTGCCCAATTAAGACGGTTGTTGAAAGCTTTAACCAGCAAGCTTTTCAGCCTTAGCGACCATTTTTTCTCTATTGCTATACAAGGGCGAGGCTGCACCATTTTGCTAGTGACACACGACAATCTAATTCTGGATATTGCCGATCGCATTGTGTAGATGGAAGATAGCAAGTTAAAAACCAATACAGCAACGGCAGCGATCGCTAAATGAAAGTATTTTCCAACCCG
>NZ_JACJOV010000033.1:0-16161 GCF_014695745.1 Leptolyngbya sp. FACHB-671 | reverse complement strand
GGGCAGAGCTTGGGCTGCTTGCTTGACCCAGTTGATTACCGTGTTGTGACACACGCCTGTGACTCGTTCAATCGCACGAAAGCCCATGCCATTGAGATAGAGGTTCAAGCAGTGTGCCTTGACTTCCAAGGAATAACCCTGAGGGGTGTGAGTTTCACGAAATTGACGATTGCAACTGCGGCACAGATAGTTCTGGATACCCTTGCGTCGTCCGTTCTTGACGGTTTGGTTGGATTGACAGTGTGAACATTGCATCATACTTCTATTTTGCAACGCCCACTGGGCTAAAGGTTAACGCAGTGAGAACCAATATATAAGATAAAGGAGACAAAACTGCTACTCCAACGACCTCTCGATGATGAGTTTGCCAGAGCTGCTTTACTTCCCCAAGCCGGGACAATGTGAAGGGGGTAACTAATGCAGCACGAGTCAGATTAGATGCCCAATCTTGTAATAGAGGAGGCACTGCCAGTTGGCTTGCGGCATATTTGTCCCACTACGCTATGGCTTACCCACTTAAAAAAGCTGTATCAGCTTATTGGACGTACTCCCAGGCTAGGAACGATCGCTCCATCTGGAGGAACAATAAATCCCACCATGCCGTGATAGGTTGTGCAGAGGTTGCGATCGATTAAGGATTTAGTGATCTGTTGATAAAGGCTGCTATCCCAATTCTGTTGGCTTGTCAATTGGCTAAACTTGTGGCGAATGGTTGCGTCTCCTCCCCAAAGAACCCGCCCAAACAGAAATAAACTGAACACCGGCAGCACCCCTTCAGCAGAGAAGGAATAGCTGATGCCAATAGAGCCTCCCGGTAGTTTGTTGCGTAAAGCATATCCATAACTTTCTTCCAGAAGTTCCAGGAGTTCCTGAGTTCGCTCTCCCAACCCGCAGTAAATCATTAAGTTTTTCAGATGATGGGGAGTAGCATCAGTGACACGGAAATAAGATTCAAGTCGATATGCTGTGAGGTGATAGCCAATCATCCGCAGGGGAACGGGGCGATCGCTCAGTTGCGGATGGGGAATTTCCAGGGTGTGAAGAGCTTGCTCTAAAAAAGACGAATTCTCTTGAGGAACTTCTACATAGAGCTTGTAGCTGTCACTGGTATTGCTATGGCGTCCTCCCACCCAGGCTCCATATTGCAGGTCTGCACCCTGCTGCATTTGACGAAATGTATTCTGCATTGCTGGGGAAACGGCATGACCCAGTTGAGCGAGTTGTTGAAAGGCTAAGGAAAGTCGCTGTGGTGGTGGAATGAGCGGTGTCCCAACCTCAGTTGTGTAGCGGAGGTCGGTATCTGCGGGAGTAAAAGCAAACTCAAGGGGGAAACCATCGCCTGTGAGAGAACTGCCCTGCCAAGCGATCGCCTCATCCGGTTCGCGATACATTTCCTGAAGCAGTACTTGCAGCGCTGAACTTGCACGCTGGGCAGCAGCAGGCATGGTTTGAGCAAAAACATCCAAACTGGACTGGACATCTGATTGGTGAATGGATGCAAGTGTCGCAGTCATAATGAGTTTCCTAAAGAGAATGAATTGAATAATATTGTTTTTTGAAGTCAGACTATACACCAATCCCCTCTGTAGGGCGGTTCGCGAACCGCCCCTACGCTATGACTTACCCACTTTAAACTGGCTGTAAGTGCTCACCAACAAAAACGACGGCTGCATCTGTGGTGACAGGTTGCTCCCGACGAACAGAATGATCTGTTCCCAGAACAGTAAGTTGGAAAGTGTAGGTCTTCCGTTGAGGATTAATTCGAGCAATCCGTAGCTGCTGGGGCTCAAGGCTTTGCCCCTCAAAGCGCAATCGCTCTTCTCGGGTGTAATGGTTTTGCGGATCTTCGTACTTCACATCAATAATCAGCATCCGAATAGCAGATGCATCATAGTTGGGGAAAAACTCAAGATTGAGCGAATCCTCAAACGGATCGTTAACCACAAGGGTAGTTGCCTGAGTCGTGGTAGGAATCCCCTCTCGCACTGAGCCATCTTTCAGATGGTGAACTAACCGATAAGAGTAAGTGCGCTGTTCTGGACGGTTGAGCCGCAGCCGCCAAAACTGTTCCTCTGAATCTAGTTTAACGGTAATTACCTTGTTACGTGACCAGTTCCCGGGATCTTCGTAGTTTAAATGCACATCAATTGAGTCCACCATGCCTGCGTCAATATCTCCTGGAAGAACTTTAATTTCCAGGAAACCAAAGTCATTAAAAGGATTAATCAACAAGGTGCGATCTTGGGTAGGACGCGATGCAAATTCGTAGCTGAACGCACTTCCATCCCACCCCGACAGCGGATCGAAGTGATACTGAACCTGATAGTGATAGCCCAGATCGAGTGCCCGATTCATAAAGAAGGAACAGCTTTGTTCTCTGGGGCTATTGCGGTCAAAGGTAAAGTCTTTGTGTCTCAGGGTAGCTGGATCTTCTGCACTGCCATAATCCAGGGCTACATCGATCGCCGTTAAACCCAGTCGCTCCAGATCAACAGGTGCATCTACAGTTACGTCGATCTGACGGAAAAAGGGATGATCCAAATCAACATCAATAAAGTGTCCAGTACCCACCAGATCACGAGCTAGCAAACCAATCAATCCTTGAGGGGCGTAGGTTCGCTCTACTGCATCGGTGCGGTTATACCGTAACGTGATCACCTTGTCCTCAATCTGTTCAATCTTCTTGAGACTGAAGGCAAGCCGTATGCCCAGTGGAGGCTGTCCATCTGGCTGTTCCTCGTTGGGTTGCTCATTGTTAGGCGGCTCTCCACTAGGCGGCTCCTCACCAGGCGGCTCTCCACCAGGCGGCTCTCCTGGCTGATTAGTAGGACGAGATAGTGTAGCTTGCAGGGCGATCGCCCCATCTCCCTGCACCATTCCTCGAACAATCGCCACCCGATCGGTAGGATCGCCGTTTCGCCCTGCGGTAAAGGCTTCGGTATGTCCGTGAGCAGCATTGGACAGGATAGCAGGAGGATTAGGAGTGTCGAGAATGATACCTTCTGCAACCTGTCTGCGGCGATCGCTTAAATCCTGGTTACGCTGTCGCATCTGTGGGGTATTGTTGCCTTCATAACTAGCGTAGGCATCAATGCGAACTTGTTTGGGAGCCGCCAGCGAATTTTGAATCCAGTTCCGCAAGGCAGCGGCACCCTTAGCGCCACCTCCAATTGAAAGGATGTTACCTGTGCTGGCTTGAAAACGGCTGTCTAGAGGCGTTGTCGCATTATTCAGATAGCGTCGGTAAGTAGTGCTGGGAGGATTGACAGACCAGCCTGGTTGAAGTGGTTTATCGTAATCAAAAAACAGGTAGAAGGATTCCTCGTGCAGTGCTGGTGGGTAATCTGCCTCGATCGCTAGATCGGCACCAGGAGGCACGTCCAGCGTCACCTGTCGTGCGGCATTTAATGTTTGCACAGCATCCCCAATTTTCACGACGGGAGGTTGACTGCCACCTGCAAAGGTCAACGTTACCTGGGTGCTGTCGGCAACGGGAGTATGGGTGACGGTGTAGCCTGGTCGGTTGGGTGTAACGCTAGTAATGGACAGTTGATAGGGCTGTACCTCATCGGTTGCTGATGCCGTTTCAGCGCGGTCACGAAGGGCGATCGCACTGCGCCCTTCTCCCGTCGTTGCCGTCCTTTCACTGCCACCTGAGGTACCTCCTGGCGCAGAGCTACTTCCTGATGTAGAACTACTCCCTGAATTTCTGCCCCCCGCATTTTCCCCCGTACCATTTCCCTGGGGGTTTCTGCCGCCTGTATTTCCCCCCGTACCATTTCCCGGAGAAGGAGTACCGCCCTGCCCATTGCCCGTCCCTGGAATCCCTGGTAGCCCGGGAATTCCGCCACTGTTGTTATTGTCAAAGGTAATAGGGGTGAGAGTGGGTTTAAACCACTCATTCAGCAGCGTTTCCTTAAAGAAATCCAGTGCCCATTGCTCTTTGTTGGTCTGATCCTGTGCGTCAGAGAAGTTAATTACCTTAATCTGGATGATCCCTTCCTGTTTGAGTTTCTCGAACGCCATATCGACGCCTGCTTGCAGGTACACTGGAACACCAGCGATAGGTCCACCCGCACTGAAATCTACACCAAAACTCAGGTGATCATAGATGCGCTTATAGTTTGCTGTAATCTCGACTTCAAGCGCTGGGCGTAGGGCAGTGTATTTCAGGTCGTAAATCACCCCGACAGGCTTCCCCCCCTCCTGAAACGCCTGGCGCAGAATGATCGCCCCTTCCTGACTTAGAGTGAGTCCAAAGACAGCATTGTTCGTGTCGTCAAGGGCTGGTTTAGTCGTACCGAGGATCTTTTCGACAGCACGAAATGCACCGGGAGGAGCAGGCTCAGCATTAGTGCCACCGCCTCCCTGCAAGTCCAGCGCCATCACCTGCACGGTGCCTTCGTCAAAGGGAACGGCGGCAAGACGCGGACGACCACGAGTAACAGAAGCCAGTTTGCTTAGAATTTTTTGTTCCAGTTCTTTTTTAAGCTTCAGTTCAACTTCCATGGTCAGGAAGCCGCCCCCGGAGATGCCGCTGTTGGCTACGGCAGGTCGATATGTAATCAGGGTGAATTGTGGTTCTTCGTCGGTTCCTCGTCGCGCTAGATCGACCGGATTAGGTAAGAACCAGTATTGTTGAGGGTCGGCATGGTCGGCAAAGACCGTGACTCCCTCAATGGTCATTGTTTTGCTGCCAAGTTGTAACATGGCACCTCCTTGAAGTAGGTAATAAATTAATGAGTTAGCTCACCCGCAAAACCAATTGGTCGCGTTCAATCTCGCCTAAATCCGTTTCCCTGGACATGCCATTGGTGTAGATCGTTCGGACAGTACAGGAGTAGGCTTGCTTTTGGGCATCAGCGTAATCGTACTCAAACAGGTTTCTGTCATTCGGCGAGGTAAAGATGAAGGTGTCCGCAAATCGTAAGCCTGCATCGGGGTCTTCGTACCTGAGCTTGACCTCTAACCGAGCAATATTGCGCTCGCCAAATTCCACGGGTTCGGGTTGCACTGTCACAATTCGATGACCCATCATATCTGCCCGCACAAAGATCTTGTCGCCCATCGTTTCTGAAGGAGGCACTTCGATCAGGCGATTGTCGGTTAGCAGTAGCCGCACCACATAGCTAACTCGTCGTTGCTCAGGATTAATCAGATCCACCGCGAAGTGTTTGGGTTTATTCGCATCCTTATCAAAAAACAGCGATTCATCAACCCAAATATCGTTATCCAAATCCCGGTAGGAAAGATCAACAAAGATCATTGAAACCAGGCTCCAGGTCACTGCTGGCACCACAGTCACGGTTCGTCTGCGGGGGGTCGGATTGGGGACAGTCAAACGTTCTTGAGTTGTAGTTTCCCACGCTGTCTCGCGATCACCAGAATTCACCGAGCGGTAAATCAGTTTGTACTTAAACGCGTCATTTTCGCGATCTAAGCGAAACCGTTTCCAAGTCACTTCCGGTCGGTCAGATTTGAGGATAAAGCTCTCTTCTAAATCAACTTGTTTGTCTGGATCAGCATATTTCACCATGACCTCAACGGAGGAATAGGTAGTCCAGGGAAACCGATCGGTCACCCCAATTTGAATATCGTCCAGGAAGTATAGCCCTTCACCTCGTGGATTAATCTCAAACCGATCGCCCGTCGTGACTAATTCACGGGACTGCAATATTCCTGGACGCTCGGCAGTATCTACATCTTTAAAATTCACCCGATAGCTGTAGCGCACCTCTCGCTTCATTAAACGATTCTCTAGAATGCTGTTCCATCGAGTGGTTGCGGTGGCATTGGCGGCATCTAACACTAGGGTTTTCGGCTCGTTACCATACCAAAGAGTAAGGTTCACCGAGTCTACCGAATCGTTGCTGAAGTTGAGGAGCGATCGCGCCGACACTTCCCGCCGCTTAAACCACGGATCATCCAGAGTAATTTCTCGCACAAAACGGCTTAGATCCACTGCCCCCTGGCTATCACGCAGCAACCGGAACATTCCACTGAGATGAGCTTGCGGATAAATGCTGCGGCGCACGGTGGTTCGCTCACTCATCGCCAGGTTCATTCGCTTCTGGTCAATTCGAGTGATGTCTACCTTCTTGTAATGGAACATCGCCGCTCCTGCTGGAGCAAGCTGGCTGAGACGTTCAATAGTGTCTAGAAATTCGTTGTCATTCTCCTTAATTGGGTCGAGGCTAGGTTCAAAGAAGTTTTCTAGAATCATATCTTTGAAGTTGGCGATCGCCTCATCCCGTCGCCCCAGCACACTACCTGAATCCTCACCTTCAGGAATAAAGGTATCAACATTGATTTTGATCACTCGGTCTTCAATTAACTTGTCAACCACCGTGTCAATTTGCAGCGATGAGAACAGCACTTCTGCCCCAAAGGACTCCTGAAAGTGTGTTTGTACTCGGTTCCAGTCCGCTACAATACTAACGTTGTAAGCCGGACGAAGCGCCAGAAAATCAAGGGAATAAACAATTCCCACGGGCATCATTTCTCCTTTCAGCGCCTCTTCAATCATCATTGCCCCTGCACTGTCAAGCTGCACCGAAAAGATGGCTTGATGGTCGTTATATAACGCAGGTTTACTGTAATGTTCTAGCTTTAGGACAAACTGGGGTTGTCCAGGAAGCAGTTGAGGGGCACTACTTCCAGTTGATGGCGTTCCAGGCTGTCCATTGGTAGAATCAGGAGACTGTTTTCCTAAAATCATCAACCGTACCTGCCCATCTTCCACCATCACGGGGGACATTCGAGGAGTATCCCGCAGCCCATGCAACTGCTGCAGTTTGCGCTGCACTTCCTCCAACTTTTCCTGATTAATTCCCAGATTAACTTCAAAGTTAAGGAATGCCCCAGAACCTGCCTCTCCACGATATTTGAGTAATGAGAGTTGAGGAATTTCTTGCCCCACCACCGAATCAAACTCGGTCGTTAAGTGAGGCATAGCAGGCAAATAGTGAAATTGTGTCAGGTCTGCATGATCAGGATAAACCGTCATGCCCTCAATAATGTAATAAGGAGGATTGAGATATAGCATCGTAGCCTCATTGTGCAAATAAGTCTGTGTGGAGTGGACAACAGGTGTCCAGAGTAAATCTACGAGGGCATTGCTGCTCGAATGACGAATCGTGTAGGGGCGTTTCGCGAAACGCCCCTACCAGAGGGCTGTGCGCTTTAGAGTTATATCTGAGTTCAGCAGTGCCCCTACAGGAATGGATACTAGGTGCGGCTAAAACACTTAGGTTTGCGGATTGAATAACCTGCGATTTTTGCGTAGGATGCGTTAGCGTAGCGTAATGCATCGCTTAAGAAGGTTGATGCGTTATGGCTAACGCATCCTACAAAATCTGATGTTATTTGATTCCCACTCCTTGGTGCCTTAAACAACTACATCTCAGGGATTTCCAGGATAATGGTGTTGTCTGTTGTTGCAGGCGGACTCACTGCCTTTTGTGTACCATTAGTCAAGTAATACACAACCTTGTAGGTAAATTGGTTCTTGGTTTTATCCTTCAACTCCACCTTCCAGGTCTGCATATCCCTTCTCTGAGGACTCAGAACGAAGTCCTTTGTTTCGTTGATCTCGTTGTCAGCATCCTGATATTGAAGTGACACTTTAACTAGCCGCAGTTTCGTCCAATCTAATAAGTCAGGAACGATCGCCACCTCTAGCACATCTTGAGGAGCCTTGGGCACCAAAATGGTATCTGTCGCTGCGGTTGTTTCCGCGATGGGTTGAACTGTGCCATCCTTGAAAACGACTGTACCGCTGTAAACAACCTTTCCTAAAGTAGAACTGATAACTGGGAAAGACCAGTCAACGAAAGGAGTATCCTTACTCAGAACGATCGCTTTTGCTTGAGTGTAGTTATCGTTCTGCTCGTCCACATATTTGAGGTCAAGATAGACCTGGCTGATTCGATTCACAAAATCGCCCACACCCCGGATGCCAACAGTCTTCCGTCCACCAAAGGGATCTTGAATAAATAGGTTCTCAGCCCGTCCCTGCTTTTCATCTCCCTCCAGCTCCTTACCATCTTTCATAAAGTATTTGACGAAATACTTGTAGCTCTTCCGCATTGGCTTGAAGATGACTTCTTGAACCAGATGGTTTGGCAGTGTTTTCGTCAAAGTGAACTGATCTTCAAAGGGTTCAACCCCTTCATCTGGATCTTCATACTTCAACGTCACCAGAACTGAGTCCACATCATTCCAATTAATGTCGCCTGCGGAGACATTGACAGACAAAATTCCGATATCATCTACCCCAATCGTCAGGTTGCCTTCATTTGTTTCAACTTCTTCTGACTCAAAAATGCGGCTTTCACCTTTGTAGTTGACCTGGTAGCTGTACTTGTACTTCCAGTTATCGTTCTCAACATAGGTGGCAAAGTGCCCAATCTCATCAGGTTTGCGCAACACAACCTCACCCTCTGGAGCATCAGGAGCCAGGTTGGGCATGGGTCTGCCATCGTAGAGCAGCTTTACCTCAACGCTGTGAATGGGTAGCTTGTTGAAGTCCGCGTTGACGTAGGTATTCACCCGCAGTTGGCGGAAGAATGGATCATCCAGATTAATGGTCTTTGCATAGTCCTCCCACCGAAGAAGATTGCCATCCTTATCTTTCAGGTTGGTGATGTTTTGTAATTGTCCCTGAGGAGCTAGATTCCACTCAACAGTTGTATGCTCTTTGTAAAACAGATTAAAGCTGGAGATTTGAAAGTTGCTGAGATCACGGGTGACATTTTCAATTCCTTCAGGCATGTCGCGCTGGTCTTCGGGAACAGGGGCGATCGCCTGAATCATGTTCCGTTCCACTGCATCTTCTAGTGAACGGAAAGCCCAGTCGCGCAGTTGGGTCTTGATCTTCTCATCCGTCAGTCCACCCCAGTCCGGTTCAATTCCCATTGATTCGGAGGAGATCATCGTCTCCCGCACGGTTTCGCGGTAGTCATCTTCGCTCCACAGGTGCCAGTCCACATCAATCGTCTGGTAGAAGCTATAGAACTTTGATGCATTAAACCAGGCATTAATGGTTACGGGAGGTAGTTTTGCCCAGAAGTGCAAGTCATAGACCACAGACACAGCGCCGCCCTGTCCCTGCATTGCCTGTTCAAAGAAGGTTGCCCCCTCCGGCGTAAACTCCAGCATAAAAGTGGTGATGTTGTTGCCATAGAGAGATGATTTGCCGGGGTTATGAAGCTCCTCCACAAAGGTCCCATCCGCCCCGATGACAAATAGTTTTACCTCACCTTTGGTGTAAGTAATTGTGCCAATTTTGACTGGAGGAGCCTGCACATTCTGACGGTTTGCTTCCTGCTGAACCTGTGCCGTCAACACCTCCATAATTCTGGGCATCTTATCTTCAGGCACCACAAATTCTGCGTCAAACAGGACTGCACCACCGCCCTTACGACCATCAGCCCGATCGATTGGAAAACGATATTTAAGGAAGCGGAAAGCAGGCGTTCCATCTGGATTCAACCGATAGTGAGGCTGCTGTGGCACCAAGTAATAGATTGAGAAGTCACTATCATCACCGTAAACGGTTACGCCTTCAATTTGTTGAACTTTATCAATCAACAGTGTCATTGAATTCTCTCCTGAAGTGTAAAAATTGTCGTTGTTGTTGGAATATCAGGCTGAAAACAGCTCTTCGTCGAAACTTTTGCTCGCACCCAGTTACATCATTCAGCTTGTTCTTCGACTGTGAGAACAATGTGTGGAGATGTCGTCTCTGTCATCTCGTGTTTAACCAGATCACCGTTTTCTAACGTGACCTGCCACTCGTATTGCAAAAATCCTTGTAAGTCATCACCCCGACTGATTACAAACCAGTTCACCTTCCAGGAGCGATCACGCAAATAAATTGTTGTCTCATCTTCCACTCCATTCCCATCAGGATGATAATGCAGTCGGATGCGGGCTTTCTTTGCTCCAGCCGCTTCCAGTGCAGTGGCA
The DNA here is from genome assembly GCF_014695745.1 of Leptolyngbya sp. FACHB-671. Classification (NCBI taxonomy): domain Bacteria; kingdom Bacillati; phylum Cyanobacteriota; class Cyanophyceae; order Leptolyngbyales; family Leptolyngbyaceae; genus Leptolyngbya; species Leptolyngbya sp. FACHB-671. The sequence continues at coordinate 6,192 of NZ_JACJOV010000033.1, read as the reverse complement.
TCAATTGTTACCTGAGTTAAACCCAAATCCGCAGGGGAAAGAGATAATTTCCCAGATGCAGGAATTGATATGTTCTTTGAAAATGTTCCCCCAAAGGTGTAGCTTGTCTCAACTTCCAGTGGCTCTTCTCGAAGATTAGACAGGGTAGTGGAAAAGTCGGGTGGAATCAGGGTTGTCTTTGCTGTTCCCTGCTGTACCGTAATGAGGGCTAGGGGTGCCTCAGTAGGGAAAAAGTTGAGTTGGACGGGAAGAGAGGGAGACGGGGGAGGGAGGGAGGAAGAAGGAAGGGAGGCGGTTCCGCCAGGTGCAGGTTGAATGTGGTTGAAGCTGCTGCCGTTGGGAAACCAGTTTGCTACTTCGGTTTTTAGAGAAAGGTCGATCTGTTGAGGTTCGGTTTTTGAAACCGTTACCCTGAAGTGAGTGATATCAGGAATCCGTTCCTCACCTTGTAGAAATCGTAGAAGGAGATCTGCGCTCTGAGTCAAAACATGAGTACTGACTTGTTCAATCAGTTGGGGTGAAGCATCCTCAGAGGCGATTACTGTAAGCTGTAACTCGCCTTCATCAATACTCCGTTTCAGAACTTCTTGAACTTCATTTTGATTGAGAGTTTCACGCCTATCTTTAAGCTGAGCAATAACGTTAGCAGCGTTACCTGTTATATTAGCTGAGGCTTCTGTTACTCCATTGAGAGAAGCAAGATATTCAACCTGTAAGCAGTTCTTCCGTCCATTTAAAGCTGCTGCCGCCTGAGTCTGTTGTTCTGCATTGAGGTGTGCATTAAACAAAGCGGTGTAGGGGGGGAATCCAGAGGATCTGCTGGTGGCGATCGCCTTCCATCTCTCCCCTTCATTGCTTAGCAATAGCGAAACTTGCTGAACTGTCACTGGAGCAAAGGCAAGCCGTAACACTGCGGGGTTATCTAAGTTCTCACGTTGTGCAACTTCTTGGCGCAGTGCATCTAATGTCTCAGAAGGGGCTTCCCAACTCACACTCAACTGGAGATAACCACTGGTGCCCATGCTGATCAAATTGATCATCGGTGTGCCATCGGTACTGCGTTGGGGCTGGATCTGAAGCGGTAAGTAATAGTAGGACAGGGGTTGGTCAGGATTTGGATAACAATATACCCGTTGGAATTCAAAACCATTGGGAATTTCAATGTTCATAACCGTAGGCTTGCGAGTGAATGTGGGGGCATTTAACTTGTTTCGACGGTTGATGAGGCGATCGCCTGAATCACAAGTGGCTCAAAAGGAGACTGGATCGTTGACCATTCTGAGACAGTTTGAGAAAGCGGTGAGTAGATGCGGTAGCGATAACCCGATTGAAAGGGCGATCGCGCTAGATAGTTCCAGGTCTTGCTAGGCTGCTGAGGAGTAAAGGAAAGAACACTTATTTCTTCGGATGTTTCGGGGCGGTCTTCAGGCAGGAGAGCGATCGCAAATAGCGGCAAACTGTCATTGAAGATACAGTTAATCTTCACCTGGTGAGGACCATATTCCCGAAAAGAATATAGCCCTAACTTCAAGTTTTTTGCAGGAAAAGTTCCGAAATTAATGATTTGATTCGTTTGTAGTGAGTGAGCCGAGATGTCAATCGTGGCATCCTGAGTTCCCTTGGAAAAAGCCAGTGCAACAGAAGGTTGTTGCTGACTTAACTCAAAGGTTCGTTGCAACGGGATATCTGCCTCCTGCCAGTGACAAATACCCTTCAGAGTCGCAAATTTTAGCAGCGGTGTATCCGCTTCAACAGTAAAGAATGCCAGCGGAAAATCACTCGGATTGAGGTAAAGTAAATTTCCCTGACAGGATTTTTCTGTACCCTCCAGCTTGCGGATACCCTGTGAGTCACTCAGCAATGTATAGGGTGTTGCCGTATATTTTGGAGGTTCAATAGGAGAAAGCCGGAAGAGGGCAGATGCAGTATCCTCTGGTGGTTTGAACTCAATCGTTTGCACGATCGCCTGTGGACGGAAGGGGCGAAAGGGAGCCGCTCGTAACGTCACCCCAACGGCTTCCACCCCCGGACGATTTCTGGGCAGGTTTGCCAGCAATGAGATAGGCAACATGCCACTCGGCAATGCAGGCACAACAGTATTTCGCACCAGCGCATCCAAACCAAACTGCTGAACTGCTGCTCTGGCTGCTTCTAACGGATTTAGTTGGAGTACGACTGGACGCGCTGTCTGCAAAGGTTGAGCCAGATTCCACTCACTGATGCCGTCTCCTACTTGCTCCGGTTTTGGGAGTTGCAAATAAGCATTTCCAAGCTGCTCTGGAGCGGCGACAAACTCACCAAAATGAGTTCTTATCCAGTCCGTCATGGTTTCTGCAAAGGTAACTGTATCCTGCACCTCGCCGATCATCTCTAGAGGTAACAGATGCACTTCTTGACGAAAAAAATTCTCCAGATCCACTCTTGCAATTCGCCGTTCACTATCCCCTAGTGAGTTGAGTACCCGGAGCAACCGCGCTGGGTTAAACCGTACCCGTAATGGCAACCGGGGTGCAACTCCCGCCATTTCCATCTCTGCCCAGGCTGTCCACAGAAATGTTTCCTGCTGCAACGCATTCTTCAATAGCATCGCACTGTCAGAAGACAACCGCAGACTAAAGCGCACATTCCCCAATCCGTTCCAAACCAGGGGCATGGAAGATTGGATATCGGCAGGAAAATCAACGCCGTCTCCAATCGGTAACAGCCGCAGATAGCCCGTTGAAAAGACGGCAGGTTCTACCCTGCTTTCTGGGTAGCGATCGCGCAACGTTGTCAATGCAGCCTCCATCTCATACTGAGGTTGCAGTCGGAGGTTCAGCAATGCGTAAGGAGTGAGAGCAGGAGTCTCACCGCGCACCAGTTCCAGCAGAAAGTCAGCATATCCATCAGTCCGCAAAGCCACTTCCAGACTTCTAGGCAACACCGCAAAGCTGCCTGCATTTTCATAGGGGTAATAGATGCAGTTGTCACTTGTGGTGAGAGGTTGGAAAAAGTCTGGAAGTCCTTGCAGTGACATCTCAACGAACCTCAGCAGGCAGGGTAGGCAGATCAGAATTGGTTAGGGAGAAGGGGTTTTCATTCTCCGTTTGCCAATAATCTGGTGGGTCTTGAATTTTACGACCATCTTTTAACAGCACAATGCGTTGAAACTCGTAAGTTCCTAAGTCCTCTTCCTTTAGGAAAAGGCTCTTGATCGGGGAGAGTAATGTTGTGGTTGCGGTGAGTTTGTCAACACCGGGAGCAAAGTCGTCATAGCTCAGCTTCAGAGTACTTCCGCGCTTGAAGACGAGGCTAATATCAGTGATGCGATCGCCAAACACAACTCGCCGCACATCTACTGTCAGCTTTTTCTTGAAAGTAGACGGACAATCAGGTCTTAGAATCACGTTGAAGAGTGCATCGCGATCGGAAATCACTTTTACACCATTCAAGTTGAATAAAACATTACTAAGATTGATATCTGCACCAGGGTTTTGAGGAGTTACGGTGAATGAAATCGTTTCTCCCGGTTTTAACTCCACTGGCAATGCTCGGCTAAAGCCACTCATCACTCCTTCAACCTGGGAATAACCCTCCTGAAAAACACAGGACAAAGATTCAATTCGCAGTGGGCTTTCAATTGAGTTTCTAAGGGTAAAGGCTACCGTTTTATTGGCTGAATCTACGATTTTTGTGTAATCAAAAACCTCGCCGACCAGATCATCAACTTTAGGAATGAAGTTAATCCGTTCGGGCGCGTGCCCCTGAATATCGACCTGCACAAAGCCCTCAAAGATTTGTGTTGTGTGGCTAAACATCGCCTCATAGAGAGCCTGCGCCTCCTCAAAGGAAAGGCTGAGCGAATCGCTAAAGCCCGATCGCAATTCAACAGAAACGTGAGTAAATTCCTGGAGCTGGGGGGTTGCATTTGCTTTAGGAAGTTTCAGAAACAGACGCGGCTTTTCTACTAGCAAAGGTTGAAATTCTAGCTGTCCTGAGATTCTAAATTTTTCTCTGAGGATGGGAGCTGCCGCAAGCAGTCGCGCTCGTTCTACATGAGGAAATGCCCAGTAATCAAAGGTTGCTCTCAATGTGGCAGGGTCATCATTCACAGCCGCAAACCGCATCGACATCATTGGATGGTAAGGCAATTTTGGCTGCCGCATTAACTTGAAGCAATCAGGCAAAAAGTAAACAATTTCGCGGCGTACTGGGTCTTGATAGTAGCTTTGAGGTGTCCCATCCCAGGGAACTGTCCACCGTTGCAGGGTAAACGTTTGATTAGGACTTCCGGTGATGCCTTGGTAAATGTAGGGATAAATCGCTTGGGGAAAGACGAAAGGACGCGGTTCTACTCCACTCTCCAACACACGAGTAACTTCTCGAAACAGGGCTTCTCCAGCAGGAGGGGTGTCAGGAGGTGCGGGGGCGATCGCTGCAGGATTAACAGAATTTGATGCGTAAGTGATATTGTTGCGTCGGTCAACCAGTGTGATGTAAACCGAAGCAGGAGGCTGTTGCCCACGCGGTCTGGCAAACCACAGATCCTTCAAATTGCTGGGGCTTCCAAGGGCACAGAAGCCATACAAGGTTGCACCTCCCTCAGCATGAATGTTGACCCAGGTGCGCGAAGCATTGCGGTTGAGCCCACAGGGCGGCAGATCGGGAGATGCTGCAAATAGGTCAGCGGGGAAAGCGGCGTAGTTGTCTACACTCAGGCAATAGCGCGTCCACGGTTGTCCACCGGCTTCATAGTTCTCAATCCTTACCACGCGCAACTGAGGCATTGGGATCGTAAAACTGGCACCCGTGTTCGCAGCACTGTTGTTTGGGACTGTACCTGTTGAGTTGTTGACATATACCGGAATCCCAACTTTGACAGCCCGCCGCACCGTCAATACTGCACCATATTCGGGTAAAGTTAGAACCTGAAATAATAGACCGAGTTCCGTTGAAGTGGTAATCTGCAAGTCTACCCGCACCATTCCTGAATCCAGTACAGGGGCAGAAAAAGCGAGTTCTTTTTGACCTCCGTTAGCATCTCCCGGAGTTAAGCGATGTTGCAAGACCACACTCAATTCATGGGCGAGTTCTTGATAATCTCGCGCTGCAATTTGCAGTGAAGGAGCAGGAAATTTTTCCAGGTAGACTGCTAGATTCCAGCCTGTTTGAGTTTGCGTCAGTACCATCTGTACCTGGCGGTTACGCTCTGCGATCCGGTAGCGAGGCAAATAATATTTCTGTGCCGAATTTGTCGGAGACTCAAACACCGTTTCGTCACTCACGTCTGCGGTGAGACTGAGGGGAACAGTGATTTGGTTGCGGGGAGTACCCTCGGTCGGGGTGCGAATGTCAGCGATCGCCCTCCCTAAATCTGGATTAATCCACCGAATCTGTTCGGGACGCATGTACAAAGAAGAGTCAATGCTGGCGATCGCTTCGGGTTGTCTCGCAACCACTGCATCTGCCAGGATTGAGCGATCAATTTGGGCAACTTGAGTCTCAGACACCACGGAGGCAGGGGCAGGTTGTGCCAGTTGAACCGCTGCAATTTGACTGAGGACTACAGTATTTGAAGCAACATCTGAGGCGACTGTGTTTTGGATAGACACATTAGAAACTGGCATTCTTCTAAACGCATTGTTGACCATGAGTTCTCCATATCGGGCAAAATCTAAATCGACAATCTCTCCTCACTCCGCGCACTAGCGAGGCGTTTGAGATCATGCGAATGTAAATCCGTCTAACAGATACAAAAGATAAAATTTAATTCCGCTAATACTACAAATTAAGTTAGACTTTTAGGATGAATTGAGTCACCATCTAAGATTCTCAATCTGGGGACAGCAGTGAGTTTTCTTGGCAGTAAGGTAGAGCACTTTCAGGGCAGCGATGTGAGTTGAACATGTGGCGTTTGTTCTGTCTTATCCCATTCTCTGGAGTTAAACAGGCGATCGCAGTACCCCTGAGGGTACTTTTGGGTGTTGTGTTACAAAAAAAGTTGAATGATGTTGTCATTCAACTGCTTTCAAACTTCGTATAGGTCTTGCAACACAGCAAAAATTCTTGCCACAGAACTTAGATTATTTTGATTGGTAAAGGCGTTGTTGCATGATTGAGAATTGAGCCAATCAAGTTCTAAACTAGGTTGAGATTAAGCTTTAACTTCATAGCTATCAGGCTTTGCAACTTGGATCATGCGATTGAGAGCAG
>NZ_JACJOV010000032.1:0-9043 GCF_014695745.1 Leptolyngbya sp. FACHB-671 | reverse complement strand
GACTGCCCACGATCTGGAAATTCGTGGCGTATCGAAGCAGTTTGGTTCCCTGATGGTGCTGAACAACATCAACCTGAGCGTTAAAGCAGGAGAATTCATTGCCATTATGGGACCCAGTGGGTGCGGCAAAACGACCCTCCTGCGGATTATTGCGGGACTGGAAGGCATGACATCCGGAGAGATTCGTTTACAGGGAAAAGATATTACTCACCTTCCAGTGCATCGTCGCAATACGCCGATGGTGTGGCAAAGCTTTGCGCTGTTTCCCCATCTCAACGTGCAGCAAAATATCACTTTCGGGCTAACGCTCATCCCTCACAACAGAGCAGACGTGAAGCGCAAGGTACAAGAAGTCGCCAAAATGATGCACCTGGAAACCATGCTCAATCGCCCCATTAGTCAGCTCAGCGGCGGGCAGAAACAACGAGTAGCGATCGCCCGTGCCCTGATCACCGAACCCAAAATCCTGCTGTTGGATGAACCCATGAGCGCCCTTGATCCACACTTGCGGGTGCGGATGCAGGGAGAACTAAAGCGGTTACAGCAAACGTTAGATATTTCATTCATTTACGTCACCCATAATCAAAACGAAGCCTTTTCCATGGCAGATCGAGTTGTGGTGATGAATCAAGGCAATATCGATCAGGTAGGAACTCCAACAGAAATTTATAGCCGTCCAGCAACTCATTTTGTGGCGGAGTTTGTGGGCAACAACAATTTGTTTGACGGTGAAGTGGTCAGCGTCAGTGAGAAAACCGTCACGGTGAGTTGTCCTCAAGGGAGGATGCAGGCACTCTGGCATGAACAACCCCATCAGGTGGGCGATCGCGTCACGGTCGTTGTTCCGGCAGAACGACTCTCTCTCGCTTCGGCAGGCACTCCAGGCGAAAACACAATTAATGCAACATTGCGAGGGTTCGAGTTTATGGGGTCGCAAGTGATTTACTTTTTAGAAACCGATACGGGCTATGAAGTGCGAATGATCCGTCAGGAAGCCTTAGATCAAAGCCTTTCCATTCCCATCAACTCTAAACTGCAACTGTCCTGGAAAATACAAGACACCATTCTACTGGGCGAACAGATTCAATAAGGGGTAGTAACATTGTGACGAAACAAATTTCCATTCCAGGGGAGCGATCGCGTATTCGCTGGCTACCGCAGGATAACAGCCTATTGAAATACATTTGCCTTGCCCCTGCCGTTATTTACGACAGCATTTTCTTTTTACTGCCCCTGGTCTTTTTAGTCTGGATTGGCTTTTGGAGCGTTGAAAACTATCGGGCAGTTCCCGGGTTTTCACTGGCAAATTACAGTGATATTTTTAGCCAATTTTTTGTGAAATCACGCTATGCCTACGCGATCGCCCAATCTCTTTGGGTTGCCATCACTACAACTGCTCTGGGAATTTTATTATGCTATCCCTTTGCAATGGCACTCGTGTTTCTAGTACCCGAACGACTGCAAAGATTATTACTCGTTTTAGCAATTACTCCCTTCTGGACGAGTTATATCTTGCGTTTATACGCATGGCAAACCATTCTAAACAATAATGGATTGCTCAATACTTTGCTCATTCAACTGAAATGGGTTGAACAGCCTGTAACAATTATGTTTACCCAATGGGGCACACGCATTGGCTTGTTACACTACCTTGCTCCAATTATTATCTTGATTCTCTATTTAGTTCTACGCAACACTGATCGCAGCTTATTAGGAGCAGCCCGCAACTTAGGAGCGACCCAATGGCAAACCTTCTGGCGAGTCATCTTACCGCTTAGTAAACCTGGCATCGTTTATAGTGCCGTATTTGGATTGATTATTAGTTTAGGAGATGTTCTATCGGGAATCATTTTGGGTGGAGGAACCGGACAATCCGTTTTAGGAAAATTTCCCCTGTTTTCAACAGTCATTCTAAATGAGTATGCTGCCTCAACCAATCTGCCCCGTACTTCTGCTCTGGCAACGATTCTAATTGGCATCATGATGATCATTTTAGTGTCTGGACTAAAACTCACCGAATCGGAAAGCTAACCATGAGCACACAGCGAAAACAGGGAATTGATTTAGGGTTGGCGATCGCCGGATGGGGCTACCTTCTCTTGGGCTTTCTTTTCTTGATGCTGCCCATTGTGACGCTGATTGCTTTTTCCTTTGAAGATGCCCGCTTTCCGACCTTTCCCTGGACGGGGTGGACGATGCGCTGGTATCAGGAATTGCTGTCGGACGGTCGGCTGCTGCAATCCCTTCAGCGCAGTTTGATTGTGTCACCACTGGCAGCAGCGATCGCAACAGTGATTGGTTTTTTTGCGGCTTACGCGTTGAATCGATTTAACTTTCCGGGAAAGAATCTGTTATCGACGCTGTTCATCGTTCCGATTTTAGTACCCCCATTAATTCTGGGTGTAGCCTTCCTGGGACTGTTGTCTCGCCTCAACTTGCAAGGACAGGTCTTTAGCATTCTGCTAACCCATGTTGTGATCCTGATGCCGACCGCGATCGCCCTCATCAGCCTGCGTCTGGCTCAGATGCCCAAAGATATCGAAGAAGCCGCCTGGAATTTGGGCGCAAATGAATGGCAGGCACTCTATCGGGTTATCCTTCCCTGGGCAATTCCAGGAATTGCAGGCGCATGGTTGCTGGCGTTTACCTTTTCCTTTGACGAATTCATCATTGCCTGGTTCGTTTCTGGCTTTCAACCCACCCTTCCGGTTTCGATTTACACCTTCCTCGGTGCAAATCTCAGCCCATCGTTAAATGCGATCGGAACGATTGTGTTTGGCATTTCCGTTGTGTTGTTAACTGGCGTAGAGCTTTTGTTGCTCCCTCTGTTGTTAGACGGGCGATCGTCTTCACGGGAAATGTAGCTTCGGATTACCTGATTGCAAGATTGGGCGTTTTTAGACAGCTATTAACCTGGCAATGCTTAATGCTGTATCTTGTTTGCTGCATAGGAGATAAACGCATGCTCAAAATACTTCTGGATTCGCGAGGGCAAGTTCTGTGGTTGTGTCGCAAAAACTAGCGAATGGTAAGGTAAGCAGGACGACACTCTTCTCCTTGCCCTCCGATGTCTACTGCTTCTCTGTTTAGATGGCGGCAGTTTCTGCCCCAAATCATCCTGCTGAATGTGCGGTGGTACTGCCGCTATTCCCTCAGCTACCGAAATTTGGAGGAGATGATGCAAGAACGGGGCATAAAAGTTGACCACTCGACGATCAATCGCTGGGTTTTGCAGTACGCGCCAGAGCTAGACAAACGGATTCGACAGCATCTGCAGCCAACGAACGATTCTTGGCGAACTGACGAAACCTATATCAAAGTCAGGGGAGTATGGAAATATCTGTATCGCGCTGTCGATTCAGCAGGTAATACCTTGGACTTCATGTTGAGTGCGAAACGTGATGGTAAGGCAGCAGCACGCTTCTTTGGCAAAGTACTCAAGGGTCAGCACACCCAAACCCCGCGAGTCATTACAGTGGACAAGAATGCTGCTTATCCGGTGGCAATAGACACTCTGAAAGCGGATAAAACTCTAGCAGCAGAAACCGAATTACGACAGAGCAAATACTTAAATAATGTGATTGAGCAGGACCATCGAAACACCAAGCGGATTGTGAAACCTATGATGGGGTTCAAGTCATTCAACACTGCGAGAAGAACCTTGAGCGGAATTGAAGCGATGAATATGATCAAAAAAGGACAAGTGAAAGGAATTGGGCTGGGGGACAGTGTGTCTCAAGCCAAGTTTATCGAAGCAATCTTTGAAGTGAGTGCTTAGAGCAACGCGAACGACATCGATCGTTTGTTAATCAAAAGTTTTTGCGACACAACCCCAAGATCTTCGCTCTACAATTCTTGCCACGATAAATTGTCCGATACCACAGAATCAACACACTTCAGCAATTTGCCAGCCTGTTCAAAATAGAAGCTAAATAGCTGGGACGAGACAGATAAGGACAGTGTCCCCCTGGAATTTCAATAGCTTCAACCCCAAGAAATTCTTGTGCTGCTCTCCTAGCCCATTTAGAGTTAATTGTTCGATCTTCTGTACAAATAACATACGAATGAGATCCCTTGCTCGGATAATTCTGCAGGGGAAACACTTCACTCAGTGCTGCTTCCGGATGTAGCAGCCTTCGAATGCTCAACGCCCACTTCGCTACCTCTGGAGTGCAATCGTGAAACAAAAAGTTTAATGCCAGTTCATCATCTTCAACGAGGTTTTTTCCCATTTGAGTAGCTGTTACCCAAGCCTCTGCCCACGATGACTCAAACATATCGAAGCTTTCATCAAACATTTGTTCAACAATGCTCGTTCCTGGCTTGGGAATGAAGGAGGCAAGATACACAAGATGGTGAACTTGCCGTAGACTAGCAACGAGCGGAAGAAAGATACCACTGACCGAATGCCCAACTAAAATGATATCTTCATCAACCACATCAAGTTCTCGGACGATCGTCTGTGCATACTGCATTCCACTGATATTTCTACCAGTTGGCAAATCTACTTTTATTGTTTGGTGTCCTAAACTCTTAAGCTCAGGAACCAGCAAATTCCAGCAGTCCGAATTCTGAGTCGAACCATGTATCAAACAAAATTGGCTCATTGCATGGATAGTACGAAGGGCAAACACTGTTTTGCTGACTGCATGAGAGCTATCTAGTCACATCAAAATATCTTCATAGAAGCCTCCAAAGGATTTATCAGGATGCCTAATTTGGATTTCCAACACCCAGAGGTTAGGAGATGGATGAAAGGGAACTGCAGATAGTTTTCCGGCATGATAAGCCGTATGCGGAAAATCCGCTAAACGATGACCGTCCATTCTCAAATTCAATATCCAACCTAGCTCACGAGCAGTTTGTGCTGCAAACTCGTAAAGCGCCTGACCACTAGTCGATTCGGTTCTCCATTTGTCCGCTACTAAACCAAAAATTCGTTTAGTATCGAGGGCGCAACGCTTTAGCTCAGAATTAGAACCTGTCACAAACGTATGTCCTGCATCTCCTTCATAACCATTCCAGACTGGTGCAATGTCAATAAAGTAGATGTCATTCTCACCGAGTTTAACTCCGGGTTCTGGCGTTTCAAACAACGTTTTGGTGGTGTTCAGCCCAAAATGGACATACGGCTTATGCCAACCTTGCCGAGTTCCCATTTCCTGAAGTGTAGTTTTGACGATTTCATTTGCCTCCTCTTCTAGCATTCCGACATAAATCCGTTCTGATATTCTGTTGATTGCTTCCCATGTCTTTGCACGGGCTGCAAGAAAATCCTCCAGTGAGAAGTTATCTTTGTGAGCCTCAATGTTCAAAGTTTCATCTATAGCCATAACTTCTACTTCCATTGAATGTGGAGCGCATCAAACCCAGTCACTTAGACTCACCATTTGCGATAAGGCAAGAACTTACCATCCATCGTGACTTTGACCCGATTACCGCGTCGTTGCGGTAGAGATTGTAAGCCTAGTGGTATTCCATCGTGCGGGCAACTTCGGAGATAAAGGACTCGTCTAGTGGATAAAATGATGCAGGTTGCCGTTGTGTAGCTCCTGCCGAGTATCAAACTCGCCGGGAATCAGAAACGCACCCATCGACGGGTGATCGCTGAATCCATAGTTTGGTAACACGGTGAATCCTGCCTGCGTTTGAGTCGGGCGCAAGGCTTCACTAATGAGAAAGATATCCAACTTCGGGTTAAAGCGCTGTGCTACAGAAAACACGCCATAGGGAGCCGCACAATCAATTACTTCCGCATCCTTAAAGACGTGATACCCAAGCGAAAGCCTGCAATTCTCTGGGTCATAAACTGCTCCTTAGCAGATGTACTGAACGTTCGTTAAAGCTAACCGTACTGAACGTTCGTTAAAATGTCAAGCAATAGAAATTACCATTTCAGGCAATGTCTAGAGAAAAACTTGTCGGTCAGTTAATTGATGCATTTCGGCTATATGGCTACGATGGAGCGAGCTTGTCCTGTCTGGCAAAGGTGACGGGTTTGGGCAAAACCAATCTCTACCACTATTTCCCAGGTGGCAAGGAGGAAATGGCCGAAGCCGCATTGGAACGAGTGAATACCTGGTTAGAAACTTGTATTTTGCAGCCCCTCAGCAGCAATGCAGCGCCGAGCGACAAATTACAGATGATGTGTGACCAAGTGAGCAAGTTTTTCAACGAGGGACAAAACTCTTGTCTATGGGCTGTTTTAGCCCTAGAACGCTCGAGCAATGACCTCTTTCACAATCAAATTAAATCAGCCTTGTCACAATGGATTGAGGCGATCGCAGCCGTACTTAAGGAGGCTGGATTAGAGGCTCACTCAGCCAGACATCGCGCTGAAGATGCTGTTTTGCGGATTCAAGGTGCTTTAGTGTTAGCGCGAGGACTAGATGACACAACCCCTTTTCAACGTCTGATGAAGACGCTTGCCGCTGAATTATTGAAAAGTCAGTAGCTGCGATTGCCTTACTACTTGCTCTAAACAACATGTCTAAAGCGAAAAAATAAGTAATAAGAACGAAAAATTATTTGTCAAACTCATCTGATATCTTAAATTCATCCTTTGCAAAGGTTGGAAACTTCTCCTAAAAGCTCTGTAACTGAGACAAGCAGTAGGAGCAAACCTTTAGATGCAGGGGTGATTGAAGAGTTGCTGTCATGAGATGCAATTAGCACTTAACCAAAGCCCGAAATGGCGTAAATTCGTTAACCAGTAAATGTAATTGTGGGGATACGACCAAAGTTTTAGTACAGATTTCCTACTCTCAAACCCCTACCCTGCAATAGTTTCAGTCTAATTGCACTTCATAAAAACAACCTTTCAATCACCCCAACAAGGCGCGATCTCAATATTAGAGTCACCTTCAGTAATTAAGGTTTCAAACTTGCGACTTTCTGCCACTTCTGGGCAATCTTGTCTATCAACGCTAACACTTGAGCAAGGTCTTCGCCGCGCGCTGCTAAACCATAAGTGACTTGAGGTGGAATTGTAGGCTTGTAATCCCGATAAATGATGTCTTCCTCCTCCAGCATCCGCAATCGTTCTGTTAGAACTTTCGCTGAAATGCCAGCGATTTTACGTTTTAGCTCTCCAAAGCGAGTTGAACCATTATTACTTAATAGCCAAAGAATATTTAGTGTCCAGGAACCAGCTATCAAATTTAGAAGCTGTGCCGAGGGGCATTCCATATCTTCTTCAGAAAGTGACATGAATAGTTTCTCAGCAGTTTTTCAGTTACTTTCAAGTACCTACTTTACTTTTTATATTAGTTACTTATAGTAAGTAATGCAAGCCTTTATAACTCCTCTACTAGAAGAGAATACGATGACTGAAGCAACAAAAATCACGACGCTGGATAACGGTCCCTTCTTAGTGACTGGTTCTGTTTTACTCACAGATGCTCAGGGAAATCAATTTCATGCAGAACGAGAGACAATCGCGCTTTGCCGGTGCGGAGGCTCTACCACGAAGCCGTTTTGCGATGGCGCTCACTCAAAGCTGGGCTTTCAGGCAGCAGAACGGGCAGTTCAGCAACAAGCATAGTCAACTTTAGGTTATGACTAACATTTACCGTATGACGAGTACACCCCACCCCATCCCACCGGTCGAGCTATCTCCGCAATTAACTAAGGGCCGTCAGCCGATTGCGTCTAGGCGTGGTCAAGTCGTTCGCGCGGGAAGCAGCGTCAGAAACATTGTCACTATAGGGATGGATGAGCTGCCTGACCTGGATCCATTTCTCCTGTTTGCAGAGTTCGGCGGCGCGGGGCCGGAGGACTATATTGGCGGATTCCCCGAGCACCCACACCGCGGTTTCGAGACGGTCACCTATGTGGTGGAAGGTCGGCTCAAACACGCAGACAGCCACGGCAACGGGGGTCGGCTCGGTCCGGGCGCGGTGCAGTGGATGACAGCGGCGCGCGGATTGATCCACGCGGAAATGCCCGACCAGGCGTCCGGTCCGCTCCGTGCCTTCCAGCTCTGGATCAATCTGCCCGCGCGCAACAAGATGGACGTGCCGCGCTACCAGGACATTCCCGCCGAGCAGGTTCCGAGCTTAGAGCGCGACGGCGTTAACGTCAAAGTGTTGGCGGGCACCGCCTTCGACCTGAGGAGCCCGATTGACGCGGGTCCAACCGATCCGGTCTTTCTCGACTTGACGCTCGCGCCCGACTCGAAGATCGCTGTGCCGCTTCCTCGTGGGCATCAGGTCTTCGCCTACGTCTACAAAGGCTGCGCCTGTTTCAGTGAACAGGAGGCGCGCGCCGAGACGATCACGCTGTTCTCAGACGGAGACCATCTGGAGGTATCAGCTCGCGAGTCGACCCGGCTGCTGCTGCTGGCAGCACGGGCGATTGGCGAACCAATCGCCCGGCAGGGACCGTTTGTGATGAACACGCCTCAGGAGATCCGGCAGGCTTTCGCCGACTATCAGGCGGGACGGTTCAGCTCTTGACCGTTCCGGTGCAGACGGGTTGTGTTGCAGAAAATGACAGGATTAAGGGCTTGTTGAAAGAAAAAGTAAACAACCGTCGCCTTTAAGACGGTCGTTGTTTACTCACTAGACGCTCAAGGGAATCCATTTCATGCAGAACAAGAGACGATTGCGCTTTGCCGATGCCGAGGCTCTCCTACGAGACCATTTTGCGATGGCACTCACTCAAAACGCAGTCCAACAATTCCCATGAACCCGACCATTGAGAATTAGTCGGTTCTGATACGAAAGTCACTCGTGGCAGACGATGGGCAGCGTTAGGCTGTTTTGTGCAGCTTATCGATTTAGTTTTTTATCCAGCTTTTAGAATTGAAGAGACTAAGCCTACACTTTGGGTATCCGTGCTTAGTTAAAACTTGATTTTTTGGGTAGTTACAACCGAGTTAGTCATGACAGAATCTAGTTTGCTATTGTTTCTGATAGCGTCGCTCCTTGTATAGCTCTACGGGAGCACGTTAGGACAGGTTTTGAAAGCTGCATCTATACAATTGTGAAAACTCTCAAACTCACTCCATCGTTGTCGCATCCAGTTCTTGAGCACAAACCAC
>NZ_JACJOV010000031.1:0-4020 GCF_014695745.1 Leptolyngbya sp. FACHB-671 | reverse complement strand
TTGCAGCTAATGCAGTGGCAGTATCCATAGCAGCAATTTTAGATAAGGGTTAGAAATTACGAGTGGAACAAAAAGCTTCCTCTGCCCTAGCACAACCTATCCAAGAAGAGATAGAGCTAGCAAGAAAACTTTACCTTTCTAGCATCTGATGAAAAAACAGCTTAAATAACATCTTCTACCTCAATTCCGTACTGAATGAAAAGATCGGAGATTGTGATATTTAATGCTGCTGCCAGCTTTTCAATATTGTCAAGGGACGGGTTGACCTCCCCTCGTTCAACATCCGAAATATAAGTTCGATGTAGCTCAGCCAGTTCTGCCAGCTCTTCTTGAGAAATATCTAACTCTCGCCGTCGCCGCCGGATCGCTTTGCCAAATCGTTGCCTGATGGGTTGTTTGCTACTTTCCGTCACCGCACAATACTCATAGAATGCGGATGACAGGTCTACAGGCAGCAGACTAAGTTTTGTAGTCTTTGGGCTACAATCTGGCCAATAGCTTTTAGACAACCAAATGACGATTCAAATTACGCTGGAACGGCGACAGTTCCGGCTATCTCCTACGGAGCGCTCTCTTGCTAAAGCCTCTGGGAGTAGAGATGCTGTACGCCACCGATTGCAATCGCACCTTGACAGTAGAAGTAGACAGATCCCCTATAACCCTGCTGATTCTGTCTCAATTGAAGAATATTCCTTGGAATGGATGGTTCGTAAATATTCCGAGCAGCTAATGTACCAACCTTTGGAGGAGATGCAGTACTGGTTCACCTATTCCAGCGGTGTATTCCTAGAACCTGGCTACCCTCCTTTGTTCTATAGCCAAACAGCAAAGCAATTATCATCAGCTAACAAAAGTGCAGTTGCAGGGGTAGGTGAGGGAATTGCTGGTTATTTGATGCAGCGGTGCTATCGCGCTCATAAGCTTGCCCGACCTAACCACGACTACCCTGACATTGTGATGGAGGGCAACGGCAATACCTATCTCGTGGAGTCTAAAGCAACTGCTAGCTCTCCAACAGGGATCAAATCTGTGCTCAGTAAGGAGTTAACTAACATGGCTATTCATACTGCTATCTGCGCTGAACTAGACACTAGACCCGTCATAGGTGTGCTAATGGGTACTGCCTTAGTCGATGAATCGCACTACCACTGCTGTATTACAGAGGTTAGAGTATGAGGTTCACAGTTCTATCTCAGGAAGAACTTGTTCTACGTGAGATCGTGAGACTGGTCTGCTACTTTGAAAAGCAGCGCTTGGAAGACTACAGCCTTGGTTTGCAGTGGAGCTTAGTTGAATTGGTGCGAAGTTCGATGCGACAACTCGCCCAAAGCGGCAAGGTTCTTGAACACAGTAAGCTCTTAAAAGCTGCGATCGAGGAGACTAGAACAGAAATACAGGAACGTTTGCAGAAGCGCGGAGTTGAATTTGACTTTGACGACTACTTTGACATTGTCGGAAGAACATTGGCATTCCCTGCGAAGGAAATGAGCCAGTTGGGAGTGCAGTTAGGGAAATCTAGGAAATCGAACCGTATTGGTGAGCGACAAAAATTTTTAAGCGAAGCACAAATTCCTTTTGAGGTGGTTGAGATAGGGCTACGCAATGCGATTGAAGGTTTAGTCGCTTTTCCGCTTGCTAGGGAATGTGTACTTGATTTGGAGAGAATCAAGCAGGATTACCGTGTGGAGGGCGAATGGTGTCCACTTGGAGTCAGCACTGATAATTTGAAATTCGTTGTGGATGACGATGGAACGATTTCTATTTCACTGAAGAATTCCTCAGAAACAGCAGTTAAAGAAGCGACAGAAGTACTGATAGCATTGGCAAGCCAAGTGTACGTAGGGAATTAACTTAGCGTTGCGAGAATAATTTTCAGCGGTTGCGACGATTTTGGGGCGCGTTTAAGACATGGGGGCAAGAGTCTGAACAGGTGTGTGCAGTTTGACCCAGAAGGCAGCCTAGATGTGCTGTACGGAGCTAGAGATTGCAACTTTTCAGTAGAAGCAGCGCAACTAGAGTAGAGGCAAAATAAAAGACCCAGCATTTCTGCTGGGTCGGATGTTTTCATGTAATTCAGAGTTCCCTCGGTAGGGGAAGAAGTAACAGGCAGCTGCCTTGCTGAGCCAAGTGTCAAAAAGTACTGAGGCTTCACGTACTCTTCATCGTTTTTAGTTCTGATGCTCGTGAATGTGCTGGTTATTTTGGGCAGGTTGAAGATGTCCAGGAATTTTAATCAGCATGAAATTTTTCTACACCCTATGCAATTTCTACTGGAACAGTCTGGATAGACTGCTGGGTGATCGAAGGCCTTCCAACAAGCTTGCAGCTAAAGTTTTGATTACTCTGGCTCTAGGGTGGGGAACTCCTATCTTTCTATTAGCCTCAATGGGTGAACCTCAATCTTCACCAGTAGCTACGACGGCAGTAGAAACTCCCATACCAGAAGCCTCTACCCCCGCTCTTGAAGCCGTTCAAAGTTCACCTCAGCCAGAAGCCAAAACATTTGGATTTGACCAAGCGTTGACTCGTGTTCATGCAGCCTATGCTGATGCAGATTTCTTTGCTCAATGGGAACTGAATGATAATCAACTCGAGCTAACTCGCAGAGACGATGCTTGTGATCTTAGAGCTTGGCAAACACCTGGACACAACGGACTAGAAGGCTTACAGGTCAATTTTCGGCAATCAACGCCTGAATGCTTAGACGCGCTAGAGCTAGCTGTCAAGACATTGGCACCGGATGTTGATTTTGCAGAGATTCAGTCTCGTATCTCTGACTTTTCAAAGTTTGTAGAGGAGGTCGATGCTGTCGATGCTGTAACTCTTGCCAATGGAAACACCAAAATAGAGGCTATTTGGGTTGACAATCTCTCCTTCTGCCCTGTAGGTAGCTGCGACCTATCTATCCAGTTTGAGCCTGGAAATGGAAGCAGCGTTTCAAGCCCTTCAAATCAACCGGAAGAAGAGGTAGAAGCAGAGCTAGCATCTAACCCTTTCAATTTTCCCCGTGCAACTTGCGGTGACAGTTCATCTGGTTCAGATGACACCTGGTATCCAGTCTTTGTTGATGGCGGCAACTTAGAGTCTATCCGCAGTAGCTACTGCGCTGATGCAGTGGCGACAAAGCGTGAAGATACAGGGGTTGAAACTGTTCAATTAGCAAGCTTCACCGATCGCAGTAGAGCAGAAGAGTTTGCTTCAGCAGTCAAAGGAGAAGTTGGACAGCCGTCACTGCCCGAAGAGCCAGAAGCACCAGCCGCTCGTCAAGCCCCAGCGGAAGTAGTTAGTTCAGCCGAACAAGGCTGCGACCCTTCATATCCTGGAATCTGCATCCCGCCTGATGAAGGTGATTTGAATTGTGGAGATATCCCTCATCGACGGTTCCAGGTGCTACCCCCTGACCCTCATGGTTTTGATAGGGAGGGAGACGGAATTGGCTGCGAGTCGTAGTTGCCTAGCCAAATCTTCTATGGCACTCGGAAGGGTTGAGAAATTGAGTGTAGCTTGTTGAGTAGGCACTCCTAAATGTGGTCATTTGGTGTCTTTGCTATGTCTATCTGACCACTGAAATCGAGTACTGGTCTCAGTGGCGATCGTTGCACTACTAGCAAAATTAGGAAGCTAGAGTCGGAGGATACTTCTATAAATTTATAAGGACACTAGATACTGACTAAAGAGCAAATTGCTGAGATACTTTGCAGAACAAGGCTTCGATTGAGGGTCAGGACTATAACATCTACTCCATCCAACCGCTCAACGGTTTTTCAAAGTACTTGTTCTTCTGTTAAGAACCACAGTTAGACTCATATCAAAGCATTTAGATTCTGAGAATACTATGAGTCGGGATGCTCTCGTTGTTGGAATCAATAGTTACGCTAGTCTGTCCAACCTCTCTGCTCCCTCGGAGGATGCAGAAGCGATCGCTCAACGCTTAGAGCAAGACGGTGATTTTCAGGTGAAGCGACTGCCTGAAACAGTTAAAGATGGCAAACTG
Organism: Leptolyngbya sp. FACHB-671; assembly: GCF_014695745.1. Taxonomy (NCBI): domain Bacteria; kingdom Bacillati; phylum Cyanobacteriota; class Cyanophyceae; order Leptolyngbyales; family Leptolyngbyaceae; genus Leptolyngbya; species Leptolyngbya sp. FACHB-671. The sequence goes on along the minus strand of NZ_JACJOV010000031.1, from coordinate 26 downwards.
CAAGTCGGCAAACAAACTCAAGTTAC
>NZ_JACJOV010000030.1:0-8796 GCF_014695745.1 Leptolyngbya sp. FACHB-671 | reverse complement strand
AATTGGATGTTTATGAGTTGATGCAGTTTGAAGCGCAACACTGCAGAGCAATCTGCCCAGGCTGGAGCCTTGCAGGTTGTGAGCTTTCCGGTGGGAGTTGCACTGGCTGATGCCGTCTGGGAAAGACTACATGCAGCAGGTTGTGAAGTGACTTCAAGCTTTTGTAGAGGGAGCGTGTTGGGTTCGTTGTGTGGTTCCCGTTTCGTTCCTCATGTACATCAATGTATTCGCTAACCTCGGCCCTGACGATGCCTAAAAGTTAGGGAAAGTTATGGTGTTTCTTAAGTCGCTGCTGCAGCGCATCATGGGGTGGTTGAAGTGCTGCGATGGAGACATACTTCTCAAAAGTCTAAGCCGACCGTCTCGCAGGAATAACGGAATCTCGCACTTTGCGTTTTTCAGTGTCTAGCCAATACTCAGGGTCGGCAGCATTGGGCGATCGCCTGCGCATTAACTCAACTCCTTCTTGATCAAGTCTTTCAACAACCCTCTACATTCAGTTCCAATCGCCTCCCCCTGGTATTGCCTAAAAGCTGCGATCGACCTTACCGTGAATGTTGCTGTCGCCAAACCCAAGGGGGAAGTGCAGCAGGATCTGACCATACCCCCTCTTGCTGCTGGCTGGCTTGTCCTTCCACCTCGGCAATAACATCGCCGTTATAGCAATCTTCAACAAAGTCTGGATAGGTATAAGCAAGGCTACCAGCTACCATTTCAGCATTAATGAACCGCTCTTCTTCTGGATTCGCTGCATTTTGGGCTGAGATGAACACTTCTGCAATCGTTCTGCCCTGCCTGTCTTTGCCATGAGGGATTAAGATAATCTGCCTATTCACTCAATGGATTAGTTGTTCCAGGTATTGCTTCGATTCTGTTCCGAAGGGTTGCTCTAGTTCAGGGGCATCAATCCCACATAGCCTTAGCGTTTCTGAGCGCCACCCCTTTTGAATACGCAGAACATCACCGCTTTGCACTTCAATCACAGGGGCTAGTTGGCTGGCTCCTGGCTCCTGCGCTAGGGCTGCATTCTGGCGGGAGGTGGAAGGGTATTCGTAGTTTGGTTGTCTATCGAGAGTATTCTGCAACTGCTGATAAGCGACCACACCGACTATCCCCAGGATTGGAATAGTCAAGACGGCTTGTTAAGTTAATCCTTTAGAGAGATGAGTGTAAACAATAGTTTGTATACCGTTAAACTACGGTAAACCGCTCAAGTTTTAGTATTTTAACGGTTGAATCGCTGATGATTTTTGACTTAGCTTCAAAACTATGACTGCTATACCAATGCAGTTAAGCAAACTAGGGCGCTCGCAACCTCTCTTTCAGAGAATAGCGACATCTCCCAGTTTGACTGGACTGCCGATATGGGAGCCAAACTTTTTACGACTAGGCAAATCTTCTGGCTCACCTAGGATGCTGAATTAAGAACGCAATGAAAGATCTTTTGTAGTCATTGTCTATGCACAACCCTACGCCCAACCGCCCACCTCGTAAGCCCAACCTTCTACCGCAGCCAAATTTAAGATCCCAAGCTTCACTAACATCCTTAATAGTACTTTTCACCTTTGGTATAACATCTTGTAACAGCATAGAAGAAAAGAAAAATGAAGTCAGTGTTGATGGTGGAGCGGTAGGTTTTCCTATTCATCAAGCTGTTGCAGAAGAATTTCAAAGGGCTAGACCTGATGCTCAGGTTAGTGTTGCTTCGAGTGGCACTGGAGGTGGCATCAGCAAGTTCTGCAACGGTGACATTGACGTTGTTGGTGCCTCACGTGCCATTAAAGATGAAGAAATCGAAACGTGTAAAGAGAAGGGTATTGAGGTTGTAGAGCTACCGATCGCTCTAGATGGCATTGCGGTTATTACTAATCGTGAAAATGACTTTGCTGAATGCCTGACTATTGAGGAACTTAACAAGATCTGGACCGCTGAATCAGCGAATCAAGTAACCAACTGGAACCAAGTTAATTCACAATTTCCAGATCAGCCGTTAAAGCTTTATGCCCCAGCTTCTGATACTGGAACCTTTGATTATTTCACGCAGGCTATCACAGGCAAAGCTAAAAATAGCCGCACAGATTACACTCCGAGTCACAATCAAAACGTCCTTGTGCAAGGGGTTATTGGAGATGCAGGTGCTTTAGGGTACGTTGGCATATCTTACTATCTGGCAAACCAAGACAAACTGAATCTTGTCGCTGTGCAAAGTCCAGAAGGAACATGTGAAACGCCAGTTCCTCTAGACAATGTTGTGAAGAATGTCTATTTACCCTTGTCTCGTCCCCTCTTTATCTATGTCAGCAAGAGGTCTTTGGACAACGAACCCGCAGTGAAGGAGTTTGTTGAATTCTATATTGAGAATTCTTGGAAATGGGTTGATCAAGTTGGTTATGTGGCGTTACCCGATGAAGCTTACCCTAAAGTTAAACAAAAGCTTGCCTCTGGTGAAACAGGTTCTGAATTCAACGATGCAAAGCCGGGCGAACCGATCACGAATCTCCTTTAGGATAGTTCTCGTTTTAACTTTTGTACGGGTGAATTTACTCAGTAGAATTGCGATCGAACAAGAACTTTAAATAAACTCACTCTACTTACTTAACACGCTCTCCAACAGCTTTCTAAGTGCTATGCAAAACACAACTGCTAGAGATGAATTGGATCGACAAGATAATCGATCGCTTGAAAGAAAAGCAGGCGAAGACATTCAGGAAAAGATTATTGCAGCACTTTTATTCGGTTGCGCGTTAGTTTCCGTACTCACTACCTTTGGAATTGTTTTTATTATCTTTCGAGTAACCTTTCAATTTTTCCAAGAGGTTTCACTCGCGCAGTTCTTTCTCGACACCGAATGGACACCTTTATTTGCAGAGAAACGTTTTGGGATTTGGCCTTTAATTAATGGCACTCTATTGACGACAACGATCGCCATGCTTGTTGCCATTCCTCTAGGTTTATCATCTGCTATCTACTTAAGCGAATACGCCTCAGCTAAAGTGGCAAGGATTTTACGTCCTGCTGTAGAACTGCTGGCGGGAGTACCTACAGTTGTTTTTGGTTACTTTGCTCTGTTATTTGTGACACCCACACTGCGGAACTTTCTTCCCCTGGAAGTCTTTAACGCCCTTAGCGCTGGGCTAATGACAGGGGTCATGGTCATGCCTACCGTTGCCTCTATTAGCTTAGATGCCCTGCAATCTGTGCCTCGCTCATTACGGGAAGGCGCTTACGCGATGGGAGTCACAAAACTGGAAGTCATTAACAAAGTGATTTTTCCTGCGGCTCTTTCTGGGATTGCTGCCTCGATTATTCTAGGCATCTCTAGAGCGGTTGGTGAAACGATGATTGTTGTGATTGCTGCTGGACAACAACCGCGGCTCAGCATTAATCCGTTTCAAACGGTGGAAACCATGACCGCTTACATGGCTCAAATCTCTGGTGGAGATAGCCCACGTGGCAGCCTCAATTACAACACACTGTATGCCGTGGGAGCTGTTTTGTTTCTGCTGACACTGACTCTAAACATTGTCAGTCATTGGATTGCTAATCGCTACAAAGAAAAGTACTAGATACATCATGGCGACTTCTTTTTATCAGAATGATCTTCAAGAACAAGCAAAGGAATTCAATCCGCAGCTAGAGAGACGAGAGAGGATCGGCAAGGTTTTTGAAATTCTCTTTCTAATTGGTTTGTCAATAGGCTTAGTCGTTCTTGCCCTCCTAGTGATTGACGTGTTTAAGGATGGCTTCGTTAGGTTGCTAACGCCTGGTTTTCTAACTGACACCCCTTCTCGTTTTTCAGACGACGGGGGAATACGCCCTGCTATTTTTGGCAGCATTCTTCTAGGGCTATTAGTCATGTTAGTTTCCGTTCCTATCGGAGTAGGAGCGGCTTTGTATCTTGAAGAATATGCACCAAAGGCTTGGTGGACAGATATTATCGAGGTGAACATTGCCAACTTGGCTGGAATTCCTTCGATCGTTTATGGGTTGCTGGGGCTAGGTGTTTTCTATTATCTCTTGGGTTTTGGCCCATCTTTGATTACTGGCGCACTAACGTTGTCCCTGCTGTCTTTGCCCATCATTATTGTGACTGCCAGAGAGGCGATTCGAGCTGTTCCAAATGCCCTACGAGAAGCGTCCTACGGCTTAGGTGTGACCAAGTGGCAAACGGTATGGAATCATGTTTTACCTTATGCTGTTCCAGGAATTTTAACCGGAGTAATCCTTTCCGTTTCGCGGGCGATCGGTGATGCAGCGTCTCTGCTTGTCATTGGAGCTGTAAGTTTTCTCACGTTCAATCCTGGTTTGTTTCAGCGCTTTATGGCTTTGCCAATTCAGATTTACAGTTACATTACTCGCCCTGAACCTGGTTTTGTTAACGCAGCCGCAGCAACCATCATTGTTTTATTGTTTGTCGTGCTGGTTCTCAATGGTGTGGCGATCTATCTGCGGAATCGCTTCTCGTTACTGAAATAAAACATTTGTTGTTGCTTCTGTACAGACGAGTTTATTAGTAGAACCTTGTACCGCAACAAATAACTTGCTCAAACTCAGCCTCTACAAACTCCAAATTTCAACTGTAATACAACCCTAGAAAGTATACCTATGCGATCGGACAATACAACCCTAAATCCGCTAGATACAGCGACTTTTGCCGTCAGAGGGGTCAAAGTTTACTATGGTGATTTTATGGCGCTTCAGGAAGTCAATATGGAAATTCCTGAACGACAAATCATTGCCTTTATTGGACCTTCAGGCTGTGGCAAAAGTACGCTGTTACGTTGCTTCAACCGCATGAACGATCTGATCCCTGGCGCTAGAGTTGAGGGCAAGATCAATTACCAGGGAAAAAACATTTACGATCCCAAGATCAATCCGGTAAAAGTCCGGCGTCAAGTTGGAATGGTGTTCCAGAGACCAAACCCTTTTCCCAAGTCAATTTATGAAAATATTGCCTTTGGTCCACGTTCCAATGGTTATAAGGGAAATATGGACCAATTGGTGGAGCAATCTCTACGCCGGGCTGCGCTTTGGGATGAGGTCAAAGATAAGCTGAAAGCAAAGGGCACGGATTTATCTGGAGGACAGCAGCAGAGGCTTTGCATTGCACGGGCGATCGCCATGAAGCCAGATGTGATTCTAATGGATGAACCTGCATCTGCTCTCGATCCAATCTCAACGAAACAGGTTGAAGATCTGTGCCTAGAACTCAAGGAACAATACACGATTATCATCGTGACCCACAACATGCAGCAAGCTTCACGGATCTCAGATCTGACTGCATTTTTTAATACAGAGACAGATCCTGGCGGTAAGCGTCGGGGAAGATTAGTGGAGTTTAGTCCTACCAAACAGATTTTTGATTCTCCTAGTACTCAAGAAGCTAAAGAGTATATTAGTGGGCGTTTTGGCTAAGACAGGGTTTAAGATGATGTACTCGATTGCACAAATTCAGACTTACATTTTTCAAGCTTTGCAGGTTATTGGACAGTGGTATCAACGATCGATAGGCAATAAGTTAAACCGACGTTCTTTGTGGCACTTTGTCTGCCTATTCTTGCTAGGCGTTAGCTTGAGCGCGACGATCGCTGCCTGTGAAAGTAGTTCTGCCGCTAAACCGGATGTCAAGCTAAGGTTAGTTTCCTATTCGGTTACTGAAGCCGCTCACGATCGAATCATTCCTAAATTTGTTGAGAAGTGGAAGAGAGAACATAACCAAAATGTCAGTTTTGAGCAGAGTTACGGTGGTTCTGGTGCGCAAGCTCGCGCTGTAATTGAAGGTTCACAAGAAGCAGATGTAGTACATCTGGCACTCGCCCTTGATATTAATAAAATCCAACAAGCCGGTTTGATTGAAGCAGGTTGGGAAAGAGAAGCCCCCAAAAATGGTGTTGTGACGCGATCGGTAGCGGCTATTGTCACTCGCCCTGGCAATCCTAAAGGCATCAAGACTTGGGCAGACTTGACGAAAGACGATGTGAAGCTGATTGCGGCTAACCCCAAAACGTCTGGTATTGGGATTTGGGAGTTCTTGGCATTGTGGGGGGCTATGACCCAAACAGGAAGTGATGAGCGTCAAGCACTGGAGTATGTTACTGAAGTCTATAAAAATGTCCCTGTACTAACAAAAGATGCCCGTGAGGCGACTAATCTATTTTTCAACCAGGGTCAGGGAGACGTTTTAATTAATTACGAGAATGAGATTATTTTGACTGAAATGAATGGTCAGAAATTGCCTTATACAATCCCTGAGGTGAATATTTCGATCGATAACCCTGTTGCCGTTGTAGACAAGAACGTTGATCAACATGGCACTAGAGAAGTTGCAGAAGCGTTTGTCGATTTCCTTTACTCAGCAGAAGCTCAACAAGAATTCGCCCAGTTAGGTTATCGTCCTGTCAACCCTAATGTAGTTGCAGAGGCAGCATCGAAGTTTCCTCAAGTCAAAACTCTGTTCACCGTTCAAGATTTTGGAGGATGGGATCTGATTCAGAAGCAGTTCTTTGCAGACGAAGCAACGTTTGACAAGATTCAGGCTGCCAGCAAAGCATGAAAACCTTGAGGATTGCAAGTTAGGATTGCCTGCACTAACAACATTCACTGGAATAACAGTGTTCAAATCAGTCTGAATATCAATATCATGCGATCTAAAGAATTGTGCGTTACGCTACGCTGACGCATCCTACGTTGAATTCCACCTGACTGCTTGGTATTCCTAGAGCGAAAGGTAGAAGTCACAGATACAATTTCCAGCATAATACGGTAAATTGATAATCTTACCGTATTATAACGAATGAGAGCCATTTCCTTTTGTTTTACAACTTAAGGTTAATTACTTTTATTAGGGCAGTGTCATGGTTAAGCCTAATTTAATGATTAGGAAACTAACGCGATCGCAGTTTATTCGTCTACTGATGCTGGCAAGCAGCAGTGCAGTAGTGCTAGCAGCTTGCGGATCTAATTCGACTGATACATCTAGTGATTCACCAGGCGCTAGTACGGATCAACCGCTAACGGTGGGAACAGAAGGAACTTATCCACCCTTCAGTTTCAGAGATCTTCAAAGTAATGAATTGACGGGCTACGACATCGACATTGCTACAGAAGTAGCGAAGCGGCTAGGACGACCGATTGAGTTCGTACCGACGCAGTGGAAAAGTATGCTGGCATCTCTAGATGCAAAACGATTCGACTTTGTTGCGAATCAAGTCTCGGTTACACCTGAGCGCGAGCAGCAATATGCCTTTTCGCAGCCTTATACCGTGTCGGGTGCGGTTGTTTTGGTCAGCCAAGACAACCCCAAAAATATTCAAAGCGTTAATGATCTCAGCGGTAAAGTCGTTGGTACAACCCAGGGTAGCAACTTTGCTAAAGCAGCAGAGGAAGCGGGGGCTGAGGTGAAATATTATCAAGGCATTGCTCAGGTATTGACCGATCTTCAGCAAAATCGAGTTGATGCGGCACTCAACGATCGCCTCTACGTCCTGACTGAACTGCAAGAAGCGAACTATCGGGTGAGATCGGTGGGTGAACCCTTCACTCGAGAGACAACGGCGCTTGTGTTCCGTAAAGACAACACTGAACTGCGCGATCAGGTAAACCAGGCACTAGACGCCATCAAACAAGACGGTACACTGGCAAATATTTCAAACACATGGTTTGGTGAAGATGTCAGTCGTTGATCTTTTAATTGACTCTCTGCCTTTGTTGCTCACAGGCGCACTGATGACCGTCTGGATCAGTGTTCTTGGGGTTGTGTTCGCGTTGCTTGTGGGACTGCTCGTTGCGCTCCTGGCGTTGTCCGAAGTCCGAGTGCTAGAGTGGCTCTCAAGCCTTTATGTCTCGTTCTTTCGCGGTACGCCCCTACTGGTGCAACTGTTTATCATTTATTTTGGCTTTGCAGGCATCGTCCGGTTTACACCGTTTCAATCGATCGTCATCGGCTTAACGTTGCACTTTGGAGCCTATATCTCTGAATCCTTTAGAGGAGCAATCCTCTCAATCGCAGGAGGACAATGGGAAGCCTCAGCCTCATTGGGTTTAAGTCGGTTTGACACATTCGTGCATGTGATTCTGCCGCAAGCTTGGCGACGAGCCATTCCCAGCATTTGGAATTCTTTGATTGACGTGGTAAAAGCTTCTTCTCTGGCTTCCGTTGTCACCGTTGAAGAATTGACTAGTATTGCCGACCAGATTAGCTCTGCTTCAGCGGTGGTCTTACCGATTTTACTAGAGGCAGCCCTGATTTATTGGGCATTGACCACTCTACTGGACATTGTCCAGCGCTATTTCGAGCGTCGCTATCGCTATGCTGACTGATTGGTTCTACACAGCTTGAATGTTGATTAGCTTCTCCTGTGTCTACAGCAATTTCCACTTGGACAAACTACAAATCCCTGTAGGGGCAATTCGCGAACTGCCCCTACGCTATGGCTTACCCATTAGAAAATGTCTGTAAGTTGCCAGGGTATTGTCAAGTTAACGCTGAGGTAGAATAATCGGACTGATTCCACCTTGTTCGCGGCTCCCGGTTCATGTACTCTCGTCATCGCTTTCCTGGCGAAATCATCAGTTATTGTGTCTGTCTTTACTACACCTTTCCCCTGAGCTACCGGGATATTGAAAAGATGATGCTGTACCGGGGCATCGAGGTGACGTACGAAACGATTCGGGAATGGTGTCAGAAATTTGGGTAGCCATACGCCAACGGGCTTCGGCGCAAACGACCCTCCCTCACCGATAAATGGCATCTCGATGAAGTGGTGGTAACGATCAAGAAACAACAATATTACTTGT
>NZ_JACJOV010000003.1:0-4864 GCF_014695745.1 Leptolyngbya sp. FACHB-671 | reverse complement strand
CGCCGACCTCAACTCCGCTGACCTCAACTCCGCCGACCTCCGCTACGTCAACCTCAGCTCCGCCAACCTCGGCTCTGCTAACCTTAGCTCCGCCAAAAATTGGACAAGACGCCAACTGGGAACTGCTAAGCTCTGCCAAACTCTGCTTCCAGCAGGAGCAAACTTAGACCCCAACCGAGACTGCAAAGAATTGGGTATAGAACCTGAAGCTTCGGAGTAACGCGATCGCCTCATCACCACTCGACGAAACTCAGGTAAAACAGATCACCTTCTATTTTTTGCGCCTTGAGAATAATCCAATGCTCGAAAAAATAATCATATTGGCTAGCATTTCCCACCAGGTACATCCCCATCGACTCATACAAGCCTCAGCAGTAGCGAGCAGCATCAATATATAGTCTCCACTTAATGAACTAATTAATGAACTAAATTCGTAAATCTCAGTAAATTTGGCATCACTCAAATAGCACAGCTATTACGGTAAGTGTTTACTTCTACAAAGATTCGCTTTCACCTTCAGCATCGTCTTTATACGGCTGTTTTGACAGACTTAAAGCTATCTGAGAAATTGTCTTCTCTCTCAAACTTACATCTTTGATACTGGCAGCTAAAACATTACTAAAGTGCAAGTTATTTGTTACAACAAGCCTGTTATGAAAAGTGTTCAGCGACTTAATATTCTCCGAAAACATCCTCAAATAAACTACAGCAATGAAGTTTGACAAAATGCCTCCAACAGCACCTAATATAGCTAGAATAACTTTTTCTTCTATACTATTGCTTTGGCTCTGCAAATTTACCAGAGACAGTGAAGAACCTATAATTAAAAATCCAAGTAAGATACAAGTAATTCCTACAACTAATATCCACAAGCTACTCATAAGAGATTGGTTGTAGTAGCGTTTCAGTTCAAGCTGATTAATTCTGAAAAGCTTTTCTGCTCTTTGCTCAAGTGACGTGTCTGCAATGCTCAATAACTCAATTTCATTTTGTAGTTCTTGGATTTCTATCTTGTCTTCTCTGGTTGGATCAAACGTCAAAGAGCCAAATAATATGGTTAAGGGTACTAAAGATAATATAAATACTTCACTGCTTTGAAGACTTGATAAAAACTCAGTTTCGGAGGAAGGAAACAAAAACCTAGATCCTAATACAACTAGAAAAAAACTAGAAGCAGCTAAAGTTATCAATCTAGCTTGTTTTAGCCCATCTATCCGAGCATCGTACTTTCTCCTAAGTTCTATTAATCTTTGCTGCTTGAATGCTATTTGTTCTTCTAGTATTGATATTTTTGGATCTTTTTCAACTTCACTTCTAATTTCATTAATTTTTTCTAAACTCATTAATTTTCCTCAACAAAGAACCATCTAAATAAGTTCTAGTAGCTAAGCTTATTTTATTTCTCTTGGGTTACCTCAATTAGTGATCTTATTGTAGATAATGCCAGCTAAAATCCTTGATTACTTGTAATCGCTCGTAGTAAATCTTGAATTTCTCAAGCTGCCTTTTAATTTCAACCTGACACAGTCCGAGGTAGAAACAATCGCTTTCTATTCTCTGCGCTCCGAGAACGTCTTAAAGCAGAAAACAATAATTAGATTGCTTAAAACTTTCCACCAGGAGTGTCCCCACCAACTCGTACAAGCTTCAGCAGTGGCAAGTAGCATCAACATCTTTGATTTTATCTATTGAATCTAGTCTATGAACCGCGTTGAGCGATCGCTAGGGCAAGGGGGCGATCGCCTACTCCGTCTCATCCTTCCATCCACACCCACATGTCCATAGAGCAAGCTGTTGATCCTGAGAACGCGCCTGCCCGCACTGAGGGCATTTGCCCGTAAACAAGGGATGCCACATGAGCAGTTCTAGCTGCTGGGCACGAGTCCAGCGCTGGGGAGGTTGAGGAATTAGCTCTTCAGAGTAGGTAGCGGGTGGGGTAGACATGGAGGAATGAAGGCGATCGCTCTATCAGATGAACGCTAAGTTACTGCATTGCTGCATTGTTCCCAAAGCAGTAGGGCATTCTGAGTAAAGTTTAGGTGACATCTCAGACCTCCTATGGCTACCTTAATTCCAGCCTTCAGCTCTCGTTCCCAATACATGACACCCGGAGAGCGGCGGCTTGCCCAGAGACTTGAACAGAAACTAGAAGACGATTATCTGCTCTGGTACGATGTCCCGGTCGGTGAAAAGCGGCTGCATCCAGACTTCATCCTCCTGCATCCGTTACGAGGATTGATTGTTCTGGAGGTTAAGGACTGGAAGCTTGACACCATTGGGCAAATCAATCCAGTTTCCGTCACGCTACTGACTGTCAACGGAGAGGAGAGGGTCAAGAACCCCGTAGCTCAAGCAAGAGGGTATGCCTTAGCCGTGAAGCAGGAACTAGAACGAGATCATCTGCTGGTGGAGTCAGCAGGGCGCTACAAAGGTAAGCTTGCTTTCCCCGTTTCTCATGGGGTAATTCTTGCTAACATCACCCGCAAGCAGTTTGAATCGGTCGAGGGCTTAAATGAAGTCCTTGAGCCGAACCTGGTCATCTGTCAGGACGAGATGTATGAAAGTGTCGATGCAGGGGCGTTTCAGCAACGCCTCTGGAACTTCTGCACCTACAAATTTGGCGAACCGCTAACCCCTACCCAGATCGACCGCATCCGCTGGTATCTGTTTCCAGAAGTGCGAATTAGCGATCGCCCACTTGAAAGGGAGACATCCCAACCCGAAGCACTGGCTGTGCCCGACGTTCTTCGAGTGATGGATCTCTATCAGGAGCAGCTTGCTCGAAGCTTGGGCGACGGTCATCGCGTGGTGCATGGTGTAGCAGGTTCAGGTAAGACGCTGATTCTAGTCTACCGCTGCCTTCACCTTGCCCAACAAAGCGGTAAACCAATTCTGGTACTGTGCTTTAATGTGACGCTGGCAGCCAAACTGCGATCGATGCTTCACGAAAAAGGGGTAGGCGATCGCGTCACCGTGCGCCACTTTCACGGCTGGTGTGGTGATCTGCTCCAGCAGTATGGGATGGCAAAACCTAGCTACAACCAGTTTCAGGGCGATGAATACGTTAGGGAACTGGTTAGGCGCGTAATTGGGGCAGTTGATAGCGGGAAAATCCCAGCGGGTCAATACGGAGCAGTCCTAATTGATGAAGGGCACGATTTCAAACCGGAATGGTTGAAGCTTACAGCCCAGATGGTAGATCCCAAAACGAGTTCATTCCTCCTGCTCTACGACGACGCTCAAAATCTCTACGGGGAAAAACGAGCTAAGAAATTCAGCTTCAAAAGCTGTGGCATTCAGGCTCAGGGGCGAACAACTATCTTCAAGATCAACTATCGCAATACGGCTGAGGTGTTGACAGTTGCCTATCAGTTTGCCAGAGAAGCAATGCTGCCAACCGATGGGCAGGAGGAAGATACCCCCATGCTGGTGAAACCTGAAAGCTCAATGCGTCATGGTGCAAAGCCTGTACTAATACGGCTACCCAACTTTAAGCAAGAGATAGACTACCTGGCTGAGCGATCGCAGCAGTTCCACGAACGGGGGACACCCTGGAACGAGATGGCGATCGTCTACCGCTCTAAGTTTATGGGCGATCGCATCTGTAGCCGATTGAAGCAGGTTCAGATCCCGGTGGAATGGGTGAATGAAAATGGCAGTAGTCGAGACTTCAGTCCAACTGAGCAGAGCATTAAGCTCATCACCATGCACTCCAGCAAGGGACTAGAATTTCCGGTTGTCTTCATCCCTGGAGTTGGCTATCTGCCCAATCAGCACAGCACTCTGGAGGAGGAAGCGCGGCTGCTGTATGTGGCGATGACACGGGCGATCGATCAGTTGGTGCTAACGTGCGATCGGGAATCGGAGTTTGTGAAACGGGTTGAGGTTGCGTTAAAGGCTGTATGAGGTAGAGCGGGGATTAGAATACAGGTGTTCTTTAGTAGGGCAATTGCGGCTCAAAGTTAGACCAACAGCCAGAAATGCCGCCTAGTAGAAGTAGGACAAGGTCAGTGGATATCGAGACTATCAAACAACGGCTACAACTTCCTCCTCTAAAGGACTACGAGACCGTTCTATTAGCGCTCAGCCACAACAGCTATACCAAGGAGGCTCATGAGAATCAGCCTCAGTTGAGCCAGAAATTAAGGTTGCAACACAAGCGGCTAGCTCATTTAGGTGATGGCATCATGAACGCTGCTGTCACCGATTACTTATTTCATGAGTTTCCAGATGCTGATCAAGGAAATCTCACTCAGAAATCTCAACCCTTAAAGGAACGACGGAAAGGGGCGTATTGGTACGCTTTACACGTAGGGCTTGATCAGATCTGTCGCGTGGGAGGCAGCATTAATGAAACTGCCAAGAAGGGCGATATGTTTGGAGAAATGTTTGAGGCGTTGATGGGAGCAATTTATCTGGAGAGCGATCGCAATTTCTCCGTAGCTCGTGATTGGTTTCACGACCAGTGTGGTGTTGTCATTGAACAACAAATATCTAGAAAGAATTAGTTCATCACAGAAGCAAACTGTCAGTTGATTGATGTAGGTCAAGATCTAGTGCTCAACGCCTTGCGGCATCAGAGATCTGCGACAGAAATTTCTTGTCCTCGGTTGGCAGGCATACAGTGGCGTGCTCAACGCCTTACGGCATCAGAGGTCTGCGACTAGACTCACCACGGCCACAAGTCCTAGATCCCAAGTGCTCAACGCCTCACGGCATCAGAGGTCTGCGACTGCCGAACCTCCCGAACCAGCTTAGGCTTAATCCCTGAGTGCTCAACGCCTTACGGCATCAGAGGTCTGCGACATCGTAGCAGCACAGGCACTTGTAAGATCTTTCACGTGCTCAACGCCTTACGGCATCA
>NZ_JACJOV010000029.1:0-4166 GCF_014695745.1 Leptolyngbya sp. FACHB-671 | reverse complement strand
CTGTAGCTTGTAGCGCAGATGACGGTCGTTTCGTAGTCGGAATTTACCCAGTTGATTTAGAGCCAGCACAATCAGCCTCCAAAGACCCTTCATAGCCGAATCGTTCAAACACGCAATTCTCCTATTTCCCAGTGGAGGCTTGTGCGTTTGAGCAGAACGATAAAGCACACCTTGGCAGTGAAACCAGAGCTTTGAAAAACGGCGCTCGCCCCAACCATCTACCCTGATGCCTTCCGTTGAAGTGATATGAGGACGATGACTAAACTGCTTCCACTTCAGGATCTACTTGACATTGAGTTCGAGGGTGAATGGCGAGCGGACTTAGCGACGATCACCGGACTGCGATCAAACCAACAGATCTCCATGCTCATCGAGCGCTTAGTCTGGGAGGAGCTTGGACAGGAAATTCGGGGTGCTCTTTTTGCCGAGAAGAGCGTCGGGGCCGTATTTGGGCTTGAGCTATCATCGGGCGAGTGGGTTGTCCTCAAGCTCTTTTGCCCATCCCAATTACTGACGCAACTTGTAGCCGTGCATCGGTGCTTAAACGTAGTAGTGCAGTCTGGTTTCCCAGCACCGCCGCCCCGCTCCCGACTATTCCAAACCGAAGATGGAATAACAGGCATTTTCTACACCTTCATGGCTGGGACAGTACGGAACGCACATGAGCCGATTGTGCGGCAAGAACTAGCCCGATTACTGGCAGAACTCACTAGCATTCTGGGGCACGAAAATCCTACCGGACTTCCGCTTGCACCGACGCGAGGAAATGAACTTTGGTCCGCTTCCCACCGCTCCTTCTTAAAGCTAGATGAAGACCCAGAGGCGCAGTGGATCGATGAAATCGCGCGTCGTACCCAAGCTGTCATACGAGCTAAAGCGCTGCCGCTCATGCCTGCCCATCTAGATTGGGGGGTAAAGAACTGCCGATTTCATCAGGACCGGGTATGTGTAGTGTATGACTGGGACTCGTTATTTGCAGCGTCCGAAGCAGAGATGGTGGGGCGCGCAGCAGCTCAGTTCACGGCACAGTGGGATTTTCCTGCTCCGCTAACCCCGAGCCCAGCTGAGGCATCTGCATTTATTGTTGAGTACGAAACTACTCGCAGACGACCATTTTCCGATGATGAGCGGGTTGTTCTGGCAGCATCGGCAGACTATGCGATCGCTCAAAACGCGCGTCTTGAGTTTGCCTCAGGGGTCCCTCCCAACAATGGATTCTTGGCGCTGTTGCAGAGTTGGAGCAGTGATAGCTTGTTAGAGGCATTTACCGATTGACAACCAACCTATATGAAGGGAGCTAGTCCACTGTAGGACAGGGCAGTCACAACAATGCTGTTGCAATGGACTGCCAAGAGGTACTAGTGCGGTTGCAAACTTTTTCAGCCGTTGAACAGCAAGGTTAGACTTACAGTCCTAAAGATAACTGTCCTTTAGCCGCAGTTGTCCTCTTGCTCTCCGGGTCCAATCACTCTAGGGTTACAGGAAATATTAGTTCTTCCTCCACTCGAAGATTTAGCCATGACCATACCAGCAGAACCTACCGTTGTCGCTGATAGTACAATCGCTGCTTATCTTAGCAAGGGATTCTTCCAACTGGCCTACGTCACCAACAACTTTGAAGCAGCGCAAGTTTACTTCAAAGAAAAGATGGGCGTGAACAAGTTTATGATTTTGAAGGATATTGCATTTGACAACCAGCTTTACATGGGTAAGCCTAGTGATGCCCGTATTAACGTTGCCCTTGCTGGCGTGGGCAACATTCACATCGAGCTTATTCAACCCATTTCTGGTGCAAACCCATACAGCTCGTTTTTAGATAAAGAATTCACGCTGAAATTGCATCATGTTGGTCTTAAAGTTGATGACTGGCAGGAAGTAGAGAGAGACCTAAAATCAGCTAATCGTGAGTTTGCTTATAGCGGAAACTTGGGGGAAGCATTCATTTTTGGCTATCTAAATATGGTAGAAGAATTGGGACACTTCATTGAGTTTATATGGGCTGGACCTGAAGGACAGAAGGTTCTAGATCAAGTTACAAGCGGTAATTATTGAAGAAGCCGTCGTGTGTTTGGTCTAACAGGTGCATTGCAGCGGAATGAAGCAAACCTTTGTGATTAATTCAATGTCATTTGCATCCGCAGAACACAGAGGTTAGGCAGTTCTGCTGAGCACAAGTGTCATACAGTAAGTATTAATGTCCCCACCTCATTAATAAACCCATGATCCAACCCGATCAATCTGCATTGAAAGCTCGAAACAGATTAATCGCGATGTTTCTGCTGCTCTGCATTCTAGATGTTGCCTTAGTGGTTGCGGCGCAAGATCGCTGGGCGATTGGTCGGATCTTACTAACCGTTGTCGTGATGTACTTTGTTATCCAGGGAAGGAAATGGGCAAAATGGCTTTTGGTAGGCATCTGTAGTTTACTAGTTGCCAGTCTCATCACAATCGTTCTTGCACTAAGTTCAAAGCTTTCCGTTGCCTTGACTGTTGGAAGTTTGGTCATGGCTGTTCTCAGTGCTGCTATTGCAGTTTATATGGTCAGTAGTAAAGACTTAAATCGTTATTTCTCCTGTAAAAGAAAAGCTAGTTTCCAATAACTTCGATGTATAGATTCATCTCTGCAAAATCGCTGCCTAACGATGCTCATGCACACGGACCGTCAAGGTTTATCTATTGGGTTCGAGAAGATATCTACAGTGGGTGATGAGCATTGTTAGCTGCCACCTATTCCACTCACAATGATCGTCCGCTTCTAGAACTACCTGGACTTTAAGGTCTTTTCTCTCAGTCCTCGCCCCAAGTTCCATTAGAGGTTTTGATGAACACGACAAATCTATCGAAAAAATTGGGTAAACCACTCTACGTTCAAGTGGGTTTTGACGGGGTATGGGAAAGCGCACTGCACCTGCCTGTGTTCACCCCACTGCAGGCTGAGGATAAGGCTGCTTTATACGCCTACCAAGGAACCGATGTAGCATTTGAAGTGTTTTTTGAACACCCCTATGGAGAAGCCTTCGTAGGGATTCGACCTCAAATTAAGGCTTACGAACCTTTATCTATGGAGCAACTTGTGATAGCTCTTACCCATCATTCACAACTCGACCTGTCAGTGGTTGCCAAGCTATTTAGTGGATACTTAGGTATTGAACAACCACTCTTTGTTGGTCTACCAGCACATATTGAGATGGGATTGGTCAATCTATGGAATTCCTTCGGGCAAGTTATACTATGGCATGGAAAAGCCGATGCCTATCCCATTGAGCACCTAGCTAGCAATGACGCAAATCGCTACTTACAACTGCAGGAAAAGCCGATTGGAATCGAGTTTGCTTTCGCCAACCCGCACCATTGGTTAGCTGTGCCCGTCTCAAAACAGACTCAGGACGGACTACACCAGCTTGATTTAGAACGCTTGTCGCAAATTTTCATAGCCCTTGCAGAGCATTCCTAAACAAGTGCGATCGCAGATCTTGTAGGGTGTGTTCCCCCATTACAACCATCAATTACTCCGCTGACAAATTCCTGGGGACGCACCAAGTTTATGGACTTGAGAAGCGATCGCAGCCTAACGCCCATGCACACCGACCGTTGAGAAGTTATCTATTGGAATTCAAAGGGTATCTGGGGCGGATGATGGGCATCATTAAACCGCGACTTGGGTAAGCTCTAAGAATCCGAGAATCGAATATTTTCATGTGCTTAAGTTGATGCCTTAGGCAATAGAGCAGCCATTTGCTTTTCAACTGCTTTTGGATCGCTCACTAGCTGGGCAGCTGTGGCGGTCGCTTGTTCACCTGGATACACGTCCTCAATTTCATCTGCGATCGCCTGTAAGGTAGCTTGCGCGACTTCCATGGGAGAAACTTTAGGACCTGCATAGTCTTTGCTCATTTCTGTATCAATGGTTCCAGGCATGACAGCCACAACAAATGTGCCTTGTGCTGCAAGTTCTGCTCGAATTCCTTTGGTCAACGCTAAGGCTGCTGCTTTTGAGGCAGAGTAAGTCCCAATGACCGGAGACGTTGCTTGAGCCAAGATGGATAAAACATTAACGATCGCCCCGCCCCCGTTTTGCTTGAGAACCGGAGCTAACGCTTGAACTATCGTCAGTGTGCCAAAGTAATTGACTTCCATCTCAGTTCTGGCACTTTCGAGATTGGGAT
>NZ_JACJOV010000028.1:0-8453 GCF_014695745.1 Leptolyngbya sp. FACHB-671 | reverse complement strand
ACATTCTGGAATGATGCTCAAGGTTGGAATAGTGACTGGTTCCCACTTCCTGGACAAGCAGTATTTGACCGTGAAAAGCAACAAATCGCTGCCGTATCACGTGCACCTGGCAACCTAGATTTGTTTGTTATCGGATTTGACAACCATGTCTGGACTACATTCTGGAATGATGCTCAAGGTTGGAATGGTGACTGGTTCCTACTTCCTGGACAAGCAGTATTTGACCGTGAAAAGCAACAAATCGCTGCCGTATCACGTGCACCTGGCAACCTAGATTTGTTTGTTATCGGATTTGATAACCATGTCTGGACTACATTCTGGAATGATGCTGGTATCCCTGTAGAACCAAAAATCACACTGCGTGCAGTGCAGGATCAAGGACGGTTCATTGAGGTTACTGGTATCAAGTTCACTCCTAATCAGACCGTAAGACTTGGTTATGACATTGCTAGTGGAGGTGCGCCAACTACCCACCAAATTGGTGAGGACACGCTTACTAGTAGTGAAACAGGTACCTTCATCCACCTTATTGGAGTAAATCTCGCAGGTGACCTAAGTAACGCCCAGGTACAAGCTACAGACGTAGCTTCGAGTGCAACAGCAACAGCTTCAATCTTCTAGTGTAGCTGAACCCATAAGTTGGGTTGTCACAAGGTAACCCAATCGAAACTGTCAGAACTGAGTACTCAAATTGAGAGTAGAAGTCCCTGCCTGATAAACTAGCTTCTGCCCTCAACTTCCGTTCAGTCCGCCTTCGATGAACTGTCCTCACTGCAGCTCGACTCACACCACTCGATTGCAACGCACCACTGATTTAGGTTACGCAATGTTTCGCTGCAAGGCGTGCTATCGCACCTGCAACGAACGCACCGGTACCCCTTTCAATGAAATTGAAAGGGGTACCGATATCGTGGTTCAAGTGCTGCTCTATCGGTTCCGCTACAAGCTGAGCTTTCGAGACATTGCCGAATTCTTCCTACTCCGGGGGTTGGAGTTCACGCATGAAACAGTACGAGATTGGGAAGAACGCTTTACTCCGATTTTTACCCAACAGCTGAGAGCCAAATGCAAGGGGAAGGTGGGCAAGATTTGGTTTGTGGACGAGACATACATCCGTGTGAAAGGCAAATGGTGCTATCTGTACCGAGCGAGCGATGAGGATGGCAATTTAGTCGATGTGAGGTTGAGCGAGAAACGAGACATGGCAGCAGCAAAAGCGGTTGTGTCGCAAAAAATTTTAGAAACGCTACCTATGGAGTTGAACTGCACGTGTTGTAACTCTACAGATAGCGCTTCAGGAATTTTTTGCGACACAACCTACATGAGCAAGCGGCTGCGAACAATGTTAAAGCAGTCCGACTATTCTACATCCCGCTTAACCTGACAACACCTTCAAATCTCCAGGACAAGCGCAACGATTTCTTTCTACTTTTGACCCGATTCGCGCACACTTTCATCCCAAACAACACGAACTGAGTGCGAAACGATATCGAGAACAACTGCGCCAACGCTTTGAGGATTGGTGGGAAATCACCTATGTGAAAGAGGCTGCGTAAACTTGAGCGAGACTGACGATTAGGGGAATTACGTGCTTAATTTCAAATATTCCCGGTTAAGTTGATAGTGCCCTGGGTACCTATCCAGCAATTTTTGGTCGCCCGCTCCAACCAAATTATTGTTGTACAGCAATCTCCTTAAAGATCTAATAGAACGCTTGTAGCTCCATCTTCCAAAAACTTTACTCTCATCTTCCCGCACCGCTTGCTGCTCCTCCTGCTGCTCCTGAATTGTTTGCAGCTCGCTTCCACATCAGAACAGCGAGCCAAAACAAGAATACCTGTACAGGTATTTCTATAGACGACGAACAATTAACAGAAGCTCGTCTAGTCAAAGGATGCGTTGGTTGAATTGTACCCAACAATCTATCGTCTTGTTCAACAGCGAAAGCCCGTGTAAATGGCGACTCGGCTCTAAAAATCAGATTTTGACTGCCGCAAGATACTTCAAACAAACGGCTAAGAGGGTTTGGCTTAATTGCTACTGCTACGACTCTGCCACCTGATTCAAGCGACCATTCACCGCTCAGCCAAGCATGTTGAACACTGTAATAGCTAGACTCTAAAGTAATGCTACCTTGTTCACTCAAAAAGTCAAACTCAACTGACGCTGTAACACCGGAATCAGCAGTAACTGAATAATTCCAAGAACAAATTGATTGTGGAAGACAAGTTAAGACGGTCATAATGTATTCATAGACAACTCTAGCTGTTACATTTCAGCTTAAACACTAAAGATAATTTTGGAGTGCAGCCAAACTGGTTATGTCGCAAAAACCAGTCAATGGTAAAGTAAGCTCAACCTTCCCTCCTTGCCCCCCGATGTCTACTCCTGCTCTGTTTAAGTGGTGACACTTTCTGCCCCAAATCATCCTGCTGAACGTGCGGTGATATCGACAAACGCATTCGACCTTACCTGAAGCTGACAAACGACTCGTGGCGCGTGGACGAAACTTACATCAAAATCAAGGGCTTGTAGAAATATCTGTACCCTTGCCGTGGATTCGGAGGGCAATACCCTTGACTTTCTGCTAAGGGCAAAGCTGCCTTGCCAGCCCGTAGCACGCTTCTTCCGCAAGGTGCTCAAAGCTCAGCACACTGGTTCTCCACGCGTAATTACCGTTGATAACAATGCTGCTTATCTGGTTGCAATCGATGAATTGAGGAAAGACCAAACGTTGAAAGTCGAGACAGAATTACGACGGAGCAAGTATTTGAACAATATCGTTGAACAAGACCATCGAAACATCAAACGCATTGTAGAACCAATGATGGGATTCAAATCATTGAACAGTGCGAGAAGAACCTCCAGTGGGATTGAAGCAATGAGCATGATTAGAAAAGAACAGGGGAAAGGAGTCAATCGAGGGGACAGTGTATCTCAAGCAAAATTTATTGAATCGATCTTGGGAATTGCTGCTTAAGGAAATGCAAACGATACCATCGTTTGTCCTTAAAAGTTTTTGCGACACAACCTTCCAGCATCGAGGGCAGATGACACAAATCGCGCTCCGCTGATCGTGCTCCGCTACTCAAAAACGCTAACCCGAACCGTTCAACGACAGTCACAACCCATGGCGTTAGCTATCTTTACCAGCATTTCCGTTGCGCGATTGCTGTTGACCTTGTGCAATGACTTCATTTATCTTGTTATTGATGAACGTCGGTGCAATCCGCGTCGCGATATAGAGTGCCTTAACTTGCCCAACCCGAATGTCTTGTGTGTCTTTGGCAATCCCCTGCACAATTGCCTCGGCAGCAGCATGCGGCGATATTTTGTTGACTTGAATATCTGCATTAAGCTTGGTATCCACGGTTGGCGGAAACACTTCAAACACTTTTAACCTTGTATCGCGCAACTGATAGCGTATCGTTTGTGTGAAGGCGTGTACGCCTGCTTTGGTCGTTGCATAAATCGGCGCAATGGCGGCGGGACTATAAACCAATCCAGAACTGATATTGACAATCGCGGCGGATAATTGCTGTCGCAGGTGGGGCAGGAAGCGAAGTGTTAAGTCGATTGGCGCGTATAGGTTCGTCCTCAGCTCTTGCTCGATAGCCGTGAAATCGAATGATTCAGTCGCGACATCGATCACGTTTAAGATACCTGCATTGTTGATCACGATATTGAGGCTCGGAAAGTGATCGAGAGTCCACTGCACCAGTTCGTCGCGGTCGCATTGAATGCTCACATCACATCGCTTCGTTTCCAAGTTGGGCATGGTCTGCCGTGCAGCGGCAAGCTTAGCTTCGTCCCGTCCACAGATAATGACTCGATTGTTGTGGCGCACGAACCGCCGCGCAAGTGCCAAACCAATCCCTGAGCCACCTCCAGTAATAAGGATGGTATTGCCCTGAGTGTACATCGCCTCCTCCTTGTGCATTTCATGCAGTATGGTGGTAAGGCTAGTGTACGCTGGGATGTTGACAGTGTCAACATCTATGTGGAGCATGGATGAATAACTCCTTTGATAACGATCAACCAAAAGCGTATCATCACGGTGATTTACGCAATGCGTTGATTCGGGCAGGTTTAGAGATGTTAGCAGAAGGGGGTGCCGCCGCCCTTGACCTACGCAAAGTGGCCCGGAAAGCTGGGGTCAGTCATGCTGCCCCGTATCGCCACTTTGCCGACAAACAAACGTTGATTGCAGCGATTATTGAGATCGGCTTCCAGCGCCTAACGGAACACATGAGATCGACTTTGCACAACATGCCCACGAACGTTGAAGCGCAACTCCAAGGGTTAGCACAAGGATACGTTTCCTTCGCCCAGTCCAATCCGTGGCTCATGCGAGAAATGTTCAGTGGACTAACAATTGAACGTGAAGCATTTCCAGCAGTGCATCAGACTGCGAAAGGGGTGTACCAACTGTTTGTTGATGTGGTACGGGCGGGACAAGCACAAGCACGCATTCGTGAAGGCGACCCAGGCGAACTCGCCAGCGTTATTTGGTCCATGCTGCACGGGATGGCGACCTTGATTATTGAAAACCAAACACGCCCGTACACCGATACGCCCATTGGAGTCGAGCGTATGATTCATATGTGTACCCAAATGCTTTACGAGGGTCTAGGCGGCATGTAAACGGTAGTTGTGAATGAGCAAAAGATCTGGGCTCTTCCCAGCTTTTAATACTGACTTGTAAAGTGCTTCGATTTTCATGGGTGCTGCTAACGAATTGTTTCTTCATACCCGAAACCCTAATTTCGCCGTTTCCTGAGCTACAAAACTCAAACATCGAGCTTCTGATTGCAATGAATTTGTAAGACTTTCGGATGTTAAGCCGTGTTTTGTCAGCAAAATCAAAACTTGGGAAGAGCCAAAATAATTTGTTATTCAACAGCAACCAAACCCGCGATCGCAGGCAATTCATACCGCTACTCAACAACGCCGATAATTTCACTACTATTAGACGACAGCTACTTTGCCGTTTGGAAGGGTTATGTGCCCACTCCCTCATGGAGCAAAACTTGTAGATTAGAATCAAGAGTCATTTGCCACAGGTGAACTGGGGCATTAAGCATAAATATCTTCTATGTAATTACTTTCAGTAGAAACTTCAATGTCTAAACTAAGCCGAAATGCAGCAGTGGCAATCTTAGTGGTTATTGGTGTGATTACAGCTTCTCCGGTCATCACTGCACTAAATTCAAATGGAATTACATCTTTATACAATGTTGCTTTTGAAGATGATGCCGTCCTGCTGCTAGTCAGGCATCGCCAAGTCATGCTAGGGGTGCTCGGTGCTGCCTTAGTTTATGGAGCATTCTTCTATCATCTACGAATGATGGTTATTATTGCTGCTGTAGTCAGCAAACTTGCTTTTATTGGATTATGTATAACTACACCAGATTTAACGCCGGGAATTCAACGGATCATCTACTTTGACACAGTGTCGATAGTTCTCTTGCTTATCGCTGCTGTTATATTTCGGCGCTCCCCTTCAGTGTGAGACGAACTTTAACCAATTTGTGCTGCTTAATACTCAAGGCATTGCTGAAGCTGTAATGAGCTAAGCGAACAGAGGAACAGTTCGATACTTCAGGTAATGAAGGAGCAAACGCAGCGAGCACTTCAACATCTCAATGGATTTGGATAACACAAGGTCTTCCGGTGCAGTCGCGCCAAGTAATGTCGCAGACGAGTGTTCTCTCCCTCAACCCGAGCCATGTAGGTCTTGCTGATAATCTGGTCGCCTTCCTCAATGAACATTGGATACACCTTCCATCCGTCGGTGACATAGAAGAAGTAGTGCCAGCACTTGACGATGAGCCATAAAAACTTGAAGGTTTCTGCACTGCGATCTCCAATCACCCATGCCAGAATTCCCGCTTGCTTATGATTAACAGCAGTCCAAATCCAGAGTTTGTTGGTCTTGTTGCCCACAAAGGTTTACAGTTCATCTAAGTCTGTTATTTCTGGGATTTCTTCAGATTCAGGAGCATCTGGAAGTTGATGTCCTGCTTCTCGAATCCAGTGCATGACCGTGGTGTGGTGAATCTCGGTGACTCGTTCGATCCCACGCAACCCCATCCCATTGAGGTACATTTTGATGCAGAGTTGTTTAACGTCATCGGAGTACGCCCAAGGACGGTAAGATTCGAGGAATTGACGACCGCACTGCTTGCATTTGTAGCACTGTCTGCCTCGTCGATGTCCGTTTTTAGCGTTTGAGTGGAGTTACATTGAGAGCATTTCATGCCTGAATCGTACCAAATCTAGCATTACCCTTTCAGCAACGCCCTAAATCTATCATTCCAACTAAACAACTGGCACAAACATAGACACTGGTGCGGGCGAAAATACGTCAATGTATTTAGGGCACTTCAATTCATTAGTCTTATTGCAAATTATGTAATCTGAAACCCTTGATTCTTTGTGCTTGTTCTCAATAGGTTTTGAATCTTTCGAGATTCCCTTTATATATTCGATCGCAGGTTTTTCTAATGTTTCTGTTTGCTCAAGGATTGAAAATGCTGAGTGCCGTCGTGTGTTTAGTGGCGCTTTGTCCATCTACTTTGGCCGTTCAAATTAGTCAAGCTACTAATCCAGCGGTAATGCCGACCGGGAGCAGTGCGAGCGATTGTGCAACGGAGCTTGCTCAGTTGGAGCAGTTTGCCTTAAATGAGCTGGTTGATCAGGCGCGGCAGCATGTCAATGATGGGCAGACTGAGGCAGCAGCGATCGCCCTAATCCAAGCGTTTGAAGCGATCGGGCAGGTGGAGGATGTTTCAGCCAAAGTTACGTTGCTTGATCAGATTATCAACAGTTATGAAGGCAGCTCCGAACGTAGCCTGTTAGAGCAACTGGTCAATCAGGCTAATCCACTGCAGCGGCAGCAGGTTGCCGCTGTTTTGCCGCAGGCAGTGCAGGTGACGCAGAGCTTAAGCAGCGGCTACAGTGTCGCAAAAACTCGAACGCTCACCTCGATCGCCCGCTACTACAGCATTCTGGAGCAGCCACAGCAAACTCAAACTGTTTTGGCTGAGGCATTGGAAGCAAGTCAATCGATTCGTGGTGCAGAATTTCAAACCAAAGCGCTGACCAGCATCGCTCAAGTTTATGTGGCGATTGGTCAACCGCAAGCTGCTACTCCTATCCTGGCGCAGTCGCTCCAGTTTGCCCAAACTGCCACCTATCCCAATGCCTACCGCAAAGCATGGTCGCTAGAGCCAATCGCTCAACTCTACGCTCAGATTGGCGAACTCGATCGCGCCCTACAAGTCGCGCAGCAAATTGAGAATGCCCCTTACTACCAGTCCGCTGCAATGAGCGCTGTGATCAATCAATACTTACAAGCTGGCGAACTCGATCGCGCTGTGTCGCTCGCCTCAGACGTACCTGCGGACGACCAGAGAGCCGTCATGCTCGGTGCGATCGCCGCTGGCTATGCTGAAGCCGGACAGTCTGATCGCGCCGCCGAATTTTTTGATCAAGCTCTAGAAACTAGCGCTCGGACTCGCACCACAGTTCCCGAACAGCAGCAGGCAGCCGTTCCGATCATTGTGCAATATGCTGCCGCAGGACAACTTGACACTGCCCTACGTGTCCTTGGAGATTTTGACGACCCAACGGTGAAAGCAACCGGGTACGGCGCGATCGCCTTGCTTTATGCTGAAGCCGGGCAGACCGACCGTGCTCAAGCCACCTTAACTCAGGCATCTCAAAACATTGCCGCGATCGCCGACTTCAGTAGCCATAACCTTGTTAGACGGCAGTTGATTGATCAAGCGGTGCAGAGCGGACATTACAATTTGGCGTTACAGGTGGTGCAGACGGTCAATCTTGCACAAGAAACAGAAGAAACATCCATATCGTATAATCGCGCCCAGGATCTAACCCAGCTTGCCAATCAAGCGATCGCCGCTGACCGCTATGAGGATGCCGTAAAAATTACGCAGGCAATTCCACCGAACTATGTCGGGTGGCGCGAGCGCCTATTTTTGCAAATTGCTCGCAGTTCTGCCGAGGCTGGAGACTTTGATCGCGCTCAAGCCATTGCTCAGCAAAATGTTGATCCTGGCTTTCAGGCTCAAGTTTTTGCGGTTGTTGCTGCCCAAATTCAGCTTGTTGCTCAGCAGGTTGATCTAGCAACTGAACTGTTTAATCGATCTGTTCAACTGGCGAACACAATTGATTCTGCCGCTGTAAAAGCTGAAGTACTCAGGGCGATCGCAACTGAACACTTTAGAGCCAATCAGCCCGAAGCCGCGACACAACTCTTGAATCAAGCGGTTGAGCTGGTGAAAACGATCGAAGATGAGGAAAGTCGTCTTTCTACGCTACAGTCAATTTCTGCCCAATTTTCCGCTGCAAATCAACATCAGGCTGCAATTGGGGTGACAGACGCTATCCTTGACGCACCAGCGCGTCGTTCTGCCGCAATTGCCGAG
>NZ_JACJOV010000027.1:0-7564 GCF_014695745.1 Leptolyngbya sp. FACHB-671 | reverse complement strand
CAAGTATCCCTCTATAGGACAGCATCTTTACCAACAGGCTGTTCTTTGGGATTTACTGCTGTTGTGTCGTCAAACTACTCCTCTTAGCAATGCTTCTTACGAAGGGGTGATGCAAACACTACCACTGCTGGAGCAGCACAATCTGCAAATCGGTAAACTACCAACTTCACTCTTAAAAGAACAGCAGCTAATGCTACTGCGGCGAGGGGAACTGCTGCATCCATCAGGACTGAGGCTAACGGCTGGAAGTATTTACGTTTGCTCGGAGTTGTCCAAAGAACGTGATTGGCAAGTGACTCAACCAATCCAACTCTACAGTCTGGGACGTTCTCATTGGCAAACAGCACTCGCTAACTTGCCACAACTGGCTGAACTCAATAACTCTGACACCCCACTAGGGGGAGATGGGGAGATAGGGAAATTTCCCAATCCAAAATTCAACCCTCCCTTACCCCCCCAAAGTTCGGGGAGGAGCCAAAATCTAGAATCCCCAGAGTCCAAGAGAAAAATTAGTAAGGCTTATTTCCCAAATCCAACCGTAAAAATCGGTCACTTATGGCAGCGCTTCACCCGCCGCTATCCGTACTTTCAGCAGCAAAGCGCCTCTGACTGCGGTGCAGCTTGCCTGGTGATGGTGAGTCGTTACTGGGGTAAGCGTTTCAGCGTCAACCGACTGCGAGATATTGCCAATGTTGACCGTAATGGCGCATCACTGCGAGGTTTAGCCGCCGCCGCCGAAAGTATCGGGTTTTCGACTCGACCTGTAAAAGCCAGCCTCGACAAACTTGGACAACAAAGCTTACCTGCCATTGTGCATTGGGAAGGCAAACATTACATTGTCCTCTACGAAGTCACACGCGATCGCGTTATTGTTGCAGACCCTGCGATCGGTCAATGTACCCTCACTCATGCACAATTTAAGGCGGGTTGGACTGGCTATGCATTGTTATTACAACCCACTGCCCTACTCAAAGAAACGAAAGAAACCGCGACTCCTTTCTGGCAGTTCTTTGAATTAGCAAAACCTCACAGGTTAGTGTTGCTGGAAGTGTTCATCGCCTCAGTCCTGCTTCAGATTTTTGGGCTGATTACGCCGCTGTTTACTCAGTTATTGTTAGACCGAGTGGTCGTGCAACGCAGTAATCTCACGTTAACGGCTATAGGTTTAGGCTTGCTCATCTTTAGCCTATTTCGAGTCGCCATGACTGGACTGCGGCAATACCTTCTAGACCATACAGCTAACCGAGTCGATTTAGCACTCATTGTCGGGTTTATTAGCCATACCTTCCGCTTACCCCTGAGTTATTTTGAGTCTCGTTACGTTGGAGACATCATTTCCCGCGTTCAAGAAAATCGTAAGATTCAACGCTTTCTAACCGGTGAAGCACTGTCTATCGTTCTCGATTTACTGACAGTGTTCATTTATGTAGGTTTGATGTTCTGGTATAGCTGGAAAATGGCACTGCTGACGTTGGCGATCGTGCCACCATTCGTATTGCTGGCGTTAATTGCTACACCTTTCTTGCAGCGTGTCTCCCGCGAGATTTTCGGTGCCTATAACGAAGAGACTGGGTATCTCATCCAATCCTTAACTGGTATCCGCACGGTTAAATCTATGGCGGTTGAAATGAGCGTACGCTGGCATTGGGAGGAATTGTTTGGCAGGTCGATTAAAAAGACTTTTTCCGGGCAGGTGATTGGCAACACGCTCCAAATTTTTAGCTCAACTATTGAAGCAGTAGTAAGTACCGGCTTACTGTGGTTTGGAGCATGGCTGGTGATTCAAAACGAGCTGACGATTGGACAATTAGTTGCTTTCAATATGTTGCTGGGCAATGTGATTCGCCCCTTCCAGCGGCTGATTGTGCTGTGGAATGAGTTGCAGGAAGTACTAATTGCAGTTGAGCGCATCAACGATGTGATTGATGCTGAACCAGAGGAGGACTTGCATTCGTCAACTCGTCAATCTTTACCACCCATTCAGGGCTATATTCACTTTGATAAAGTTACTTTCCGTTACCATCCCGAAAGTGATGTCAACACGCTGGAAAACGTTAGTTTTGATGTGCAGCCTGGGCAGACAGTGGCGCTTGTAGGTCGCAGTGGTTCTGGTAAGACGACGATTTCTAAACTGATTTTGGGACTGTACCCGCCCACAGAGGGGAAGATATTGATTGATGGTTATGATGTCACCAGCTTGTCATTGCGATCGCTCCGGCAGCAGATTGGCGTGGTTGACCAGGATACCTTTCTGTTTGGCGGTACGATTCGCGAAAACATTAGCGTCGGTCACCCAGAAGCCACCCTGGAAGAAATTATCGAAGCAGCCCAACAAGCAGGAGCGCACCAGTTTATTAAAGAACTGCCAATGGGCTACGAAACGCAAATTGGTGAGGGGGGAGGAATGCTGTCTGGTGGACAACGACAGCGACTTGCGATCGCCCGTGCCCTACTTGGAAATCCCCGTTTGCTCATTTTGGATGAGGCAACCAGCAGCCTTGATAGTGAGTCAGAGCGCATTATTCAGAACAATCTCAACAACATTCTCCAAGACCGTACGACATTGATAATTGCCCATCGTCTTTCAACGATACGCAATGCTGACTTAATTCTGGTACTCGATCGGGGTGTGATCGTTGAACAAGGAACTCACGATGAGTTAATGGCGCAACGAGGCCATTATTTTTATCTCAATCAACAGCAATTCATGGCAGTCACTTGAAGCAATAAATCGATCAATGATGTTTTGAGAACAAAAGCATTATGACAAACCTATCCCATATTCCCGATTTACTCAACTCAAATGAGGGCGATCGCAATAACCACCACTTAGTTGAAAAGCATTCTGAGTCTATTGTCTCTAAAGCACTCACACCCACTCGATTAACCCCACTGAATGCTCCAGGGGATGACTGGGCATCCTTAACCCGTGATCTAATTGATACCTTACCCCGCATCTGGAGTAGAGGACTGTTATACCTACTAATTGGATTTGCAGCTATTGTGATTCCCTGGACAATGCTCGCCAGAGTGGATCAAACTGGCAGTGCTAGAGGACGATTGGAACCGAAGGGTAGAGCTTTGAGGCTTGATGCACCTGTTACTGGCACTGTAGCAGCAATCAACGTTGAAGAGGGGCAAACGGTTGAAGCTGGACAAGTCTTGTTGGAGTTTGAATCAGAAGAAGCACAGGCTGAACTGCAACAGTCCCAAATCCAACTGGAGGGGCAAAAGGATCGAAAAACTCAGCTTGAGTTAATTAAAACTCAGTTAGAAAGCGCAGTTCGTACTCAGCAATTACAAAGCCAAGCTCAAGAGTCTGAACAGCTGGCACAACTGGATCAAATTCGAGGACGGCTTAACTCTAGCCGACAAGTTTATGCAGTAGAACGCGATCGCCTAGCCTTAGCTCAGAATGAGGTGCAGCGCCATCACTATCTTTTGCGAGAAGGAGTAATTTCCAGAAGCCGACTAGAAGAACTTGAAGGCGCAAGACTAGAACGACAAGGACTTCTAGAACAGTCCCAGTCTGATATTCAACAAGCTCAAACTGAACTAGAAAAACAACAAAGTACCTATGAACGCACGCTTCGCACAGGTGAACTTGCCGTGTTAGAAAGCCAAAATCAGATTGAAGAACTGGAATCACAGATTTTAGATGTGCAGACAGAAATTGCTCAAACTCAGAAACAAATTCAGACACTGCAATTTCAATTACAACAAAAGGTACTGTATGCCCCCACAGACGGCACAGTGTTTCAACTTGCGATTGATAATGCTGGCACTGTTTTACAACCTGGTCAAGAAATTGCTCAAATTGCGCCAGCGACGGCACCCCTAATCTTACGAGCACAGATGCCTAGTCAAGAGAGTGGTTTCCTGCAAGTGGGAATGCCAGTCAATCTCAAGTTTGATGCCTATCCATTTCAGGACTATGGTGTCGTGCAAGGTCATTTACGTTGGATCTCACCAGATTCTAAAGTTGTTGAAACAGATCAAGGCAGAATAGAAGTTTTTGAGCTAGAGGTTGAGCTGGAACAATCCTATATTCAAGATCGCACTAAACGAATTGCCCTAACACCAGGACAAACTGCAACTGCTGAGGTCATTGTCCGGCAACGACGCATTATTGATCTTCTGCTCGATCCGTTTAAGAAATTGCAAAAAGGGGGATTAGAGCTATAAAGCAGTTGCCATTGTCTACATATTAATGACCACTCAACAATTAATGCAGAAACCTAAATCTACGATGGAATATAGCTTCTAGTACTTTTGTTAGTACGGGGTACAGAGGGAGCACTTCTGCAATGGACGAAGCTCCCGCACGTCGCACGACTTCCCAAAAATATCAAGTGAAGAACCAATTGCAATTGGTATACCAAGGAGTTTCATCATGTTAGACATTTTGACAATTTCACCAGACGACATACTTCATCACGTCAAGCTTTCCTGCCGGATTCCCTCTATTGTTGAAGAAATTTTGACTCAACGCATTATTGCAAAAACCGCAGCAGAAACCGGGATAAATGCAGAGCCTGAAGAACTTCAAAAAGCAGCTGATCACCTGCGGTTGATGAACAACCTCCGAAGTACGGATGCCACTTGGTCATGGTTACAAAAGCACAGTTTATCCTTAGATGACTTAGAAGAACTGGTTCGTATCACTTTGATTTCCTCGAAGCTGTGTTACCATCTCTTTGCCGATAAGGTTAAACCTTATTTCATTGAACATCAGCTTGACTACACCCAAGTCATTATGCATGAAGTTGTCCTGGGCGATAAAGACGTGGCAATGGAATTGTTTTATGCTCTTCAGGAGGGGGAGATCAGTTTTCCTGACGTAGCTCGTCAATACATTCAAGATACAGAATTTCGTCGTATCGGCGGATATCAGGGAGCGCTAAATCGCACTGCCCTAATGCCAGAAATCTCTGCGGCTGTCTTTGCTGCCGCTCCACCTCAAATTCTCAAACCAATCCTGACCTGTAAGGGAGTTCACTTGATCTCGGTTGAGGAACTGATTCAACCAGAATTAAATGATGAACTATATCAGAAAATTCTTTCAACCCTATTCTCTGAATGGTTAAAACAACAGATTGAGCAGATCGATGTCCAGTTAGGGAAACTTGTATAGGGCAAGTAGTCGTTTAAGAGCGATCCAGCAGGTGGAGGGGCATGAATTGTGCCACAAAGATATTTCATTAACGAACGATTTATATCTTTTATATCGCACTAAGCACGGTTGTGTCGTAAAAACAGGTGGGTGGTAAGGTAAACAGGACTAATTTTGCCTTAAGTGGCGGCACTTCCTGCCAGAAATCATCCTATTGAATGTACGGTGGTATTGTCGCTACTCGCTGAGTTTCCGGAATTTGGAGGAAATGATGGCTGAGCGGGGGGTGGAGGTAGACCACTCGACGATCAATCGTTGGGTGTTGAAGTATGCGCCAGAACTGGGGACAAACGGATTCGACCTCACTTGAAGCTGACAAACGTCTCGTGGAGAACCGACGAGACGTATATCAAAATCAAGGGCTTGTGGAAGTATTTATATCGTGCTGTCGATTCGGAGGGGAATACCCTTGACTTTATGCCCAGTGCCAAGCGGGATGGCAAGGCAGCAGCACGATTCTTTCGGAAAGTACTCAAGGGTCAGCACACCCAGACTCCACGGGTGATTACAGTGGACAAGAATGCTGCTTACCCAGTAGCAATAGAGCTGCTTAAGGAAGAGGAGACAATTGGAAAAGTGACCGAATTAAGACAGAGCAAATATTTGAACAATATCGTTGAGCAGGATCATCGAACCATTAAGCGAATTGTGGAACCGATGATGGGGTTTCAATCGTTCAATACAGCAAGGCGAACTTTGAGCGGAATCGAGGCAATGAATGTGATTCGCGAAGGGCAAGTGAAAGGAATCGAACAAGGGGACAGTGTCTCTCAAGCCAAGTTTATTGAAGCACTCTTTGGAATTGCTGCTTAGGGGAATGCAAACGATACCGATCGTTTGTTCTTACTACAAGGTTTTGCGACACAACCAGTTTTTGCGACACAACCCACCAATTGTGATACAGTGACACCATCATAAAATTGCTGGTTGTCGTGGAAACTTTGAACGGCAGTTGCAAGGCTTGACTTTAATAGGATTGCCTAACGATCGCCTCAGTCGCTGCCATCAATTGTGAATTTTGATTCTGAGCTTCTGCCTTAAAAAAGGCAACCACTGCCTGTATATCCTTCGTATTAATGGGCAAACCGAAGCTGGCTTTGGCTCCAAACGCTTTAGCAATCTGGTTGCGTAAAAAATAGGATTCCGACTGGGCAGAGACATCCACAATCCATTCTGTGGTTTGTGATGCCCAAACTCTTCCTGGTAATCCTTCACCAATCTGCAAAATGAATTTCTCGCTGCAATAGCGAAACTGATTCCACGCAAGCTGACGATCGTTGTCTACTTGAACACTAATGTGCCAGGCTGGACTCAGCTCTAGAATTGGGCTATCTATCTTAGGCAGCCAAACCTCACCATACTCCCAATTAGTTGTTTGACACACCTGTTGGAGAATGCGAGTGAACTGGTCAGTATATTGGAATAGTTCATTGCTTGATTCAGAATTTAATTCAACCATAGAATCTCTAATGGATAGACCTGTGGGGAGAGCCAAAAATCAATGCAATGCACAGAGTGAGCGTCATTCAGGAGCAGCTAATGAAAAGGACATTGTTTTGGCTGTGAGTCGCCAAGAGCAGATGGAATGGAAAAGGGTCGATCGCTGCTTCCTCGTTTCCAAGGTACAGGTTGTTGGAAGAAATTGGGTTTGAGGCAAACATCTTGCATCTCCTGGTGAAACACCTGCATGGTAGACGCAGACATCGGCGGCACGATTCTTCCCCAATCCGCAGGCACAATACGTCCAGCCTCGGCTTCTCGCTGCCAGTGCTGCATGAACTGAGTAGACGCAGTGTGGTGATCGACGATCTTGACCCCACAGGTGGTAAACGAATGCAAAACGGCTCGATTTAGTTCGATTAATGCTTGGTCTTTCCACAGCGAGAGTTTTGAGCGGGTATTTAATCCCATTCGTTCGGCAATCACAGGTAACAGGTTGTATCGCTGCTCATCTCCAAAATTGCGGGCACCAATTTCAGTGTTCATATACCACCCGTTAAAGGGTGCGCAGGAATAGGAGATACCGCCAATCTCTAAGCGCCAGTTTGAAATGGCGGGAAGTGCGTGCCATTTGAGTCCGAGTTCGGCAAACCACTCATAGCCAGGATGCGCGATCGGGACTTCCATCACCGCTGCTTTTGGCAGTTCAAACCACTGAGGCTGCTGCCCCGGCATTTGAACGACTAATGGTAAGACGTCAAATGGGGTGCCCTGTCCTTTCCAACCCAAGTGTTGACACAGTTCGGTGAATTCCGCTTGCTCAGGATCGCCGATGATTGAACCATCAGGTTGACGATATCCTGCATAGCGAATCAGTTGTGAATTCCAAACGTGAATCCCAGGTTGTCCCGGTGCAACGGGTGCAAAAATGCTAATGGTGGAACGAATATT
>NZ_JACJOV010000026.1:0-6725 GCF_014695745.1 Leptolyngbya sp. FACHB-671 | reverse complement strand
TCCCAGTTGCGACGGGCACAGCAGATGCCGGAGATGATTGAGGTAACGCAGATGTTAGATGCGGTGGAAGTAGCAGCAGCTCAACTGCCCGAGGGCGATCGCCTCCGGTTTGCCGGAGAAGCCTTGCTTCAAGTTGCCCAGATTTGTGCAGCACGAGCAGGTCTGTTAATGGACGAGTGGGAGGAGGCATCCCGCGATCCGATCGTGGAGCAAGGATTTTTTACTGACCTGGTGCGTCAGACGATGGCAGTAGATTTGACTGACTTAATGGAGCCAACTCCAGCTCGAAAGTCTCGGGCGAGACGAGCGAAGTCAGGCGGAACTGAGGAGGGATCGATCGTTGCGACCGTTGACAAGGCAGCGGTACTGGCAATGGTAGAGCACCTGGAGGCAGAAGCAGCCCTTGAGGAGGAGAGAAAGCAGCAGGTGTTAGCGCACCCGCAGGGATCAGCTTTGCTGTGCGCTCACGATGAAAATGTGTCGCAGTGGGTGAAGGCGATCGCCCAAGGATTAGAAGCAACATTGCCAGAGCGCGTTTCTGTTACCCAGTTATGCCAGTGCTTGGAAATGCCACCAGTAGAGGTGTGGCTAGCTGTATTGTTGGGTGAATTTGAATTGGAGCAGGAGGGGGAGTTTTATCAAGCTCCCATCTGGGTGAGGTGTCGAGACCTAGAAATGGTTGTCTAAGTTTACAGCAGTACGACGAAGCGACTTAACTATGGATTAAGTGCTTGGTAAAGCATCTACTCCGGCTGTGCTTGCCTGCTCAAGGTTCTCCTCACACTGTTGAATGACTTGAACCTATCATCGGTCTCACAATGCGCTTGATCATTCGATGATCCTGTTCAATGATTTTTACAAGCTTATACCTCCACTGCCGCTATGCATTTTTGCACAGGAGCGATCGCTTGGCTTAGGGAATATAGGGAAACTCGATCGCAGGAGCACTGCCAGTCGCCACCAGACCCTGATAAATTGAGGCGGCCACTTCAGCACGGGTCGCGGCGCGATTGGGATTGAGAACATCAATGTTGGGGTAGTTCACGGTGAGGTCGCGGAAGGTCGCCGCCGCCACGCCATCATGGGCATAAGAAGGAATTGAATCGTAGTCAAGGAAGCCACCTGTCACGCTGGCATTGGTTCCACTCGGCTGAAACTGTAGACCGCTCGCCAGAGCGACTAAAACCTGAGCGCGGGGCATGGGCTGATCTGGGTTAAAGACATTGCCAGGATAACCACTGAGAAAGCCTTCGGTGTAAGCGGCTTGGATAGCGCTGGCAGCCCAATAGCTACTAGGCACATCCCGAAAACGAACGGCACTGCGAACAGTCGGTCGGTCGAACGCCTGCCCGACCAAAACGGCAAACTGGGCACGAGTAATCGGCTCGTCGGGGCGAAAGCTGCCGTCGGCAAAGCCGCGAATCACATCACGATCGACGAGTGCTTGAATGAATTGTGCTGCCCAATAATCTGACGCTACATCTGAAAAAGTGGTTTGCGCTTGGGCCGGAATCTGTCCCATTAGTGAGGACAGCATTGCAACGGTCAGGCTGAGGGACAGGAATCGAATAAATCGGCTAGAAAATTTAGCTTGAATAAACATAAGTGATGAGTCGATGATGAGGTAGAAATTGGCCCAGAGCGGTGTAATCGAAAGTGTCAGAGCTTTGTGTAAGGCTTTGACAAGTACCGAGAGAAGCGATGCTCCAAGGGAGCCGCTTCGCGAACGGAGAATTCCATAGCAAAACGCATTAAGAAGGACCTTTAAGCAGTTCCAGGTTGCTTTCCTCCCCTTCCGCCTTCGGACAAATGCCATGTAACGCTGCACCAGCTTTGACAAGATTGAGAAAAGGGGAGGCGATGTATTAATATCTTGACATGCAACCATTGCGACTACTGCTTGAAACCCAGGAGGCAGCCCAAGAGGTTGCCTTTATGCTGAGATGCAAGTACGACGGGTGCAACATGATTATGCTACCGCCGATGCATGACACCCTAGCGTTACGAACGGCGATCGAACTGGTTGGAGTCGATTTCTGCTTTGATGGGGACTACTACCCCCTAATATTGCCGCAGTCTAAGGAGGCAGTAATCGATTTGAGCGAAAAGGAAGCATCCGAGCGAATCAGTCGGAAGGCTCAGTTGTGGTGTGACCAATCTCCGTTCTGATCCCACTTTGCAGAAACATTGCCAAAAGGACCATTGAGCTAGTGTTTGTAGTACAGTTGTAAGCTTAGTTAATTAGCACCTTGAAAATTAAACACTGCCGAGTTAGCGTCATTTTCGGCAATGATGTTAACTGTTAACGGTTCGTTTGAGCGGCTGCAAACAACCTTCGCCATGTACCAAGATCTTTCATCAGTCTGCTCCAAGTGAATTGTTAGACAATTGTAAGTAAAAGTTCTTAATCTACTAACCACTGCCCAAGCAGATAACCAATAAATAGCAACTGAAACCCCCAAAATAAGGTAGCTCCAATTCCAATCCAATAAGCTAACAGAAAAGCTTGTGCAATTTTTCTTGATACTCCCTGATACCAGGGAGTGTGTCTGCCACTGCTTTCCAATTGGTTCCACAGCCAAAAAATAAATGTGAAATGGATTGCCAGTAGAGACGCTATTATGAGCATTCCTAAATTGCTCGGATCGTAGAGATAGCCATAGTGATGACGAACCACTAGCCACAGTGCCATAAATAGACTGCTTCCGATAGCAATCCATCTTGCAGAAAATAAGAAACCTGCAATCTTGCTCAGTACATTTTGCGATCGGGAGGCAGAATGAGGAGTTTCTGCTTGGCTCCACTGTCGAAAAATAAGTACTAGGCTCACAGCAAGCAATCCTGCCAATACCGAAGCACCCTGCAACCAAGTGTCTTCATGTACTCCCCGTAACCAGGGTATTAATGAACCAGCATTGGCGCTATTAGGTTGAAAATTAGTGTCTCTAAGAGGAGAAACGTGATGAACAAAGACTGCACTAGCAGCAGAAAAAATTAGAAGAAACCCAAAACTAATAATGGGCAGGCGTTGAGTTGGTCGTTGCATAATCATAAAATTCCTTAGAGCGTCTTAACCGATAAGGACACTCCCTTTTGTAGAGATACTGTTTCACCTAGAACTGTTTCTGTCTAACGACCAAGCTCACCGGACATAGCTAACCTTTGCACCTAAACCGACCAGTTTTGTACATTCCGGTGCAGTGCATCTGGAGCGAGGGATTGAGATGCTACGGCAGAAGGTTGAGAAAATTGAGCGGTTGGATAGACAGGTGGGGCGATCGCCGGTTTTTCAAAACTCTGGCAAGGGCACCAGAGTTATCCCTTGTGGGATGGGTGACTACTCCGCTGAGTTTAACGGCACCCGGTAGAAGCTATAGCCAAAGCTCTGCCTGCTTCTTTTTCAGGCTTTTCATGTGACGGATGGTGACCGCCAAAGGATTAATCCCCTGTATGAGTAGCAATCCCATCCGGCAAAGCAGTTTGAGTTGGCTAAAAGCGGAAGGACGAGTGAGGCTTTCGTGGATAGCAATTCGGGCTTCATCCAAAAAGCTGTCGTATTCCTCCACAATGGGAGCGTCATGAAACACCCGCCCATTAATACCGTTAACCCCACTCACCCAATGGTTTCCCATCTGAATTCGATCGAGCTGAGCAACTTCAAGGTGATAGAGGTCGTGATAGTGAATCCAAACGTTTCGGACTTTGACCCCTCTCTTACCGATTTTGATTGGGATTAGGCTAATGCTGCCCAGTCTATGCTTAAACTTCACTGTTTTGGCATGATTGGTGCAATTCGCTAGCCAGACTTTCACTAGAGCAAGCAGCTTTCTGTGATGGTGAGTCCACCAGCGAGCGAATCTTCCTTTTCCAGAAATGCCTGATATCAATAGTTGATTCTGGTTCTGCTGAGAAACGAGGGGTGTATTGGAGGGTTCGTCTAACAACAGAGAAAGATAGTAAGGAAACCTAGTAAAGCAGAGGGGCGAGCGCCTCCCATGCTGATGCTCCCTCTGATTGAGGCACTCTCTAAACCGCCGTTTGAGGCTATGACGATGCCAAGCTAAAGTATCTGCGGGTAAGCGATCGCGTCGTCTATAAACAGCAAAAGCCCGCAACAACAGTCGTTTCATTTGAGGTGCAACCTCCTGATCAAGCTTTTCCTCTGCCGACAGTGCTATTTGCAGCGTTTTTTGCTGTCGCTTTGACAGGTGATTTGCATTTAGCTGCTGCTGTTTTGAAGCAGCAGGGTGTTGAGTGGAGACTAAGCATTGAGTTAAACGGTGATGAGAAAGGTAGCCAATCATGCCGAATTCAAAACTCTACTAACTTTCTCTCAGGAGAAACGCTGTTTTTTGGGTGATATCTGAAGTCCAAGACCTAATTAATTTCGCGAATTAAGAAAATTGGTAGTTGAAAGCAACAACAAAGGCTTGACATCCCTACCCAATCAAGGGTGTCTAGAAGGAGCCAAGAGCATTGAACAGGCAAAAAAGCCCCAGTATTACTGCCGGAGCTTTGTCAGTCTAAGGGGCGAGCGCGGATTGAGACAACGAGGATCTTCAACTTCAAGTCAAAGTAAGCTTCTCAATCATCAAAACCTGACAAGAGCCCGAACTTTTTGCAATTTTGCAGTCGCTATCCCAACTAGACAAACTGAGCCCTTTGTCTCATCCTGGCATTGTCTATCCGTGTCTTTTCTGTATGAGCTTTGCAAGATAAAACTTGAGGTTGTCCAGGGTCGTTCGACCACCTTCCGACATGGGTTTAATGTGATCGACTTGAAAGTCCCGTCGCATCTGACTCTTAAACCCACTTGTAGCACAGGTGATGAATCCGTTTGCATCTGTATATTTAGCAAATACAGCATCTTTAATTTCCCGGTACTCGGCTGGGTCTATTTCCCGAATTTCAACAAGCGAGAGAGTATCGAGTGATACTGATTCGGGGATTACAGCCGGTTCACTTACGTTCAAGCCAGGGTAGAAACCAAGCAATTTGTTGATCTCAATGTCTACCTGTTTCTTAAAATATAAGTAGTTGTACCCAAACAAAACTTGCCAGAAGGATGTGCAGTCATTCCATAAAGAGTCAAGATACTCTTTCTCCTGTATGCGGTCTAATTTCCGCTCAATCAAGTGCTTTGCCACAATTGACAAGTCGCATTTTCGAGATTGAGATAGGGCGATCGCTGGCAGCAGACCCAAGACGATCAGTCACTTCAATTTGTGACCACCTCGGAATTAGTCGCCCAACTTACTACCGCTACATCAATCTTGATCTGAACAACATTGCCGAAAATGAACATTGAGTGAGCGCGTGTAGTACGGTCTAAAGCCTTACTCTGCTGAAAGCGAGGACAAGCAACACTGCCGAGTTAGGGTTATTTCTGGCAATGTTGTTAACTGTTAACGACCTCGCTTACCTGCCCGTCCCGCTCCGTGAACCTCGAAAAACCTAAATGCGGCCGGCTCAGGTGCAGCACCTGGTTCGGCGTGTTGAGTATTAGCGCTTTCCTTATGCACCATAGCCACCTTCGACATTGAGCACTGTGCCGGTGATATAAGATGCAGCGGGACTGGCGAGGAACACCACGCCCGCTGCGACCTCTTCCAGTCGCGCGAAACGCTGAATTGCGAGCGTGGCGAACAGCATCTCCGCAACGCCGGCCTCGGCAGCCATTTCGGTCTCCATCAAACCGGCGGCGACCACATTCACGGTGATTTTGCGGGGCGCGAGATCTCGTGCTGCTCCCTTTGAATAGCCGACCACTGCAGCCTTGGTGCCCGCGTAATCGGCCGCTCCGGCAAAACCGACTCGCGTTGCTACTCCTGAACTGATGCTGATAATCCGTCCATCCTCGGGCAACACCTTGGCGGCTCGGATATTTGCGACTACTCCACCGACATTGATCGCCCACATTTGGTCCATCATGGCATTGTCAATATCGGGATGGTCAATGGATTTGCCTTGATAGGCGACGGCGGCGTTATTGACCAGGATATCAAGTCTCCCGAAACGTTCCATGACGCTCTGGATGAGCGGAGCAGCTTGGGTGGGATCGCCTTGATCAGATCTGAAGGCCGCAGCGCGAATGCCTTTGAGTTCCAGGGCACGCGCGACCGCTTCCGCTTTCTCCGCCGACGCCATATAGGTGATGGCGACATCCGCGCCCTTGTCGGCCAAGGCGTGAGCGATGGCGACGCCCAACCCGCGCGAAGCGCCGGTAACCAAGGCAACTTTGCCCGTAAGTGTTCTTGTGTTCATAACTCTTTTAGCTCGATGGCAAGTAGAAGGATGCGGAGACCGCCGAACGGGATCGTTCGGCTGGTTTGATGGTAAAACGGCGATGGTTGTTTGAACAGAAGATGGCTTCAAATTGCTTATAAAAGCACGTCAGTTGAAACAAAAGCAAAATTGTGGGACTAGGCATGGAAGAGTTGAGTCATGAAACTGCGATGCAACAATCTAGCATTCGTCGAGATGGGGGCGGACGCAAATCTGCATTTGAGCGAATTCCAGAGCTAGATGCGGTCTTCTTGCGAGTGCTGGCTCAACACATTGTGGTGCGTTCAGGCTGACGCAGGAGGGCGCTTGAACGTGTTGTATGGCTCACAGGCTTGCAGTCCTTCAGAAGCAGCGCAGCCGGAGTAGAAACAAAAGCCTAGCTATCAAGTGACAGTCATCTTGGGCGGGAACGACAGCTACAACTCCTGCTTGAGAAAAAG
>NZ_JACJOV010000025.1:0-5136 GCF_014695745.1 Leptolyngbya sp. FACHB-671 | reverse complement strand
GCACATTGAGCAGGATGATTTCGGGCAAAAAGTGCCGCCACTTGAATAGAGAAGCAGTAGACATTGAAGAGGAAGAAGGCAAAGCTGGGCTTACCTACCTTACCATTGACCTATTTTTGCGACACAACCTACGCAGGTGCATGGAAAGATAACAGCATTGATTCGAGTGAACATGTAGCGAATGTTCTTGCACTGTATGAGTTGATGAGATCGATCGGCGGAGATGAATTTGCGAAACAGTTTCTTCAGTCGATCGAACGCATTGCTGAAGTCTTTGGAGATGAGAGTCGGAACTGTTTCTGGAATTCTGGAATTGACAGAGTCGATCCAATGTTTATCAGATTTATTGAACAGACAGCCGCACAGTTTAGTAAAGCATGAGAGAAGAGGTAACCCAATGGGATTGAGTATTGCCCAGAAATCTGCACTGATTACAAGATTTACCCCAGTCCTTTTTCTCAACCAGGAAGAAGATATCTTTCCGGTTAGACCTGAAGCATTTATCGAACGAAGTGCGTTGTGGTCTTCTAAGATACCTCATGACAATAAGATGCTTTGGGGACAGGGTGTCGGTACCACTCGCATTCCGCTCATTTCCCGTGGAGGAATCCAGATCACGCCGATCGATCCTCAACTTCTAAACAACAATAATGATAGAGAACTTTGGCTTGAAACTGCGGGATGGTCTAGGGATGAAAACGTTGAGTCCTTGAGCGACAATCGGACATGTAACCTGGTTACGCCCGATCGTCCGTATCAACTCGATAGCGATGGGCCATGGTTTTATGCCGAGGTCTGTGATCTGAGTACGATCGCGAATTGGTTTGAGGGTGAGGTTCTTCAGGCGCAATTGGGTCTTGATTGGTTTGAATTTCTAGAGGTTGTTGGTAAAGTTAGCTTTATCTGCTATTACTTCCTCTTCCCGCGCCATATTGAAGCAGGTCAACTTGCTAGAGCAGATGGTTCACTAGAACCATCAAGTAACTACGAGGGAGACTGGGCGTGTTTCTGTGCCGTTATAAAGCATGCCAATGATCCAACCGATATCGATCGGGCTGAGCCTATTTTTGCTGGCTTTAGTCGGCATCGGCGTGGGGCATCGAGCGATTTTGGGGATGAATTCAATCAGGAATATATGGAACTTTTGCCATGGGAGCAAGTCTCAACTGCAAATGGTCATGCCGGAGTTACCGTTGCTCTAGGAACTCATAATCTTTACCCATTGAATGCAGCTCAGGGTGAAGCAGGTGGGATTCGTCCACAGTGGTTTGATATGGGTTCGAATGCGAGCGAACCTGGCAACAGTTTTGTGCAGGATGTAGTGGAGAGCCCTGCAGGCAGAGCAAGTGCAGCTGTCACCCTGGTCAAAATTCTTGCAGGTTTCGCGATTGGAGGACTATTAGGCGCGATCGGGGGCGCGATCGCCGGGGGCGCGGAAGCTGTTGAGATCCACGAAGCGCTGGATGAAAAGCCATAACTAAAACCCGAAGATGGAAAACCTCCTGAATGGCCAGATGACCTGGAAGACCCTAGAGATAAGCTGGAAGAATCAACAGCAGCATTTACAGTTGTGCCACAGGGACAAACAGGCTTAGTTTCACTGCTAACTGGAGCGACTGCAGACGCAGCGAATGTATCTTTCTGGATCGATGGAGGGGAAGGAACAATTGTCGATCGCACTCAGCAATTATTTTGGTCCGATCAGCTTAACTTTAGCGAAGGATATCAGGGACGTTGGGGAGTACGATGCAGTGATGATCCATTTAGTCGTCGTGCAGGTGGAAAATTTCCTGAATTCAGACTGCAACTTTTAAAGGGGCTTGTTGCAGTTGCTGATTAACTACACAACGCTCAAAAATCAGACTCGATAATATTTAGCGATGAATTTTGGAACGTTCGTAGTGGGGATTGGGTGCTGCAAGTCGCAAAGTCTGAACGCTTTATCTGGTGAGACCTTTTGATATGGGCGCTACGCCAAACATTACCGAGTTAGGGTCATTTTCGGCAATGATGTTAACTGTCAACGGCAAAGTTGTGCGGTGGCAGACAACCTCGAACTCTCACCGATAGCCGTTCTGCCGTCCGCTCCAACGCAGTTATGGGGGGACGGAACTGAAGCAGAAGGTATAAACTCAGCTTCAGAACTGGGAAGCAGGGTGGGAGACGACTATCCAGCGAACGACATTCGATGTCTACTAACATATCGCCTCGCCCCACCCTGCGCTTCTCTCCCCAACGAATCCTCAGAGGTCGGTGCGGCTACACCTTCCATAATCTTTTCGCCTTGAGTAGAAGCAGTCCCAGTTGCATCACCAACTGTAGTTCGAGGATAACATCATGAATCAGAACGTGTACGCTGCTTATATCGGAATTGATTGGGCTGACCGTAAACATGACATCTATCTTTACGACTGCACGACAGGTGAAACAGAGGAGAGTGTAATTGGTTCACAACCCGATGCCATTGCCGCCTGGGTTGAGGGGTTGCGAAAGCGGTTTGGTAATGGGTTGCTAGCCGTTTGTCTAGAACAGAAACGAGGACCCCTCATTTATGCTCTGTGTCAATATGAGAACCTTGCCCTTTATCCCATCAATCCACGCACGGTTGCCAATTACCGCAAAGCCTTTCAACCGTCTCGTGCGAAATCAGACCCGATTGATGCTCGGATTTTAGTGGAATTGCTGCAAAAGCATCGAGACAAAATTCAAGCTTGGCAACCGGAAAGCGCTCAAATGCGAGCACTGCGGCAGTGGGTTGAAGCGAGACGAATGCTCGTGGGTGAGAAGGTGCGGCTGACAAACCGCCTCACTGCTGCTCTGAAAAACTACTACCCTCAAGTGCTCGATTGGTTCGAGGACAAAGACACACAGGTGTTTTGTGAGTTTCTAGAGCACTACCCCACACTTAAAGCAGCTCAAGCTGCAACTGAATCGGAGTTGACCCAGTTTTTTCGTTCTCATCATGTCATTCGGCGCAGTGCCATTACTCGCCGCATTGAGCAAATTGCCACCTCTGGTATTCCTTTGACAGAAGACCCAGGCATTGTTGAGCCGATGCAATGGTTAGTGCAAACGTTAATCGGTCAATTAAAACCCTTGCTTCTACGCTTAACGGAACTAACGCTTAAGATCGACCAGTGCTTTAAGGCCTTGCCTGATTCCGATTGGTTTGCAGCATTACCAGGGGCGGGGGAACATCTAGCTCCCCGATTACTTGCCGCATTTGGTGAAGAGCGATCGCGCTTTGATAATGCACAGCAAATGATGTGTTATTTCGGCATTGCACCCGTTAAGGAGAGTAGCGGAAAAAAGAACTGGGTGCATTGGCGATGGAGTTGTCCAATCTTTCTGAGGCAGACATTTGTGGAGTGGGCAAATCAGAGCCGCCATCATTGTGCTTGGGCACAAGTATATTATCGAATGCAACGAGCGAAGGGAAATGCTCATCCCGCTGCAATGCGTTCACTTGCTTTCAAGTGGATTCGCATTTTGTTTCGCTGTTGGAAGAACCGAGAGGCTTATGATGAGGCAAAATACGTCGCAGCCTTAAAACGCAAGGGTTCTCCCATTGCCGAGCTGCTTGTTGGATGAACTTATCAACACGTTAACGACAACTCCTAAGTGGAAAACTCTGTTCGCATAGAAGAAAGGAGTCATTAGCGCATTAGCAAACGCATCAATAATGTCAAGATAATAAAACTGGCTTCAAACATATCGGTAAAGAACTTATTTTGAAGTCAGATAAAGCTTGTTGTCTTTAATTATGCAAATGCGAAGAGTCAACGGAAATTTTTAGAGGATTACTTGACCTCGTCCGGCTCAGAGGCTATGTTATGCAGCGTGTATACTC
Source organism: Leptolyngbya sp. FACHB-671 (assembly GCF_014695745.1). NCBI lineage: Bacteria > Bacillati > Cyanobacteriota > Cyanophyceae > Leptolyngbyales > Leptolyngbyaceae > Leptolyngbya > Leptolyngbya sp. FACHB-671. The sequence continues at coordinate 1,286 of NZ_JACJOV010000025.1, read as the reverse complement.
TCAAAACTTTACTTTCAAACTTGTACTTTGAAAAACATATTTCTAAGCTTATAGGAGAGTCAATACAGCAACAAATAAAGATAAAATGGCTACAATTAGAGCCAAGATACTTAAAGCGATGTTTGTTGCAGTTATTCGACCACTGTTAATACTATTCAATTTAAGAACACAAATATCAAAAGTTCTACTGTATGTGCTGTGAAGCTCAGTTAGAACTTGAGCAGGAACATTGGACATATCATCGATAATTCCAGGTCGAGTTGTTACGTGCAGTATAAATTCCTGAACCTCTTCTTCAAAATTTCTAATTGGAAATCTATGATGCAAGAGACGATCTAATATTGCCTTTATCCTTCTCGCATCATCTCTCCAAGAATCTCTACAGGCAATGACCTCTGTAGAAAGTCCATCAATTTGCCTGTCCAAATCTCTACCAAACCTCACAAGATAGTTTTGCCATAGGCGGATCACTGCAACATCATCGTCCACACTTAGCTCTGGCTCAGTGCGAACATCTTTCAACGCCTTTTCATAAGCATGCCTGTCAGAATCGATCGTTCCAAATTTTTTCCTTGCTTCAACAGCATGTCGGAAGGCAGTACCCTTTTCATACGAATAGAATTCTAATTTCTTACTCACTTGCTTTTGAGAAACTTTCCATTACGTTATTTGACTGAGTATATACAACAACTTTTTTGCTATATGCCTACCTGATTTTGAATCTGAGACAGAACTACGCTAAATCTTGAAGCCATTGCAGGCTAAACCTAAGCGCTGCCCCAAGAAAAAATAGAATCGCATAACGTTCCTGGTTAGCGGTTGCTAGGAACTTTGCGACACAGCAAGCGGCTTCAGAAAATCCGCTACACCAGGGTTGTTAGACACCCGGTTTGGGAGATTCCGGAGTGGACGAGCCGGGAGCTGATTCTGACGCTCCACATGACTGGCAGAACGCCAGGCGGTGCCAAGTTCCTGCCTCCACCTCGACCTCCCGCGATCCGACCTTGTACGAACCGCAGTTCGGGCAGCGTGCCGGAATGCCCCGCTCCAAACGCACGATGGCCATACTGAACGCAGCTAGGACGCCGTGCGTCGCCTCCAGGGCGAGCTCGGCATCGAACCGATTTGCACCGGACGCGTGCGTCAACCATGATACGAGCTGCCAAGTCGACTTAGCGTTCGACTTCAGGTGTGAGCGCGCCTCTTTTTGGCTGCCGCCTCCTGCTACGGCGTTCGCGATCAGCTCAGACCAGTGGATGAAATCGCCACTCTTCGGTCGCTCCTGA